>CALQFT020000112.1 GCA_943329925.2 Opitutus sp. GAS368
GATACCGAACCTGCTGCTGATGAAATCGTAGTTATCAGAGAGGTCGCGCAGATGGATTTCCAAAAAGGCCTCTTGGAGGGAAAGAGTGTCTCTGTGCCGGTAGGTGTAGCGGGTCTGGTTGCCCGCGGGGGTCAGTGCGGAGGTGGCCGAATTGGGCGTCGTGTTTGTTGTGGGCGCTGGAGGTGTAGTCGGATTTGGGGAGGGCGCTGTCGGGGTTTTAAGCAGATCTAAAATGTTCCGATTGCCCGAGCTTGCCGGGTTAAGGATGCTAAAGTTATCAAACGAACTTGGGCCTGAGATGATTGGGTTAACGCTGTCTTGGCTCCCTTTGTAGGCTCCTGAATCCTGGGTGGTGGTATAACTCGCCGGACTTTGATAGTTACTGCCCCGCGGGTCGGGATTGAGGAGGTTGTTTTCACGGGTTCGGACCCAGTTTTCGTTCTCGACCACGTTGATGTGCAGGAGCCAGACGACGGGTTTGAAGGAGGTTTCGCCCTTAAAAATATCAATGGCCACCGAAGTGTCGGTGGAAATCAGAGATTGAGCGCCATTCCCAAAAAACTCGGCGCTACCCGGTTTGGCTGTGCTGACGCCGCTGGCGACTGGAAGCTTACGGAACTCAGCCTGGGTGAAGCTCTTCGCCGAGATATTTGTGAAAATATCCTGTCCAAAAATTGGAACGTCTCCTTTTAGTCGGCTTTGCTGGTAGGGGTGCCAGAGCCTCGTTTTTTCCTGCAAATAAGGCGTCTCGAGGCTGGGATCCAAATAACGCTGCCAGTGGGGGAGAGGCACCGCCCAACGGTCGGGAACAGCGGTGCTTAAATTGAGTAAGCCGCGTCCTTCTTTGGCCAAAGGATAGTTGTGCGTCGCAAACTCTCCGGGCGCGCGCTCCTTGGCGGCGAGCGGTTCGCGAGTGATGTCCACAGGGGTCAGGCGTCCGAGCGTTCTGATGGCCTCCGCAAGAGGCGGTGGGGCAACTGTGTCTGCGAGGGTTTGGGAGGAGGGGGTGGCCCACGCGCCGGGATCAGGGTTGAAAACAGGGGGCAGCTTGGATGGCTTTCCTGCACCCACTCCTGGCGAATCTCCAGCAGCCGACGCCGCTGCCCAAGCAATGCAGCTGAGTGCGAGGAGGCGTTTTAAAGGGAAGGGTTTCGGGTGGATGGGTGGGCTCATTTTCACCTTAGCCGGTCTATTCAACCGGTCGGCCAAAAAGCATCTAGCGGTTTGGTGCTTGAAGCAGAAGATAATTAGGGCAAAAAAACACCATGCCAAATGCGATTCGGAATTTTTTAAGCTCTCCGCGGATGCAAATCTGCAAAGTCGCCTTTGTGCTTGTCGGCGTTTTGACGTGTGCAGCATCGGCGGCGCAGTCCTTGAGCGGGCCGGAGGTGAGCTTGATCCTTACCCAAGGCGCGGCCTATGCGGCAAAGTACAGCCCCCAGTCTGTTTTGGCCGTGGTGGATCGAGAGGGTTTTGTACTCGGCGTGCTTAAGGTCGGCACAGCTGCGCCATCTCAGGGAGTCATCGCCGGGGCTGTTTCCCGGGCAGGAACGGCCGCGTTTTTGAGTAGCAACGAAAATGCATTCACCTCCCGCACTGCCGGCTATATTATTCAGCAGCATTTCCCTCCGGGGATACGAAACTCCTCTCCAGGCCCTCTGGTCGGGGTGGGTTTTTCTAACCTCTTTTTTTCCGACATCAATCGTTTTAAGCGGATCCCCGTAGGATTTAATGGTTCAGCAGCCTCAACTAAGTCTCCGGGAGCCAGAACGGACGCCGTACCATTTACCTCGCTTGATGATTCCCCAGGAGGCGTGCCCCTTTACAAAAATGGGGAACTGGTGGGCGGCGTTGGGGTCACGGGCGATTCAAGCCCATCAAATCTGAGCCCTGCTGCCTTTTTGCTCAGCGGCACCCCCGCGCCTGCAAATTCTACGGCCGGCTTTAAGGTGGCTGCGGACACCGATGAAAATGTGGCGCTTGCCGCCCAAAGTGGGTTCCGGCCCTCGACGAGCATCTTGGCGACGAATGTGCTCCTAGGGGGAATTCGGGTGCCCTACGTCATCGGAAACTTGTCCAAGTTGCCTGTGCCTCCTTCTCCACCAGTCGCAGGAACCGTGGTGACGGATCCTGTGGATCTTTTCGTTTATACACCTCAGGGTTCACCGGCGAGTTATGACTTCAGCCCCCTCGGGCCGAGCAGCCTCGGAGGGGTTGCGGGGGAAACCCGACAGTTGATCCGCGCCGATCCGCTTACGGGAACTATCGGGACAAGGGCTGCGGCGCGACTTACGGCGGCGGAAGTCACCGGTATTCTGACTCTTGCGGCGCAGCGCTGCAGCATTATCCGCGCGGGAATCAGGTTGCCGGTGGGGACGCGTGCTAAAACATTTATCACGGTGGTGAACAATCCAAACAGCGACGGCGAGCCCCCCGCTGTACTTGGCGTCTTCAGGGTCGGGGAGGCGACCATGTTTAGCTGGGATGTGAGTGTCCAGAAGGCCCGCACAGCCGTGTTTTTCTCCAACAAAACCACGGCCATGAGCACCCGAGCCGTAGGCTTCCTCGCCCAACGTTTTTATCCCCCCGGCATAGACGGTCGGGCATGGGGGCCGTTTTTCGGACTGCAAGAGGCGGTTTCTTTGAAAACCTCTCCATTGTCGTCCCTAACGCCAGCAACTTACCCCGGCAATCCCAATCTGCCCAACGGAATGACCATCTTTCCCGGCGGTCTGCCCTTGTACCGCAACGGAGAGTTGATCGGTGCCATCGGTGTTTCAGGCGATGGCGTGGATCAGGATGACATGGTTTGTGCCAGCGGGACGGCCAACTTTCTCGCTGCCGATGCGATTCGCTCCGATACGCTCGCGTACCGGGGAGCGCGCCTTCCTTATGTGAAGTTCCCGCGCAATCCGCAGTAGGTAAGAGGGGCGTCGGCCGCGCTGAGGTTCCCATTTTTGGGAATGCCCAACTAAGCTGCAGCACCTTTAAGCGGAGTTGCCTACTTTTTCTTGCTCTCGACTGGGCCTAGGTTGGAGAGGGAGACCTTAAGTTTGCCCAGCGAGGTTGAGAACTTGGCGGGATCGAAGTCTTCGTGGTCCATCGCCAGAAGATGAAGCGCTTGGATAGAGGCTTCGCAATCCGACTGGGCGATGCCGCTTTTGCGGAGTTCGCGCCAGAGCCGATCCAAGGCGGGCACCAGAACTTCCGCCCTGCGTTGGAGGAGGGCTTTGTCTGTATTTGGAACTTCGAACTCAGTGTGAAGCGCGGAAAATTCTTGGAGTTGGGTTTGTACTTCGGTGGTGGACCACAGTTTTGGGGCGGCTTTGCGCGCCAAGCCGTCAGCGGCCTTCTGCATGGCGGTGAAGTCCTCAGTCGCGGGGAGTTCTTGGCGGCCGAGTTCGGTTTTTTGCAGCAACCACACTAGGGCTTTCCAGCGAGGGAGGAAGTTTTCGTCCCCTTTAAGGGAAAGTTTCCAGCTCATTTCGCGCAGAGCGGCGGCTTGTCCTGTGAGCCAGGAGCGTGGCCCCAGTGAGGGACGGGCATCGCGGTAGTGCGGGGGTTGGGCGGCACATTGGCCGTCGAGTTCGAAAAACAGTTCGGGATGCCCAGCTTTGCGCAGGGATTCGTCCAGATTGAGATGGCAGCCAACGCAGGAGTTGGCGCGTCCGTAGATGTCATTGAGATCGCGCATCCCGGCGGCGATGATTTGTTGAAAATTAACGTCCGGACGGGTGTGGAATCTCAACCAGTTTTCAGCCGCTCCGTGGCAGGATTCACATCCCACGCCGCGGTCAGGCTTGAGGTCTTTGACGAAGAATTCGGCGTCGACGCCCTGCATGGGAGCGTGGCAGACGTTACACTGCATGTCCTTTGCAGGGTCGCCCTTAATGCCCAGAGCCTCGGCGATGCGCAGGGAGGTTCCCTTGCCTAGAATGCCGTAGGAAATCCCGTGGGGATCCTTGCGCTCAAAGATGATGGATTCGTTGTGAACCGTGCCGCCCCCGTGGCATCCGGTCGTGGCGCAAGACTGAGTGCCGGTAAATTTTCCGCCGAGAGCCAGCTTGCCTGTATCTGCGGCGAAAGTTTGCGAACCCAAGAAGGTAAGCGAGAGAAGGAGAAGGGTTTTGGGGACGTTCATTTCCAATTTTGTATTAGCCAAGTAAACGGGCATTTAAAGGGTGGCCCGCTGTCAAAGTCAGAGGAGAGAGGTCTGAGGAGGAAAGCTGGGTGTTGGCTGAGTGATTTTTCAAGGATAGATAATGAGTGAACAAACTTTTAATAAAAAAATGGTTTTTACAACCAAGCATTTTCCCTGTTTATAAGCCTCTCATCCAAGAACCACCCCAGTGTTCGTGGACACATTGTTTGGTTCCCGCAGTAGTTCTCGCAGTAGTTCTCGCAGTTGTCCGCGTATGAGGATTGATCGTTCGCATTTACCCTGGATTTTAGCAGTCGCAGGGGTCGCTGTTTTTGCAGCGGTTTCCTACCTAGTAAACTTGCACCCTGATTTGTTGCCATTCGGGTTGAAATTTCCTGCCCTATTGGGCCCTGTACCCCCGACGCGCGCCAACTATGGGGGAACACCTCTTGGATTGCTTTTCGGCATCGTGGCGTTCGGGATTTTTCTCTTTGCGGCTGCTTTGGGGGTGCGCAAGAAGAAGCGGCTTTGGCCCATTGGCAGTGTGCAGACGTGGTTGAAGGCTCATTTGTGGCTGACGGTTCTGACGGTGCCTCTTGTGGTGCTGCATTCCGGTTTTCGGATGGGAGGGCCTCACACCACGGGGTTGCTAGCCCTTTACGCGCTGGTGATGGGGAGCGGAATCTTTGGGGTCATTCTGCAACATTTTTTGCCCCCAGTGATGCGCGAACATCTTCCCCGCGAGGTGGTTTTTGAACAAATCCCGTTCGTGCGAGCGAGTCTTTTGGAGGCTGCCACTAAAATGCGGACACAAGTGGCGGAGGCCGCTGCACTTGGGGTGAGCGGCGATACCTCACCTCATATTTTAGGGCGTTTTTTGGACGAGGAATGCTTGCCGTTTCTGTCCTTGAAGAAGGAAGCACGTACACCGCACCTAGAGAGCAGCCAGTCGGCGGCTGAGATGTTTAAAATTTTGAAGGTGAATGTTCATGCCGAATGGCGTCCCCGGGTGGATGAGATTGAAGCTTGGTGCGAAACCCGCCGGCTGATGAACTTACAAACAAGGTTTCAGCATTGGCTCCACGGTTGGCTTTTGGTTCACGTCCCCACCTCCTTTGCTCTGATAATCGTGACAATTTGGCACGCTTGGGCAGGGGTCCGGTTTCTGGTCACCCAAACTCACTGAAGGCCATGCCAGAACTTCCTGATTCTCAGAAAAAAATCTCCAAAGGGTACTCCGGTAATTTGGGCTACTTCCGGCGGCCTCATTACTGGCGGCGCCTTCGGTTTTTGTGTTTTAGCTTCGTTGTGGCGTTGTCGGTGTTCGGTGTTCTGGTTTTTGGCAAATGGGGGTCTCCGAAAAAGTTCAGCCCCGGTCCGCTTTCGCAAAATCACGCTCATTTGGTGGACCGTTGCGAGACGTGTCATACTGGCTCGGGCGAGTCGTTGAGTGCGGGGTTTGTCGAAAATATAGCAAAGTTTGCTTCCGTGAGTTCCTTGGAAGCCATGGATGCGGCGTGTATGAAATGCCATCCCGGCACAGGGTTACACGCTCCCCAGACGTGGAACATCGGGCTCAACACCGCCTCCCAAGGCGGGTTGGTCCACGCCTCCTCCTGCGCGAGTTGCCACAGAGAACACGCCGGCCCTCACCGGATGGCGCTTCCCTCCAGCCAGACCTGCACCGACTGCCACGGTTCCCTCACCAAGCTCCACAATTCCCGCACCCAACCCACCCAGCCGCCCTCCGCCACGGCGGGTGGACAGACCGTTGACCTTGGGGAGGGACTGCGTCTTTTTCTGCCCCCTGCGCATGCTCCCGAGGCTGTGGCTGCCTTTGAAAGCTTCGCCCATGGGCACCCTGGTTTTGGCTATGAGAACCCCGAGGCTCGGGATCCCTCCGATCTTAAGTTCAATCATGCCCGCCATTTCCGCACGGACATTCCCCAGCTCAACAACGCGAAATTGGATTGCGCTTCCTGTCACCAACCGGAGGCCAACGGCGTGTTCTATCAGCCGGTGCGTTTTGAAAAACACTGCCAAGAGTGCCACTCGCTCCAAATCCAGCAGTCGCTTCCCAACCTGCATATTCCCCACGGAAACTCCAGAACGGTGAAGCTGTTCCTCGCCGGATTGGACTCCTCCATCGAATCCAGTGTTCGCGCTTCGGGGGTGACTGAGCCGGTGGCGGTTTCCCTCAGGGTCAAGGAGGAGCGGGAGGCTTTGCAACGCCGGGGGTTGTCCTCGATTAACGATCTGGAAAAGCGCGTGTTTCTGCAGGGCGACCCGCAGGATTTGGGCGGCGAGCGCCTGATGCGCTCTGGCAGGCCCAAGTTTTTGACGGAGTGCGCCAAGTGCCACACGGTGAAGGGAGGGGAAGACGGTTCGTCGCCCGAAGTGCAGCCGCCCCTCATTCCTACGCGGTGGCTCTCCAAGGGGGCGTTTAACCACCAACCCCACAAGCAATCGGCCTGCACGGACTGCCATGGCGCAGCGTTGAAGAGCAAGCTGACCAGCGATATTTTACTGCCCACGCAGCAGTCGTGTGTGGAGTGTCACCAGCCTCTCACCAGCACTGGAAAAGAAGGCGTGAAGTTCTCTTGCCAGAATTGCCATCACTTCCACAGTGCCTTTACGCCCTCCGTTTTGGAGGCGGCGGTTCATACGGCCCCTCCTTCCACCCCTGTCCCAATTAAACCATGAGTGCTTCGGCGCCCCTGCCTCCTTACGCCCCGGTTGTTGTCCCGGCGCTGCAACGCATCCAGCATCAGTTTGGTTATCTGCAGAGTGCTGCCATGGAGCAGTTTTCCCAGCAAAGCGGCATCCCTCTGGCGCGGTTACAGGCGGTGGGGAGTTTTTTTCCGCATTTTCGGTTTAAAGCCCCGCCAAAGGTGACCGTTCATGTGTGTCGGGATATGGCCTGTCAAATGGCCGGATCGCGCCAAACTGCCGATGCGTTAAAGCGCTCGTTCCCCGAAGGCGTGGAGGTGCATGGCGTCTCTTGTTTGGGCCGTTGTGACCGGGCCCCCGCCGCGTGTCTTTCCACGGCTGGCGACGAACACGAGTCCTATCATCTTGGGCGCAATGCCACTGAACTGGACGCCATCGTGCGGGCTGCTTTGCAGGATTCTCGAGCCGCCCATGATAGCGATGTGCGCGATGCGGCAAGCTCGCCGGCTTTTGAGGTGGATCCTTATGAAGGCAAGCCTTGCGATTACGCGGCAGTGAGCAAGGTGGTGGAGGCCCGAAATAATTCAATCTTAGCGGCCTCCAAGCTCGCCGCAGATAAGTTTCAGCTCGGGCCGCATCAGGTGGAGTCTTTCCGTCAGAAGACGGTCGGGGAGGACAAGATGGCCAATCAGGCGGATGCGGAAGTCGACCAGGTGGTTCTGGCTTGGCAGTCCGATTCCGATTGGGCCAAGGGCAAGGAGTTGGGCGGTTGGTCTGAATCAATTTTGACGGAGTTTGAGGCGGCTGATTTGCGCGGCATGGGCGGCGCAGGCATTCCTGTAGCGCAGAAGTTGCGGGATGTGCGCGACGCAGTGCGCACCGCGCGAGTTCGGGGGACTGATACCCGGGCGTTTGTGGTGGTCAATGGGGACGAAAGCGAGCCGGGCACCTTCAAGGACAGGGAGATTTTGCTGCGCACCCCGCACCTTGTGGTGGAGGCCGTTATTATGGCTGGCCTCCTGACTGGTGCCTCCCAAGGCTTCATTTACATCCGGCACGAATACACCGAACAAATTGAGGCGTGTCGCGCCGAGATTCAGCGGGCCGAGGAACTCGGGATGTGCGGGACAGACGCCTCGGTTTTGGGCAGGCCATTTTTGGTGAGCGTTTTTGTGAGCCCAGGCGGCTATATTTGCGGGGAACAAAGCGCCTTGATTGAGGCGATGTCCGACCGGCGCGGCGAACCCAGAAACATGCCGCCGAAGCTTGAAACTAACGGGTTACAGGATCTCCCTACGATTGTCAGCAACGTGGAAACCTACGCCTGGATGCCCTACATCTGTTTGCGAAGCGGTGCCACTTACGCGGGCCTCGGGGTCAACGGCTGGAAGGGACGTCGCTTTTTCTCCATTTCCGGCGATGTCAAAAAACCGGGTGTGTACGAAGTGCCCATGGGGATGACCCTGCGCGAGCTCATTTACGGAGAAAACTACTGCGGGGGGATTGTGAATGATCTGCCCATGAAGGCGTTCGCGCCTTCTGGTCCCTCGGGAGGCTTCTTGCCCGCCAAGCTCAAAGCAGGCGCCGGGTTGCCTCGGGATCACGTCAACAATAAGGCTTGGATTGCGCTGGCTGGCCGTCGCGGAATTGATCCCGCCGCCCCGGAAATTGACATTCTAGATCTCGAATTGGAGCTTAATTTGTTCCGGGCGTTGAGTCCCACCCAAGCCCTGGGCGCGGGGTTGGTGGTTTACGCGGAGGGCCGCGACATGGCCGAGCAGGCGCTTTATTCCATGGAGTTTTACCGCAACGAATCCTGCGGTAAATGCGTCCCTTGCCGGTTGGGGTCGCAGAAAATGACCTCGCTAGCCGCCAGTCTGTTGGCTGGCAAAATTGACGCCACAACTTGGAAAGAGGAGCTGGTGCCGATGATGAAAGACCTCCTCGGGGCCATCGAGATGGCCTCTATTTGTGGGTTGGGCAGGTCTGTTCCTGCGCCCCTGCGGACGTTGATGAACTTTTTCCCAGCCGATATTGCCAAACACCTCACCGCTCCCAAGGCGAGCGCGCAACTTAACTCCTAGGAGGCTTTTTCATGCTACCGAACACCGAACCCAGCACTCATCTGCTGCGTGAAGACGACGATGAGGGCTTATTTAGCCGCGATATCAACGGCCAGTTGGTGCGTCTAGACGCGCCTGTGGAGCGGGATTACAGCCGGAACGTCACCCTGCAAATCGATGGTCAGACCGTTACGGTTCCAATGGCCGAGCCCTCCAAGGACGCCAATGGAAACATCATCCTAGATCTCGAGGGGCGCACCACTCCCCGCTACACCACCATCTACGACGCCGCTACCAAGCTTTATGTCAAACAACCGGGGGATGAGGTTAAAATCCCCATCCCGGTGTTGTGCCATCAGGCGCACATGAAGCCCGTGGCGGTGTGCAGGCTTTGTGTGGTGCAGATTTACGGGCAAAAACGAGGGAAGCGCGCTGCGGAGCGCAAGTTGCTCCCAGCCTGTCAGCATCAAGTCAAGGAAGGCATGGAGGTCTTCACCATGGAGGATCCCGGCGCCGATGGGGAACGGGTGCGAAAATCGGTGCGTACCCTCACGGAGTTGCTCGCGGTGGATCATCTCAAGCCGGCTCCTAGGGCCGAACTCGACTTGGAACTGGCTCCGTTTAATGAATTGGGCCGTTTGGTAGATCGCTGCGGAGCCAACCCTTCGCGCCTCAAACTCGATGTTTTCGCTCCGTTGCAGCCCGAGGCCATCGCGCACAGGCAGCGGTTGGACACCTCCTCGCCAGTGTTTGTCACCGACCACAGCGCCTGCGTGCTTTGCGATCGTTGCGTGCGCGCCTGCAACGAGGTGAAGGGCAACAACGTCATCGGGCGCACCGGGAAGGGGGCCCAAGCCTCAATCGGCTTTGACTTGGACCAACCCATGGGCGAGAGCGACTGTGTGCAGTGTGGGGAATGCATGATTTCCTGCCCCACCAGCGCCATTACCTTCAATCCCGTGACCGCGGTAAAGCCGGCGACCAAGCACGGTACGGCGGAGAAAATTTCGGCTGCTGAACTGCTCAAGGATCCCCTCTTTTCCGGGATTCCTCCGAAGTTCCTACTCTGGCAGGAGGGGTTGGTGATGCGCCGCAGAGTCCTTGCCGGAAGCATGCTGATGCAGCAGGGGGAGGCGGGTAATACTGCGTTTATTATGCGCTCCGGGCGCTATCTCACCACGGTGTACAAGCCTGAGCTTCCGGGGGCCAAGGGCACCTTTAGCGCTTGGATGGGCAAGTCCCGCAAAGAAGTGGTTTTCGAAGTCGAGGTGACGTCTGCAGACGTGATCGTGGGGGAAATGTCCTGTCTGAGCGGTTCGCCCAGAAGCGCGGATCTCAAGGTGCTCGAAGACGGGGAAGTTTGGGAGATTCGCCGCAATGTGCTGGATCGTTTGATGCGGTTGCCCAGTCAGCGGCAAAAGTTTGAGAAAGCGTACCGCGATCGCGCCCTTAATTTGGTGCTGCAATCCTCGAGCATCTTCCAAGGCATTCCCAAGGAGGAGTATGCCCGCATCATCGAGTACATGCGCAACCGCATTACATTTTTGCGGATCAATCCCGGGCAGGTGCTCTTTGAGCAAGGGGATCCCGCGGATTGTCTCTACATCGTCCGTTTGGGTTACGTTCGCATTGGGATTCGGCGCTACGAGGAGGAATCCAGAGTGGTTTCCCGTGGTCCGGGCGGGATGATCGGCGAGATTGGGATGCTGGCTCTGGCGGCAGAAGACGGCACTCGAACTGCAGACGAAGTTGAGCGTGCCATGTTGCCGATCCTTAATCAGGAGGGGGCTGACCTCGCCAAGGTACTTCCCATCGGAGTCCGTTCGGCGAGTTGCTCTGCTTTAGGCCAGTTGGAAGTGGCGCGCCTCAGTCGTGAGGACTTCCTCCCGATGCTGCGCGAATTCCCCACTCTACGGCGGGACTTAATTGAGCGCTCGCTTGGTTTTTTGAAGGGGGACGGCCAGATGAATCCCATCGTGGACAATTACGTAAGCCAGGGACTTTACGAGGGGCGCAGCATTCTGGCTTTGAACATGGATTTGTGCATCCGCTGCGACGAATGCACCAAGGGCTGCGTGGAGCAACATGGGACTCATTCCCACGGCGTACCTGTCAGCCGCTTGCTTCGGGACGGCATGCGTCTGGGCAATTTTATGGTGGCCACCTCGTGCCGCTCCTGCGTCGAGGCTCATTGTATGGTCGGCTGTCCGGTGGACTCTATTCACAGGGGAAAACACCTTCAGATCGTCATTGAAGACCACTGCATTGGATGCGGTCTCTGCGCCAATAATTGTCCCTACGGCAGCATCTTCATGGTGCCCAATGAACACAACGCGGCGCCGAAATCCAATGAGCCGGATTCGTCTTCCCGTCACTTCCGGTTGGCTCAACCCAAGGC
>CALQFT020000113.1 GCA_943329925.2 Opitutus sp. GAS368
CCACGTAGGAGCCTCCTGTCATCCCCACTCGACCGTTGCTCCACGGCTGATGTGTGATCCACTCGATAGTGTCGTACCCGTCGAGTCCCTCGTTATAATAGGGGATTAAGACGCCCTCCGAGGCGTTGGAGCCACGGCAGTCTTGCATCACTGCCGCGTAACCGGACTTTACAAGGCGTTCTGCGTTCCCCTTGGCTTTCGTCTTGTTGTAAGGAGTGCGCATCAGTACCACGGGTGCCTTTGGAATTGCGGGATCCCGGTAAACATCCGCGGAAAGCATTACGCCGTCGCGCATTTGAATTTTGACGGTTTCCATCACAACCTCCGCGAGGAGGGGCGTCGTGCAGAGGGCAATCGCGGTAGCGAGCGGTAGGGTGGTCCAATTCATGGCTTTTAGGGCTGGTGAGATTCTAGGGAGGTGAGATCCATGTCGTTGAGCGCAGAACTGATGTGGCTGCGCATAGCCGAGGCGGCTCCTTCTGGATCCCGGCGTTCAATTGCGTCGAGAATCATCGCGTGTTGCTCTGCTGCGGGCGCCTTTCCAAGGCGGCCAATGGTGCGAAGACGGCTGGCGAAGCCGAGTTCCCCGAACGAGTCCAGAATGAGCCGGAAAATCTGGTTCCCGCTGGCGTCAACAATCGCGCGATGCCATTCCAAATCCGCCTCGATGGTTGCGGCGTTGTCCTCTGTCTTTTCTAGCTGACACTGAATGCTACGCATCAGCTGGACTTGCTCCTTGGATGCGCGTTCGGCAGCGAGGGCAGCGGCTGCTGGTTCGATTGAAAGACGCGCTTGGTTTAACTGCCTGAGGCGTTCCACCAAATCGGGAATTAGAAGTGTGAGCGAATTGTTTAGGGGGCGGTGCAGTCGGTTCACAACCTTAATGCCCGTTCCGTGTTGTATCTCCAGCAGGCCCTTTTGTTCGAGCCGCTTGGTGGCTTCGCGTACGACGGTGCGGCTCACGCCGAGCTGCTCTGCCAGTGAACGTTCCCCGGGTAGCCAGCGATCATCCTTCAAAGTGATTCCCTGGATGAGTTGAGTAAGCTGGTTACACACCACCTCGACAAGGGAGGCTGGGCGTTGAAGTGCGTTGATATTCATAGAACGATCAAAAAATGGGCGCCTCCAGCAACTGGGTCGGCCTCTGTTGGCTCTACCGATAACGAAGCCTCCCTGGGTGGCGATCTAAATTCTGAGATGCATCGCCAGAGGGGAGAGGTCATACCAGTTGTATCCTGGAGCACCACGTTCCTTAGATCAAAAAGAGAGGAGACGCTGGCGGTCGTCGCGTCGGGTGTTGGGGGGGGCATTCTCGAAATCAATTGCCGCTCAGATTTTTTATGAGAAACAGCCCTTGGGAGTCTGCGACTTGACGATCCCTGTTTGCATTCCGCTCGGCGGGCTCTTATCAAGAAAGTCCCCCCCCAATGAAACGGTTCCTTCTTTTCCTATTGTGCGCCAATGGCCTCTTTGCCCAGGCCCCGCTCTCCCTTTCCCTGCAATCACGCAACGCTGCCGGAGGCAAACAGCTCGCCCGAGAAAATTGGGCGGGTTCGAGCACCGCGATCATCGTGTGCGATATGTGGGACCTTCACCATTGTAAGAATGCGGTTATCCGGGAGGGGGAAATGGTGCCGCGGATGAACGAGGTGCTCGAAAAAGCGAGAGAGCAGGGAGTGTTTGTCATTCACGCTCCGAGTAGCTGCATGAAGGCTTATGAGGGGACGCCCGCCCGCGAACGAGCGCGCATGGCACCCTCCGCTGGGCGACTTCCGGACAAAATAGGCGAATGGTGTAAACAGATTCCCGCAGAAGAAGGCGCCATCTATCCCATTGACCAGAGTGATGGAGGCGAGGACGACGAGGCGGCGGAGCACGCGGCATGGGCCAAGGAGTTGGAGGCCCAAGGTCTGAACCCGAAGGCGCCCTGGACCCGTCAAGTCGCAAGCCTTCGCATCGATCAGGAACGGGATGCAATCAGTGATTCCGGCGTGGAAATTTGGAATCTGCTTGAAGCGCGCGGGCTGCAAAACGTGATCCTCATGGGAGTGCACCTTAATATGTGTGTCGCTGGGCGCCCGTTTGGCCTGCGGCAAATGGCGCGCAACGGCCGCCGGGTCGCACTCATGCGCGACATGACTGATTCGATGTACAATCCCGCGTGTTGGCCGTTTGTAAGCCATCAGCGCGGCACCGAGTTGTTCGTCGAACATGTCGAAAAACGCATTTGCCCGACAATCACTTCAGACCAAATTGTGGGCGGCAAACCTTTCCGTTTTAGTGAGCGCACCGCGGGCAAAAAGCGGCTTCAAGTGCTGCTCCTAGGCGACAGCACTACCGAGGCTTCCATCCCCAAAATACTGGCGCCTGAAGAGGCCCAGCTGGAGGACAGCATCCGGATTCTTTTGGCGATTGAAAAGGATCTGCCCCCGGCTGATGTCTACAATTTAGGGCTGAGCGGAGAATACATTCAGCGGTTACTGGATTCCGGCCGTTATGATCGGGACATCGCCACCAAGCCTCAGGCCGACTACATTTTCATCCGCTATGGCCTGAATGACCGCTCCAAACGGGAAGACTTTGAAACGAACTTTTCAAAAGACTTTCACGCCCTCATCGCCCGCCTGCGCAAAGACCATCCCAAGGCCACCATTATTCCAATGACCGTGATTCCCTACGAAGTGGGAAGCACCAACGCCTCGATAAACGACCGGGTTAAGCAGGTCGCGGAAGAGGAAGGCCTGCCGCTTTTTGATATTCATCCGCGCTACGAAGCGGAGCTTAAAAAGGGGCCTAACATGTTAAACTATCGTCGGTTTGCGTTGTCCAGGGTTCCTGAGGCCCTTCTGCCTATCGTTCAGCCTTACGTGCGTGCCGGGAAAGATCCCTATGTGGTTGTCCTCGATAATCGTCTGGATGCTCATCTGGGCCACTTGCCGGGTTGGTTCTCCGACCGGCATCCCAACCTCGCGGGCTACCAGGTCATTGCCAGCGAAACCGCCAAGTTTCTGGCTGAGTGGATTCACAAACATCCCCAAGCACAGTAGTCGGGCGCCCTTGACGGCCGGGCGTAAAAGTAAAACGTGCCGTATTTCTCCTCGCTGCTGACTCCGCCGTATACACGCGGTGGACTCTCAGTTTTTGCGGCAGGGCAAACACTTGCCCCTTAATCTGAAATATGCCCTAACTTAAATCCGTTTTCAGGCTGTCCTTCTATGAAAATACCCTAAATGAATTTTGTAAAACTGTGCAATTGGTGCACTCCGCTGGTGCTTGTCGCCGCCCTTAACCACCCGCTCGCCTTGGCTGCCGAACCCGTCTTCCGTGCGGGCGCTGCCACCATAGACATTTCTCCGCCTAAACTTCCGGCCATTATCGCCGGCGGATTTCTGGAGGGCCGCGGGACAAAGATGGTCGACCCTCTCCACGCTCGCTGCATTGTGCTGGACGACGGCAAAACGAAACTCGGCTTTGCCATCGTGGACACCTGCATGATGACCCAAACCCTCATTGATGAGGCGAAGAATCTCGCAAGCGCCAGTTGCGGCATTCCAATGGATCATTTGATGGTGTCCGCCACGCACACCCATTCCGCCCCGGCGGCGATGGGTTGTCTGGGCACAAGACTCGATAAGGATTACGCCGCTTGGTTGCCCGCTAAAATTGCAGAGGGTCTTTTGGCCGCGACACAAAAGTTGCAACCGGCACGGATCGGGTGGACTTCGGTCGACGACTGGGAGCATACCCACAACCGGCGGTGGATTCGTAAGCCGGAGAACAAAATTGTGGATCCCTTTGGCGATGCAACGGCTCTGGCGAACATGCATCCGGGTTATCTCAGTGCGGCCGTCATTGGTCCTTCTGGTCCCGTGGATCCGGGCTTGTCAGTGGTTTCCATCCAAACTCTGGCGGGAGCGCCCCTCGCGGTCTTGGCCAACTATTCGCAACACTATTTCGGGTCTACTGCGGTCTCGTCGGACTATTATGGATTGTTTTGCAAACATCTGGCCGAGTCGCTGGGGCAGCAGGGTGAGGGCAACGGTCCTTTCGTGTGCGCCATTTCACAAGGCACTAGCGGCGATTTGATGTGGATGGACTACGGCGCGCCCAAAAAGGCCATCACCCTCGACAGCTATGCCAAGGGAGTGGTCGACTACGCCATGCAGGCTCTTGCGGGAGTGCACTACCAAGACCATGTCCCCCTTGGCATCGTCGAAAAAAAACTGCCCTTACGCTACCGCCTGCCAGATGAAAAACGCCTTGAATGGGCGCGTCCCATCGCCGCTCGGATTGAGAACGACCTCCCAAAAGACAAAATAGAGGTCTACGCAAGAGAGGCTCTGATTTTGCAGGAGCGCCAACAAACTGAGCTCAAACTTCAGGCCATTCGCATCGGTGATCTGACCATCGCCACGCTCCCAAACGAAGTTTACTCCCTGACCGGTCTGAAGCTCAAAGCCCAGGCGCCACTCGGGATGCATTTTAACATCGAACTGGCCAACGGCGCCGAAGGCTACATTCCGCCTCCAGAACAGCATGATTTGGGGGGATACACCACGTGGCCCGCACGAACCGCCGGGTTGGAAGTCCAGGCTGAGCCGAAAATTCTCAGCACCCTTTTGGGAGCGCTTGAGGAGGTCACGGGGCAGAAGCGGCGGGAAATGACCGACTCGCACGGTCCCTATGCCCTCGCCGTGCTGGACGCCAATCCCATTGCCTATTGGCGCATGAACGAGTCTGCTGGAACCTTCGCCCACAACGCAGTAAGTGGCGGTCCCGTTGCGCATCTTTCCAAGGGAGCGGCTTGGTATCTTCCCGGCGTTGGCAGCGGTTCGGGGACCGGTGTTGGAGAAAAACTCGCGTCCTCGGCATTTTCAGGGCCCAAGCAGATTAACCGAGCGGTGCATTTGGCTGGAGGGAGTATCCGGGCGGATCTCGACGGATTGGGTGAGAGTTATTCCGTGGCCGTGTGGTTCTGGTTGGGCGAGTCCAGCGGCGCGAGCGAGCGGCGCGCAAGGCTGCTTGCCGGGCCGGGTGGAGAGACTTTGGAGGTCAGGCAAAACAATGAGCATCAAGTGCAGTTGGAAATGGCAGGGGCGTCTTCCACCGCCTCTTTGCGTGCCGACGACTGGCATTTTGCTGTTCTAGTTCGCGAAAGCGGCGAGGTGCGAGTTTACGTGGATGGTGCTCCGATTGCCGAACTCACAAAGAAGCTCGTGGCAAAATCACCCGCAGCTGCGCTGGTCCTCGGTGAGGGCTTGCAGGGTAAACTCGACGAGGTTGCCGTATTCAACCGTGCACTCACCCCAGTGGAAGTCGCGAAGTTTTGGATGGTTTCGGGCATTCAAAGCGCTTCGACTGCGGGCATCAAAGTCCCCGCACCTCTTGCGCCGGAGGAGTCGTTGAAAAAGCTCCACTTGCCCGCCGGCTACAAGGCGGAAATTGTGGCGAACGAGCCCTTGGTGCTCGATCCGGTCGCGTTTGACTGGGATGAACGCGGCCGTTTGTGGGTGGTCGAAATGGCGGACTATCCGCTGGGCATGGACGGCAACGGCAAACCAGGCGGTCGGGTGCGCATACTCGAAGACACCCTAGGCAATGGACATTACGACAAGTCCACGATCTTTGCCGAGGGACTGAATTTTCCCAATGGCATCCTTACTTGGCGCGGTGGCGCCATCGTTAGCGCCGCCCCAAACGTCTTGTTCCTTCAGGACACAGACGGCGACGGCAAAGCCGATAAAGAGGAGGTTCTCCTCACCGGTCTGCAGGAGGGTAATCAACAACTCCGTGCCAACGGTCTGCGTTGGGGGCTGGATAACTGGGTCTACATGGCCATCGGTGGGCACCACGGCAAGTACGGCGCAGACACTAAACTGACCTCCCTGCGCAGCCACCAACAGATCCAAGTCGGCGCGCGCGATTTCCGGTTTCGGCCGGACACTGGCGAACTTGAGCCCCAGAGCGGGCCCACGCAGTTCGGTCGCAACCGTGACAACTGGGGCCACTGGTTCGGCACCCAAAACGCGCATCCGCTCTGGCACTATGTTCTTCCCGAGCAGTACCTGCGTCGAAATCTTTATTACGCAGTGAACGAAACCCGGACGCAATTGCTGGATCCGCCGTCGAGTCCTCCGGTTTATCCCGCGAGCGAGGAAGGGAAACGGTATCACGATTTCGGCTCCCTCGGCCACTACACGTCGGCCTGTAGCGGGGTGATTTACAGAGACAATCTGCTTTTTGACAGAAGCGCCACCCACGCCTTTGTTTGCGAACCGGTGCACAACCTCGTGCAGCATCTGGTTCTTCAAGACAGCGGTGTGAGCTTTTCGGCGCAGCAGCAATTTGGAGATGGGAAGTTCGACTTTTTCGCAAGCAAGGATCCGTGGTGCCGGCCGGTCATGGCGCGCGAGGGGCCGGATGGCGCCCTCTGGATTGCTGACATGTATCGTTTCATGATCGAACACCCTCACTGGCTTCCTGCGGGGGGCAAGGAGGAGCTGCTTCCGCATTACAGACTTGGCGATGACCGAGGGCGTATATACCGGGTCGCAAAATCAGGGATGCCCGAGTTTAAGCCAGTGCGATTTGACCGCATGAACTCCGCGGAACTTGTCGCATCACTGGAGTCTTCAAACGGTTGGATCCGCGATAAAGCGCATCAAGTGCTCTTTTGGAGGGCTGAGAAAACTGCGGTTGCCCCGCTGCTAACTCTCGCCGAGCGCAGTCCAAACCCCCTTGCACGTCTGCACTCGCTTTGTGTCCTCGACGGCTTGGACGCCTTGCCGCCCGCTGCCCTCGTGCGTGCACTCAAGGATGCCTCCCCCGGCGTGCGCGAAAATGCGCTGCGCCTTGCAGAGACTCGCTTTACTCCAGAGGTGCTAGCGGCGGCGTTGCCTCTTGTTGCCGATCCGGACGCGAAGGTGCGTCTTCAGCTTGCCTTTTCGCTGGGGGCCTCCGCTGCGCCGGCGGCCGGTGATGCCCTCGGCAAACTTTTGCTCGCCCACGTTAAAGACCCCATGCTGGTCGCCGCCGTGATGACTTCCGCGACACCGCACCTTCGCGCCCTGAGCGCGGCAGTCAGTGGCACTTCCAATTCCTCGCTCAGCGATACCCTGCTGACAATCGCGCTTGGATCCGAGGATCGCGACGCCATCGCGGTTCTTATCGCAGCAACCTTCCAACCGGCTAACGGGCGGTTCACTCCGGCACAACTCACCTCCTTCGGGCGTCTTCTAGACCAGTTGGCGCAGTCCAACCGCTCCCTCGACAGTCTGCGCAAACCCACGGGCGACGACGCCCTCTCTCGCCTGCTGGCCGGCGCCCCACAGCTACTCCTCCAAGCGCGAGCAACCGCCTCAAACAGCGCGGCTCCTGCCCTTGATCGAATCGCCAGCTCCTCACTTTTGGGCAGGGATCCCTCGACGCGCGCCGGGGTTGTTTCGGAATTAGGCTCATGGCTTGCGCCCCATCACTCCGTAGAGGTCCAATCCGCCGCGATACACGCTCTCAGTGGGATCAACGTCCCGGAAGTTCTGGAATCCTTTGTGAAGGCATGGCCTGGACTTGGGCTGCTTACCCGACCGCTGGTACTCTCCGCGTGGCAAAGTCGCGAACCCTGGGCCTTCGACCTGCTTCAACGCATTGAACGCGGCGAATTGGCTGTGTCCACTCTGGATCCCACGGTTCGAGGGCGTTTGTTGAAAAACGCATCCAAGAGAGTCAGTCAGTTGGCTCAGAAAGTTCTCCTGACAAACTCGTCCCCACGCAGCGCGGTGGTGGAAAGTTACCTCCCGGCCCTTGCTCTAAAAGGCGAAGCGCAGAAGGGACACCAAACGTTCACCGCCATCTGCGCTGCCTGTCACAAACGAGGAGGGGAGGGGCGAGACATCGGTCCAGACCTGCTTTCGGTAATGGATCATCCCGGGGAAAAACTTCTGAGCAGCATTCTGGATCCGAGCGCGGACATTCAAATCGGCTTCCACGCCTACTCTTGCTCCCTTGTCACCGGCGAAGAAATCTACGGCCTGCTCGCCTCCGAGAGCGCCAACAGCGTAGTCCTTAAACTGGTGGACGGCTCTAACCGGACGGTTTTGCGTTCCCAGATAAAGACGTTGCAAAGCCAGAACCTCTCGCTGATGCCCGAAGGCCTGGAGGCGGCGCTCAACCATCAACAAATGGCCGACCTCATCGCATTTTTGAAATCCCGCTGAGCCCAGCCCTCGCTCCTTCCCCCAAAAGACGCTTCTCCAAAGGAGAAGGCCCGCTGATTTTCCAGCATAAAGTATCCTTCCTGGAATGTCTCTTCGCGAGGCCTCAACTCCCAACCCTCGCCCGAGAGTCAAACGCCAGGCGAAACCTCCGGACTGCTTGGGCTTTAAAGCATTGGACGGTCTCATGCCATCTCGTTTAGGTTTATGGATGATTAAAAGACCTCAGCACCTGGGACCGGGGAGCCCCAGCTCCGCAAGGACTGTCTGAGTTTTTGGAGCGTCAAAGCGGAGCTGGGCTCCGCGGTCCCGGGAGAGAAGGACCAGTTTTCTTCAAGATTTGGTCTCATCCCTCGACGGGGGATGGGATTGCCTTGAAAAAATGCGCGCCAATTTCTGCCGCGTCTGATAAGTCCATATTCGCCGTGAACACCCCTCTTAAACGACTCGCCGGTGCGCTTTGCGCCTTCTTCCACTTCTCCGTCTTGGCCCAAGATCCCCAAGCGGCGCAACACATGCCGCTCTCGGCGGCTCCCAACAATCTTGTCGCGCTGGAGAAAGCCGCCTTAGGGCGGGAATTCTTGATTTCAGCCTCCGTCATTCCTCAACTTATCGCGGCGACGAGCACCGCCTTGGCGGGCAAAATCGTGCGCTTTGAAATCTTTCACGACGGCGTGGACCTTTGCGAATCCACCGAGGGCTTGTTGGTAACCAACGAATTGCCGGCAAGACGCCTGCTCACCACTTTTCCTATTATTTCGCAGGATGATTCCCGCGTCGTGATCGACTTTAACGCCGGGATGCGGCGTGTTTTTAACGATATCTGGTATGCTTCCGAGCCGGACGCCGGACGCCCCGGTCGCGCTTCGCTAAAACAGGCGAATTCTTTGGAGATTTCCCAAGGACGCGTTTTTGAGGTTCACTCCGAAGGCGGGCAGTTGGTGATTCGTCAAAGCGCCCAGGTGCGCGACCGCCAGAGCGAGCAAAACAAGGAAGACCGCTTTGAAATTCGCTATTTCATCGCGCCTTATGTTCCCGGCGATTTTCAAACCAAGGAGCAAGGTCCCGCCGCCTCGCGCTACGTGCGTTTTTTTGAATCCCATCCGCAAATCGAAACGAACACGGGCCGCACTTCGGCTAGAATTGCGCTTTTTGATATCCGCAAGCCGGTGGTGATTCATTACAGCGCGAACACGCCCCCGGAATGGGAGGGCGCGGTGCGGGATGGAATCCTGTACTGGAATCGGGCGTTTGGGAGGGAGGTGGTAAAGGCGGAAAAGGCGCCGGAAGGTGTGACTGCGCCGGATCCGCGTTTTAGTTTGGTCCAATGGGTGCCTTGGGACACTGCTGGTTTTGCGTACGCTGATGTGATTGTGGATCCGCGCTCCGGAGCCTCGCAGCGGGGTCAGGCGTTCATGACGAGCACATTTTCGTTTGTGGGCAAGGCGCGCACTCGGGCGCTGTTGCGTACTATGCGAACGGTGACCACTCAGGCGCCTCCTTCGGCCCCCAAGAAGTTCGACGGAGCGGAGGGCACGAAAACACACGGCGAGTTGTTTGCGAACGCACGCGCATGTGAGGTGGATCAAGTGGCATTCGCTGAAAGTTTTGCAGCAGGCCTCGAGGCGGCGCTCGCCAGTGGTAAATTCACCGATGAGGCAGCAACTCGGGTCGCGGGGGACTATATGCGAAATGTAGTCGCTCATGAGGTTGGTCACATTTTGGGGTTGCGGCACAACTTTGCCGCCAGCTTGAGTGCGACCCTTTCTCACAAGGAGCTTTCTGAGTGGTTCGACTCCTATCTTACGGACGACAACACTAAGCTTCATGCAGACCGCGTCCCTTCCGGTTCCGTGATGGATTATCTGGACTTAAAATCAGCTGCATTTTTGGGCCGTAAAATTCGCACCACAAAAGAGGTTTTGCCCTACGATCGGGCGGCAATTCTCTGGGGCTACCTAGCCAGCAATGAAGTCGTTGAAAAAAAGATGCTTTTCGGCACCGACCAAGATGCCAAGACGTTTGGAGATGTTTCACCTTTTGATTATGGCGCAGAACCTGTCTTAGGTGCGTACACGGCGATTGGAGAAGCGCTCAAAAATTTGCCCAACAGTCTCATTGAGCAGTTTATTGCGGCGAAGGCTCCCAGAGATCCCCGCGATAAAAGGCCGCTGGATCAGGTGAACCTCGATCCGGAGCGCGAGGCGAGCAAAGTGGCGGAGGCTTACGGACGTTTGCTTTCATGGTTCAAGGCCGGACAGCGTTCGCTGCGTGTGGAGCGGAATTTCCCCTTCGTGGGAGAGCTGAATCAAAAGGAGGTTTTCCGCGCGCATTGGAAGGCGCTCAACGAGCAAATCGACAAGCTCGGTGGCGTGGACCGCGCCGTGTTTTCTTACCTGCCCGTGGAGTTGAAGCTGGAACTCAAGGGCGAGCCTGCCGGCATGGAATCGGTGCCCAAGATTGATGCTAAAGTGCTCTTGGAGCGACTGACCAAACTGTTGGATACCCCGGATTACTCCCAGTTCACCGGGTTGGACGAACAGCCGGCTTCTTTTAGCAAGGAGGACAAGGAGCTCATCCTGCGCCGCGCCCATCTGTACTTCGATAAGTTTGAAAAAGATGTGCTCAAGCGCTTGTGTCAGAAACTCGAAAAGACGCAGCGGGATCTGGGTGTTCAGGCGTTTGAGGAAGTCGGTGAGGACGATGTGGTGGCACGCCTCGAGCGGCGGATCATTGATCTCTCCAAAGAGATTGTCCTGAGTCGCAACGAAGAAAAACGCCACAAGGGAAAGGTAGACAAGGCGTTCGTAGAGGTGTCCGAATTTCGTTACGAATTGGAAACTCGCCTCACCGCGGCGCGTATGCTGGCGGAAACTGCCGGGTGCTTCAAAAACTGGTCGACTGAGGCTCGCAACGACCTTGGGAAACAGCTCAAGGAAGCGGTGGATGCCGCACTAAACGTCCAGAACTTTCGCGATTTCAAAGACGCTCAACTCTCA
>CALQFT020000114.1 GCA_943329925.2 Opitutus sp. GAS368
ACTAATGCGGGCAATGCGGGACGTTTGGTTAACAATGGAGTACTCGCTTTCAAGTTCCAACCCGGTACGCAGATCTCGCTGTTCAATGCCATTTCCGGTTCTGGCGCGGTCGAGTACCTCGCCGCTGATGGATTCAGTAGCGCAGGGTACAGTGTAGCAATAAAGGGGGTGAACGAAGGCACCGGCGGCACTAAGGTCTCCACCGGCGTCACCCTTGATTTGTCGAAGGACTCTGACCTCGGGGCCGGGTCTGCTTTGGCGGAGACTTCTAAATTGGCCCTAGATGGTGGCGTGGTTTCCGTTGGCGGCAACGGGAGTACAACCAGTAGCGGCACATCAGTAACTATCAGTGCAAAACGCACTATCGAGTTGGGATCTCTTGGCGCCACCTTCTCAATTGGCAGTGGTACAGCAGCTTCTGCCGCCTCTAATTCCCTCAATATTGCCGCCAAGCTCACTGGCAACGGTAAGGTCACCAAAGACGGAGTAGGCCTGCTGACGCTTTCAAATAACAATAATACGTATGCTGGCGGTACAGAGATCAAATCCGGCACCGTCATGGTCACGGACGGCGCGGCTGCGGCCACGACCGCGGCGCAGGCCAGTCCCTTGGGTGCAGTGGGCTCCTCGGTGAAAGTCGATGCCGGCGCTGCCCTCTGGTTCTCCAGAGATAAGGCGCTGGAAATCAGCCAACCCATCAGCGGCTCCGGCGCAATTCGTGTGGATTCTACTTCTGTGGTGAAGTTGACTGCCGATAACAGCGGTTATTCTGGTGCCTTGACCCTCAGCAGCGGCACTCTCCAAGTCGGTGAAGGTGGCAGTCTCGGGACGGGCAGCCTGCAAAACAACGCCCAGCTCTTAATTACACGCTCAGGTTCGATTGCGATTTCTGGGGCAATCAACGGCAGTGGTAAGCTCACACTCGCCGGCACATTGGGTTCGCAAGTCAATCTTTCTTCCAAGAGCGAGTTCACGGGCGACACGGAGATCACGTCCGCCACCTTAAAGCTCAATTCCACCGCCTCCATCTCTAAGTCCGCCGTGTTGCGTATCCAAAGTGGTGGCACGTTAGACGTCACTGCGTTTGCCAATGGTTACGCGATTGCTGCGGGGCAGAGTCTGGCTGGCGATGGCGGCAAAATCGCTGGGAATGTTATTTTATCTGGCGGGTTGAATCCGGGTAATTCCCCCGGCTCCATGACGGTTGGCGGGCTCATTGTGCAAGCGGGTTCAGACTATAATGCGCAGTTTGAGAAAGTCGGAGGCACTTGGGTGCATGATCAAATTTTCGTAGATGGAAGCCTTGGTGGCTCCGGTATTTTCAACCTTAACGGCGGCACCTTGCAGAACGGCGTTGTTACAAGCGGCACGCTCTCTCTAGGGCGCGTCGTAGCCTCCGCACTTTCACGTCCGGGGGCCACCATGAGCTTCCCGATTATCTCTGGCGGTACTATTCAAGGAGCCTTCCTGTCAGTCTCCGGCGACTTCTTCAGTGGCTGGGTGGATTCCGCCCAGACAGCTTCCGGCGGTTCACTCATTACGGAATTGCAGGCCCGGGCTCCCGCCTTGTTTGGTGGAACCTTACGGCCCATAGGTTCAACCGCAGTCCTTTCGCCATCTTTGAAATACACGAGCAGCGAAGTGCAGCTTCAGGTGGAGCGCAAGACCTTCAAGAGCTTCGGTCTGGGTATTAACGGTCAGGAATTGGGCAACTATCTGGATGGCTTTGTGGCCGCGCCCGGCAATCTGCTAGCGCTGCAGGTCCAACTCGAAGCGTATCAATTGGCATCGCAGGTCACCGCTGCTCTGTCCGGGGCAGGCGTTTCGCCTTATGCGGATTTGCTGACAATCAGCCGCCGTCGCATGCTTGACCTCGGCGCGAATGTCGGTTCCCGCCTCGATCTGCTCGGCTTGAGCGGTGCACGTAATGGCGGCGTGGAAACCAATGTTGGCACCGGCGAAGAGGGCTGGAGCGTCTGGAACAGCAACTCGGTTTCCGAGTTGAAACGTACCGCTTTCGCCTCCAATGGCTTTGGCGGGTACACCGCTAGCGGACAAACCTCGGTCATGGGTATCGAACGCCCCATGGGTTCCGCCCGCATCGGCTTGCTCGGCGCAACCGGCACTACCACATCAAACTTCAGCACCCCGTCCACCACAATCTCCAGCGATGCCTGGCATCTAGGCGCCTACGCCAGCCTGCCGGTGGCACCTTTCTTCGCTGACATCGCCTTCATCTTCGGCAACGTCGACAATGACGCCCGCCGCAGCATCGAATTCCCCGGCTACACTGCCCGCACCCGCGCCAAGTTTGAGTCTAGCGAACACCTCCTACGCATTGGCGGCGGCTATCAAATCATGCCCGCTCAGAGCGCGTGGGAAATTACTCCGACAGAACATCTCCTCTATGTTGGCGGGATGCAGGCTGCGCTGGAGGAAACCGGCGGTGGAGTGCTAGGCGCACGTGTGGCCAAGGCCAAGACAGGTGGCCTGCTCAACGAAGTGGGGCTCACCGTTGGCCGCCGCTGGGTAGTGCGCAATGTGGGTGTTGCTGTGCGCCTGCAGAGCAACTGGCTGCATGACTTTAACGGCAATGGCTCTATTCAGGCAGCCTTCCTTGGCGCACCGACGGGCTCCGGTTGGTTCAACGCCCGTAACGCCACTGGCGAACGAGACGCCCTCAAGCTCAACGGTTCGCTGGAATTCAGCTTCACCCAGCGCCTCTCCCTGCGCTTCTCGGGTGAATACGAAATGCGTCGCAGCAGCAACAAGGGCACTTTGACGATCTCCATCGGCATGGAGTTCTAAACCGAAGTCCAAGGCGGCATTCATCCCAGGCCGCGCACCTTGCGGGTGCCATTTTAGCGCCGGCATTCGCTCTGACCTTTCCCGGGACCGCGGAGCCGCAGCGTGCGTTGGGACTCCAAAAACTCAGACAGTCATTGTGGAGCTGGGGCTCCTCGTTCCTAGGTGCTGCGGTCTTTTAATCATCCATAAACTTAAAAGAGATGGCATGAAATGGGCGCGCAATGGCAATTCCCCTTGAGGCAGCAAAGGCTCACTTCCCTGGCGGGCGGGCGCCA
Organism: Opitutus sp. GAS368; assembly: GCA_943329925.2. Classification (GTDB taxonomy): domain Bacteria; phylum Verrucomicrobiota; class Verrucomicrobiia; order Chthoniobacterales; family Chthoniobacteraceae; genus Chth-196. The sequence goes on from CALQFT020000114.1 coordinate 3,084, forward strand.
GTGGCGGCGCGTTTTGTGAGGGCATCGCCAAGATCCGCTCGAATAATTTCAGCGAGCGTCTCCAAACGTTTGAGTGCTTCAGGCTGCTCGGCTGATACGTCCCGCGTCTCGCCGGGATCCGCAAGGAGGTTGTAGAGCGAATGCTCCACGGGGAGTGGACGGTATTTTCCAGGGCGCCCGTCCTTGCCAGGCTCCTGGCCGTTCATTGTCCGTGTGGTGTGCGCAAAGAGCAGCTTCCATTGGCCGGAGCGCACCGCCTGAAGGTCGTTTTGATTGTAATAAAAATAATAAGCGTCGTGCGGGTTGGTGGCACCGGGCACGTCCGCAAGAATGGGCCAAACGTCGAGGCCGTCGATTTTGTGCTTGGGCAGTTCCGCGCCAATTAACCGAGCCAGGGTGGGGAAAATATCGATGGTCATTAGCGGCTCTTTGCACACGGAGTTTGCTGGGAGATGTCCCGGCCACCGCATGATACAAGGCTCGCGATGACCGCCTTCAAAGTTGGTGCCTTTACCCTCACGGAACGGTCCCGCGGACCCAGCGTGATTTCCGTAGGACAACCAAGGGCCGTTGTCGGAGGAAAAAATCACCAGCGTATTTTCGTCTAGATTGTTTTTCTTGATGGCGTTGAGCACCTCGCCTACGGCCCAATCAATTTCCATAATCACGTCGCCATAAAGTCCTGCACCGGATTTGCCTTTAAACTTTTCGCTCACGTGCAACGGAACGTGCGGAGTGTTGGGAGCGAGATAAAAGAAGAAGGGCTTGTCCTTGTTTTTCTCAATAAATTGAACCGCGCGCTCTGCGTATTGGGTGGTGAGTTGTTCCTGATCGGCGTGCGTTAAGTCCGTCTTGAGGACACCTTCCCCTTCAAGCAGAGGAATGGGCGGATACGCCCCAGGCTTGGCTTCCGGATGCAACGGCCACATGTCGCTGGAATAGGGCAGCCCGAAGAATTCATCAAAGCCGTGACGTACAGGCAGGAATTGTGGCTTGTCGCCGAGATGCCACTTGCCCGCCATGCCGGTCGCGTAGCCCTTTTGTTTAAACATTTGGGCAAGTGTGGTTTCCCCGTCGCTAATGCCTTTGGCGGAATGGGGACCCAAGGCGCCGGGAAGACCGATCCGGTTGGGATAGCACCCAGTCAACAGCGCTGCCCTAGATGCGGAACAGACAGGTTGAGCCACATGGAAGTCGGTGAAACGACGGCCTTCGCGGGCCATGCGGTCGAGATTCGGCGTGGCGTATGCAGTCGCACCGAAGACCCCGACATCCCCGTACCCTTGGTCATCTGTAAAAATGATAACGACATTTGGCTGGCGATCCGGACTTTTTCCGGGCGCAGCAAAGGCAACGCAGCTCAATGAAAACGAGAGGACAGAGCAGATCGAGATCTGCCGAAGGAAGTCTGTTGGGGGAGGCATGGGGAGGGGAAGATCTCTTGTTGGCGTGTCGGAGTTGAGGGGCATCCTGCTCGGGCTTTTCGCGGCGCTTGATGGCTGCGGTTTAATTTTCCCGAGCGAAACTCGTCTGCGGCTTTTCCAGCGTCACTTCCTTGATCCACGTATTGCGGTAGCGCACGTCGTGGCCCTCGCATTGCAGCTTGAGTCCGCCGGGCACGTCGGTGATTCCTCGACCGCCATCGTTGCCCCCGTCGATTCCAGAATTTGCGCCGCCCCAGACCTGATCGATCTCCTGATTGGCGTGAATTTTCACCCCATTGAAATACATTGTGACCAGCGCCCGTTCGACGCGCTTGTCGTCCTTAAAGCGCGCCGCACGAAACAGGATGTCGTATGAATTCCATTTCCCGAGCCCCTTATAAAGATAATAGGGCGAAGCTGTTTCATTGATGACAGCACCCATGCCGTGTTTGGTCGCGTCCCCGTCTTGAATTTGAATCTCGTAACGGTTCTGCAAATATACGCCGCTATTGCCCGCCTCATTCATCACGAGAAACTCAATGTGCAGCCTGAAATCCCGATAGGCCTTTTTTGTGACAATATCTGCTACGCCGTACTTTCCAATCCCCACCGCCGGATCATCGGTTTGCAGCACGGTGCCCGTAGCGACAGGGTCTTGCACAAGCTTCCACTTTATGGGGAGCGAGGAACCGAAGCGCGGTCCTTCCCAATACGTCCACTTTTCGTCGAGGGTCGCTCGGGTGCCGTCGATGATGACTTCGGCGCCGGGGAGCGGTTTTGCACCAACGCCAACATCGGCAAAGCAAGGTGAGCCAGCCAGTGTGAAAGCGAGCACTATTTGTGCAAGGCGGGAAGACTTGAGGGAGAAATTCATGGCGGGAGGAGTGTTTTCCAAACCCCCGCCGCACACAAGCGCTTAGCTCTGAATGGCGAGGTGGGCTTGCGGAATATGCCACGCAAATAGAGTCCCGAAAGATCAGCTTACCTGCGAGAGATTTTCTGTAGGGATTGTTTGGAGCAACGTGCGAAAAATCTGGTGCGCAGGCTCTTCGAGCTTCGGATCGCGCTCGATGATCACGAAGGCTGCCCCGCGCGCCTGCATCATCAATTCGGCGTCTCGCACTAAGCTGCCTATGCGTAGAGGCGGCAGGCCGCTTTGCGCTGTGCCCAGTAAATCGCCCGGACCGCGCAATTCCCAGTCTGCCTCGGCGATGTCGAATCCATTGGACGTGCGCTCCAAAATTTGGAGCTTCTCCATCGCCTCCTGCTCTTTTGCATTAGTTAACAGCACGCAATAGCTTTTGTGGACGCCCCGGCCAACGCGCCCGCGCAACTGATGCAGCTGCGCGAGGCCGAAGCGCTCGGCGTTTTCGATAAGCATCAAGTTCGCGTTGGGAACGTCGATGCCGACTTCGATCACCGTCGTCGCGATGAGCGCCTTGGTCGTGCCTTGTCGGAACTGCTCCATGATGGCGTCTTTTTCTTCGGGCGGGATGCGGCCATGCAACAGCGCACAAGGCATCGGGGCGAGCAACGCTTGCCAGCGCTCGAATTCCGCCGCCGCCGCTTTGGCCTCCAATTTGTCGGAGGCGTCGATGAGCGGGTAGACGATATAGGCCTGGCGACCGGCTTCCAAATGTTCGCGCAGGAACTTTGCGGCCTCCGGCAATTTGGAGGAGTCACGAGCCACGGTGACAATTTTGCCGCGCCCTTTGGGCAGTTCGTCGAGGGTGGAAACGTCTAGGTCCCCGTAAAGGCTCATGGTGAGGGTGCGTGGAATCGGGGTGGCCGTCATTACGAGCATATCGGGACAAACACCTTGTGCCCTTAACGTTGCGCGCTGGAGCACGCCGAACTTGTGCTGTTCGTCGATGACAGCCAGCCCGAGTCGTTCCAAGTTGCCCTTGCCATAGAGCAGGGCGTGCGTCCCGACGACGATGTCGGGCTGCTCGCTCAAGTGCGGCGCCGCGGGCCGATCCGCGCTGCCGGAAACCACCGCCTGCTGCCAGCGGTCATGATCAAACAGTGGCATTGGCCCGGATTCCTCCTTTCGGTTGCCCGTGCGCAAGCCGACCCGAATTCCCAGCGGTGTGCAAAGCCGCCTAAACTGGAGGTAATGCTGTTCTGCAAGAATTTGCGTGGGAGCCATGAGCGCGGCTTGGAACCCGGCCTCCACCGCGAGCAACATGGCAGAAAGGGCGACCAGCGTTTTCCCAGCGCCCACGTCTCCGTGCAGGAGGCGGTTCATGGGGCGCTCGGAGGCCATGTCGGCGCGGATTTCGTCGATGGTGCGCAGCTGGGCTCCTGTGAGGGAGAAGGGCAGGCTGCCGTGCAGTTGTTCCACGAGGCTGGCGGTCTTCGCGTGACAAAGGCCGGGCTGGGCCTGTTGTTCGGCGCGGCGCAGGGCGATGCTTAACTGCATCCCGAAAAACTCGTTTAATACGAGATGTTTGCGTGCTCTGGAGAGCTCCGCGAAGGAGTCCGGAAAGTGGATTTGCCGCAGTGCGTCGATGCGCGGCATGGTGTCGAGCGTGGCTGGGATCAGATTGGGCAGCGCGACGGATTCCAGCTGTTGCAAGGTCTCCCAAATCACCCCGCGTAACACTCGGGTGGAGAGCCCTTCGGTGGCACGGTGAATTGGCACGATGCGTTGCAGATGCAACGACGCGCTGGAGTCGTCTTCAAGCACTTCGAATTCCGGCTGCTCGAGCACGATTTGGCGGCCGCGGCGCTTGGGTTTGCCGTAAACCACCAGCCGCATTCCAGCGGCGACAACTTTCTCGATCCAATACAGGTTGAACCAGCGCACCGTAATCTGTCCGGCCAAAGCGTGAGATTGTTCTTCAACGAGTCGGAGCTCAAAGCTGCGTGCTCTGCCACGCCGTTGCACTACAGCGCTTTGCACTATGCCCATGACGCACACCGGGGTGTCGGATTCGGTCTGTGGAAAACGGTCGAAGCGGTTGCGATCTTCCCAGCGCTTGGGAAAATGCGACACCAGATCGCCGAAAGTCTGAAGGCCGAAACGCGTCAACTGGCGGGTGCGTTGCGGCCCCACCCATGGCAACTCCTGCAACGGCGTATCCCAGCGCATCGGAGAAAAAGAAAGCGGGCCCAAGGCGCCCGCTTGTTGACTGTGTTGGACGGCGTGGAGGAGACGCCGGGCGGTTTACTTCGCGGGGGGTTCGTCGAGCTTGGCTTTTACGGCCGCCTCGATTTCAGCGTACAAGGCCTCGTTGTTCTTGAGAACGTCCTTGGCGGCATCGCGGCCTTGGGCGAGCTGGCCGCCCTTGTAGGATAACCAAGAGCCGCGTTTTTCCACAATGCCTTGTTCCAAAGCCAAATCCAAAAGCGCCCCAGTGGACGAAATCCCCTCGTTATACATGATGTCGAACTCCGCTTCCGTAAACGGCGGCGCCACCTTGTTCTTCACGAGCTTCACCTTTGTGCGGTTACCGATGACCGTGCCATCGGCCTGCTTGATCGCCCCGATGCGCCGGATGTCCACCCGCACGCTGGAGTAAAACTTTAGCGCCTTACCCCCGGGAGTGGTTTCTGGGTTGCCGAACATCACGCCGATTTTTTCCCGGATCTGGTTAGTGAAAATGACCACCGTGCTGGCTTTTGAAATAAGTGCGGTGAGTTTGCGCAGCGCAGCGCTCATCAGTCGCGCTTGTGCGCCGACGGTGGTATCGCCGATTTCACCTTCCAATTCGGCCTTGGTCACCAGAGCGGCCACGGAGTCCAAAACAATGACGTCCAAAGCGTTGGAGCGCACCAGCGTTTCACAAATCCGCAGTGCTTCTTCCCCGGAGGAAGGCTGGGAGACGAGCAGTTCGTCGATTTTAACGCCGAGCTTCTTGGCGTAGGCGGGATCCAGAGCGTGCTCCACGTCGATGAACCCAGCGAGGCCCCCCATCTTTTGCGCCTGCGCGATGACAGTGAGTGTCAGGGTTGTTTTGCCCGAGGATTCCGGCCCGAATACTTCAACGATGCGTCCCCGGGGGAAGCCGCCCACGCCTAAGGCGCGGTCGATGAGAATATTACCCGTGGGGATGACCTCGATGTCCATCTGTTGGGCCGAACCCAGACGCATGATGGCTCCGTCTCCGAAGTCCTTGTGGATCTGTTGAAGGGCGAGATCGAGGTTTTTGTGACGTGCTGCCATTGCCTTGGAGCCAGCTTTGGAGTCAGCTTTGGAGTCGTCGTGCGAGGAATCAGATTTTTGTGCCATACAAGCTATTCGGCAAAGCTACACCCGCGTGACGCTCTGCAAAGTGAAAAGGGGGAGAATTACAGCCAGAGGAATTCGAGAATAGCCGTCCGGGAACGCCGTGCTTGCGGAAGTGGGTAAAGTGGTCTCCGGTTTTTGAGCCTTAGACTGGGAGGCCCCTGTTTATTCTCTTTTTTTCGGCTGCTGTGGGAGCGCTCCTCCCAAAAGCGTATCCATCCGGGCATTGAGTGCCTTGACCACATCGGGATGCTCCGCCGCAACGTCTTTGCTTTCGCCAACATCAGAATCCAGATCGAAAAGCCACCCGGGCCCAGTAACCTCTACCTTATTCCAACGGTTAAGCTGATCCCGATACTTGCCGGGTTGGACCAACTTCCAGTGACCCTCACGGATGGCCACCTTGTTGGAGTATTCGAGCACGTTTTGGCGGCCCGCCTTGGTTTCTCCAAGGAAAGCCGCAAGCATATTGGTGCTATCTGGTGCCGTTGTCCCATCCGGCTTCTGCCCAGCCAAAGAAGCAAACGAGGCGAGGAAATCCACTTGGGATACAATTGCGTCCGAGACGCCCGGCTGGATCCGGCCCGGCCAGCGCGTGACGAAGGGAACCCGAGTTCCCCCTTCAAACGGGCCGTATTTTCCACCACGCAGCGGGCCTGCTGGCTTGTGCTCGCCGAGCTTTTCGTTGGCCTGATCGTTGTACCCGTCATCGAGCACGGGACCGTTATCACTGGAAAGGATCACCAGTGTGTTTTCCGTCAAATGCAGGTCGTCCAGCTTCTGTAGAATCCTGCCTACACTGTCGTCGAACTCCGCGATGGCGTCCCCGCGGGCGCCCATGGAGGTTTTTCCCACAAAACGGGGATTGGGAATACGAGGAACGTGGATGTCGTGGGTCGCGAAATAGAGAAAGAAGGGATGCGACTTTTCGCGGTCGATAAAGTCGATGGCTTCTTTGGTAAAGACGTCCGCCATATCCTCATCCTTCCAAAGGGCCGCTTTACCGCCCTTCATGAATCCGATGCGCCCTATCCCATTGATCACTGCGTTATTGTGGCCCTCCGTCCAATCCATTTTGAGGCCTTCGCGATTGTCCTTGCCGGTAGGCTCCCCAGGATAAGCCTCCTTATAACTGACGGAAATCGGATCCTCCGAAACCAAACCCACGACTCGGTGGTTTTTAACATAAACACAGGGCGCCCGATCTCCGGTGGCCGCCATGATAAAGGAATAATCAAATCCGACCTCACACGGTCCGGGAGTAATCTCACCATTCCAATCGATGGGTTTTGATTTGTCCCCCAAGCCGAGATGCCATTTTCCCACGGCCGCTGTTCGGTAGCCAGCGAGCTGCAACACGGAAGGCACAGTGGTCCTGCCGGGTTGGATAATCATCGCGGCGTCCCCGGGCAAAATGCCGGTGCCGGATTTTCGGAACGCGTATTCCCCAGTCATTAGGGAATAGCGGGAAGGCGTGCAGGTGGCCGACGTGCAATAGCCGTTGGTAAACCGGAGACCCTCCCGCGCGAGTCTGTCGATATTCGGTGTTTGAACCGCCGTGGCACCGTAACAGCCAACGTCCCCATAACCGAGATCGTCCGCTAGAATGACAACGATATTTGGTTTAGCGGCTGGCTTGACCGCCGCAGCCGCGTTGATCGTGAGCAACGACACCAGTAAGCCGGCGAACAAAACAGAGGACAAGAGTTTCATGCAGTGTGAGTGTTTTATAGATTTCTAGCGCCGAAGCAATTGGCCAGCTTTAGTTTGTGAAATAATTGTACGGAATCTATGCTCGATTGCCCCTCTCGACTTAGAAGTGGAAACACCTAATTTAACCGCGGCCCATCTGTGGATTTCAAAGAAATTTACTTCTGCTTGCCGCGCTTCTTAAATCGGGCATAGTGATAACTGTTGGTCTGAAGCCGGTAGACGTTCTCCGACCCTGACAAACTTTGATGCTGTTTTAATACACGCTTGTTCATAGTTCTTAGAGAGGAACATAGGGTGTAGGAAAGCGGTTTAGAAGATTAGGAATCAGGGTTGAGAAAACTAGTCTAAAGTAAACGGTTATAGTGAATTCGGGGCGTAGCTTAGCTTGGTAGAGCGCCTGGTTTGGGACCAGGAGGTCGCAGGTTCGAATCCTGCCGCCCCGACCACTATGTAAATGAACAATTTACGAATCGGGTGGCCTCGGAATAAGGCCATTCCGCTTGTGGTCCGGACAAGCGCGGGAGGCTGGCATGTCACAGCCGTGTGAAATCTGGCAACGCGCCGAGCTTTGCGTTTCCATGTCCCCAAGTCTC
>CALQFT020000115.1 GCA_943329925.2 Opitutus sp. GAS368
GACGGCGATCCGAGCGCGCTCGTTCCCAGCCAGCCCGCGACCTTCCGGGTCCATGCCGAAGACAAAGACGGCAAGCTCCAGTCCGTGCAACTCTTCGCCAAAGGCTACCTCCGCGCCGAGGCGAAGCTCGACGCCGCGCAGACCGACCAGACCTTCACCGTCAGTAACCTCTTCGAAGGCGACAACACCCTCATCGCCACCGCCGTGGACAACGACGGCCTCGTCGGCCTGTCGGCCCCCGTGCGTGTAAAGGTGAAATCATCTCAATTTAGCGCGCCCCGCGACGATACCGCGCGCGCGAGCTGCGGAAACGGGGCCAAAAGGAAACTCCTATCATTTGCTTAATGGGTCACGGGAAAAAACGTATCGACGGTGACAAACTGCTAAGTTTTCGCTCAGAACGAGGTTGAACGCGAAGAGATCCGCCCCATGTTCCGAACCCTCACAAGCAATTCTCCCTTTAGCGCGCCCCGCGACAATACCGCGCGCGCGAGTTGCGGAAACGAGGCAAAAAGGAATTTCTTATCAGTTTCGCCTCGTCGAGCTGACGGCTTACCCAGTTTTAGCGCGCCCCGCGACGATACCGCGCGCGCGAGTTGCGGAAACGGGGCCAAAAGGAAACTCTTATCATTTCCCATGGTCTTGCCACCGCATGGATGATGCGCCGATACAGCGTGTCCCCCGCGATGACCTGGATCAACAGCGACAAGCGATCGGTCCAAATAAACCTCCGGGCAAAGCCTCTCTTCCCGCCTCCCACAAGACTTTCATGAAAACGACTCCTCCACTCACAGGCGTGCTACCGGTGCTGCAATACCCAGTCCGAACTGATGGCGGGCTCAATGTCTCCGCGCTGCGGCGCGAGATTGATTTTGTATTCGCGTTCGGATGTGCCGGAGTCACGCTGGCCATGGTTTCCGAAATCACGCGCCTCACGCTGGTCGATCGGCTTGCGCTGTTAGAGGAGGTTGTGAGCCATGTTGCCGGCCGGGGGCCGGTCGTCTGCTCGGTCGTTGCGGAAAGCTCCGCTCAGGTGATGGAACTGGCGAAGGGCGCATTGGACCGCGGTGCCTCTGCGCTGTTGGCCGCCTTGCCGCTCACTTACCGGGTCGAGCCCGCCCAACAGGAATCGTTTTTCCGCGCTATTCTTGAGGCCGTCCCCCTTCCGCTGATCCTCCAGGACTCCAGCGGCTATCTTGGATTTCCTCTCTCGATGGATGTGCAGTTGCGCCTGTTCAGCGACTTCCCCGGGCGGGTGCTCTTCAAGCCGGAATCGGTTCCGGTCGGCCCGGTCATTTCGCGCATGATGCAGGAAACCGCAGGCGAGGCTGTCATCTTCGATGGCACCGGCGGAAAGTTTCTCCGAGAGAATTTCCAACGCGGGGTGAAGGGCGTGCTGCCGGGAGCCGATACCCCATGGGCCGTGCAATGCCTCTGGCGGGCCTTGAACGAGGGCGACATGAAAGCTGCGGTGGAAATCCAGAAAGCTCTTTTGCCAATCTTCATCGGAATGAGTTCACTCGATTCGTATCTGGCGGCGGAAAAGTTTTTCCTTCGCATTCAAGGCATCTTCGAAAACGAGGCACTGCTCCCACCGGCTTCCTACTCCATCGATGAAATCGCGCGCCGCAATCTTTTAGACGCGCTGCACGACCTGGCCCGCCTCTGCAATCACTCAACCACCCATTGGAAACACACATGAAAATCACCGACATCAAAGCCTACAGCATCGAGTCGCCGGTCACTGACTTTAGCGCGCCCCGCGACGATACCGCGCGCGCGAGTTGCGGAAACGGGGCCAAAAGGAAACTCTTATCATTAGAAGCGCACCCAGATCGCCGTGCTGCGACACACCCTTGGCTCCTACGAGGGGCAAGAAGAGGTCTTTGCTGCCTCCGTTCAGTGTTCAGTGTCGTGGGTGAAAAAGGCATCGTCCGGTCTGCGTACGATCACACCGAAGACAGCCCGGCAGGTTTCGCTGGCTACTGGTGTTTCCGAAAAGTGGTTACTCGTGGGGGACTCGGACGCACCCATTCTGGAACGCGACGATGTGACTCCTTACACGCGCGAGTCCTATGAAGGTTGGCGGCGTGACAATCTGACTGCCAGTTATAGTGATCAGAGCGAGAGCTCGTTGCAGGAGGGGGCCACCGCTACAGCCACCGTTGATCCACGGCTCGTAGCTGCATTTGCCTCCGAAATCACCAAGTCCCTATTTGTAGCTTATGAAGCCGGACGCGTGAATACGGCGATCAATGACCTCTGGAAGTTCGCAAAGGTGATGAAAAGCCGGTATCGAGCCCCAAACGAGCTTGGGCTGTCCGTTCATTTCACTCGGGATGTGGGACGGGAGATGGTGGAGCTGTCCAATATCGAGTTGCGGAATACGACGTTGCGCAATGACAGCTAGGAGTGTCCGTGGGTGCGATGCCCGTTTTTTTGGCAGTGCGCATGATTTTGAGGGGCTGCACCAACGAAATTTAGGCTGGCTGGTAGGCGCACGAGAGGCTGCCTTTGACCTGACGGGGCAGCACAGAGGCTCTCCAAAGTTTGCGGTAGACCCGATGATCGGCGTTACCAAAATCTTGGGCACACAGCCCCCGCTCCAGAAAATACTGTCACTTATTTGTCCCTGACAAAGTGACCGCAGTGGCGAGTCTTGCGTAAGTCCCTCTGAGAGAGGGAGCCGGCAGTCGGGCTCGAACCGACGACCTGCTGATTACAAATCAGGTAATCACGTCTCTGTGGATGGGGTCCAACAGAGTAAAATGAGACTGCCTGAGGCTCCCTAATACCGCCTGAGACTTGCTTTTTACAGAGGTTAACTGTACTTTAACTGTACCGAAATTCGAGACAAAAACACCCAACCCCTTTTTATGGCCCGTAACCTCACCCACAAACCCAACAAAGTAACCAAGGGCGGCAAGCCCAAATGGCGCGTTTACTTCGCCGCAGGGGAGCTTGCGGATACGGCCAAGTTGAAGGAGTTCAAGACTCAGAAAGAGGCCGCGGAGTTCGTCTTTGAATTTGACGCTCGCTGTCAACAACTCGGACAGCTTGCCAGCCAGACCACCACAACGGAATTGGTCCAGGCCAAACAGGCTTCCTCCGTTCTCTCCGGGAGCGGACTGTCCGTGGTGGATGCTGCCCGAATGGCGGCCTTGAAGATCGAGTCGGAGCGCAAGTCCGAGACTCTTGAGCTCGGTTTCGAGCGTTACATGGCAGACTGCGAGCGCAGGCTCAAAAGCCCGAAACACCTTAGAGATTTGAAGCAGACCCGGAATCTCTTCATGCCTCTCCTTGGGCAACTGCTTGTAAACCTAAGCGGGGAGCAAATCGACGCCACCCTGCTCAGCCTACCCCCGGCCTCTCGGAATTTAAAAATCCGGCACCTGAAAGCGGTCATCAATTATTGCATCAAACAGGACTGGCTCTCGTCCACCCCCTTGAAACGGGTGGAGCTGGCCCCCATCAAGCCCAAGGAAATCGAGACCTATTCCGCCGAGCAGGTGCGTGCGATCATGAGCGCCGTGGCGACAAACCACCATGAAGCAGTCCCATTCTTTGCCATCAGCTTTTTTGCTGGGACCCGTCCAGAAGAGATCATGAAGCTGGAATGGTCTGCCTTTACCGATGACGGGCAACTCTGCATCACCGCTGCCGTCAACAAGACGCGGACAAAGCGGTTCACCACGGTCACGCCAACTCTTCAGGCGTGGCTGGACTGGTACGAGGCTCAAGGAGGCGTGAAGAAGGGGTGCATTTTTCCAAAGTCGCAGATGACCCTGATCCGCATACGCCGGAGAATGGCCGAGATGGCTGGGGTCGAGTGGATCCAGGACGGGGCCAGAAAGACGTTCGCCTCGGCTCATTACAAAATCCACCAGGACGCGCTGAAGACGGCCTACGAGCTCGGGCACCGTGGGACAACCATGCTGCATACCCACTACAACCAAAACATGCGTAAGGAGGAGGCGGTTCGGTTCTGGGACATCTTGCCGCCGTGGCCCGGAAGTATGACTGGCGCCGACCGCCAGAACTACGCTCAGCAATTAAACTGACAGACGGGGTATTCTGGCTTATTTTTTAAATTAGAGGTTCGTATTATGGGTGACCAAGAAGCAGAAATTCAAATCCTTGAAACTCAATTTCCGACACTTTCGGGGCGCGCCTTCGCGACTGCACGAAATACAGTAATGGCAGCTGGGTTGAGCGTCCTTCAGTCTGAGGGGAAGTTTATTTACAGAGTTTCCGCCGATGGAAGTAAGGAGCTGGTTAAAGAGATTGAGCCCCCAATCGATGTCCTTGTTGGAACTAAACTTGTGATCTCGTGAGTTCGTCCATTCCTAGGATGCGGATGTTCGCCGGGCCTAACGGGTCTGGCAAAAGCGTTCTCAAGTCCTATTTGTCGACGAAGCTCCTTGGCGTGTATCTGAATCCCGACGAGATACAGACGGACATAGAGCATTCGGGTTTTCTGGATCTTGGCGTATTCGGTGTCTCGGCTTCAGAGGAGGAGGTGCTCAGCTTTTTTAGGAAATCTGACCTTCTTAGAAGAGAGCGAATACAATCACAGGCTGACCACCTAGCTTGCGTCGATGGCAAACTGGATTTCTCCAGACTATCCATGAACGCTTACCTTGCAGCTGTTACGGTCGACTTTCTGAGGCGTAAGTTGATTGAGCAGAGGGTGGACTTCACTTTTGAAACGGTGATGTCTCACCCTGGAAAAGTGGATCTATTGGCTGAGGCTCGCGCAAAAGGGTACCGTACTTACTTGTATTATGTGGCTACGGATGACCCCCAGATTAATATTTCGAGGGTACAGAATCGGGTGGCAACTGGAGGTCACGATGTGCCGTCCGACAAAATTGAGGAGCGGTATTACAGGTCTCTGGCGCTGCTGATGAAAGCCATCGCAAATACAGACCGGGCTTATATTTTTGACAACTCAACAGACAGCGCCAGTGGCGAACAAACTTGGTTGGCAGAGGTTACAGGGGGGAAAGAAATGGAGTTCAAGACCAAACAAATTCGAGCCTGGTTTAAGCGATCTGTGCTCGATCAAGGGTGGCATGAGGTTTCGTCTCGTTAGTCACACGGGCTTGGCCACTGGCCCCTATTCTGGGCAGGTAAGCGGCAGACAGTCCCGTCCTCGGCAGTTACCTCCGCGCAAAGGTGTTTAAATGCGTAGATGCCAAGAGTTGATTCTGCGCCGCCCGAAACAACCTTAAATCCGCAAATCGTCAAGGGAGGCCTACCGACGCGCTAGGCTAGAGATGGCAGATCAAGGAGAAACGAATTCCGTTCGCCTCTGCCCACTATAAGATCCACCAGGACGCGCTGAAGACGGCCTATGAGCTCGGGCATCGGGGGACAAACATGCTGCATACCCCACTACAACCAAAACATGCGTAAGGAGGAGGCGGTTCGGTTCTGGGACATCTTGCCGTCTCTATGTGGACATTGATTTGGTTCACACCGACCTTGGGGACGGTGGGACCAGGTCCACGTCAGAGCCTCAATCGATCTCCAGTGCCCATTGCATCGGCAGGACGCCCGAAAGCGTGACAATCCTTCAGCTGGTTTACTGCTGTTTCATAATCAGAAAAATCAATCCCATGAACGAAGCGCTGCGCGTAATCCATGACTGAAATCAGCCCTGCGGCATGTTGGTTATGGGTAAGATTCCGGAGAGATTGCAGGTACTCGCTTCGAAAAACGTTAGGGATCATGATTCGCTCATGCCCGCATCTGTGTAGTTCCGCGTTCATCATGATTCTGGCTATCCTGCCGTTTCCGTCTGCAAATGGATGTACCTCAGTTACAAAAAACATCGCAAAGATCGCTTTTGCCAATGGATGCGTCAACGCAGACAACAGCTCAAAGCCCCGATGAAGGGTTCCCAGGACTAGGTCAGGAGCTACAAAGACAGACTCTCCAGCTCGATTGGTTTGACTCTTGAAGATCCCAGGATTTTTGTCCGGCCTGCCTGTCAGGATAACCGAATGCCGGTGGCGAAGCAGAGACACAAACTCGTCAGCGGTCTTTGCGGAACGGCTCATTTCCACAGGGTCAGATACGACTCGGAACGTACCGAGGATATCATGTGCATCGGCGGGCCGTTCCTGGGGGATAGCTCCCTCAAAAACGATCTCGTAGGCCTCCTTGACCTCAAATTCCGTGCCTTCAATGAAGTTTGAAAAGTAGCTCTCAAAAAACGGGAGATAGCGTCCCTGATTCTTGGGCTGCCTGTCATTAAAGGGATGCACTGCCAGCGCTCCTCTCAGGGCTTCAAAAAGGTCCAGTCGATCCGGATCATAGCCACGCCCCAAAGAGCGAGAATGGCCCAGAGTCGAAGACAAGGGAGCGTCTTTCGTTCCCATCATGGCGCCAATCATCAAGGAGAGCTTTTCCATCTCAGCCTCCAGCTGCAACTGTGGGGCAAGTTCTCGAGCCTGGTCACGGAGTCTATTGACGGGGGCGTCTCCGCCATTGCGGAGCATCTTGTCGATAAACTCCTCGATTTCTTCCTTAGTAAGTGTCCTGCGAACCTTGGCCCTTTGCCGGGAGGGTTTTAAATTGTCCAACAGCGCCCTCGCCTGGGAGGACATCCAGAGACCAGCCAAAAATGGCACATCGTATCCGGGAACGGCAGGGGGGCCGATTCTGGTCCTAAAGACAATTCCGGGGAGCTCAATTTCGCTGGAACGGCCCTCGGTGACCAAAAAAACGGACCCATCTGAGGCAGGTCTCTGTTCGAGTGCTGTGCGATCGGCAATCAACGCATTTGGAAAAAGAGCACCCGCTATCGCCCAGCAATTAGATTTTACGATCTTTTCAGGGGCATCAATCAGGTTGCTAGTATACACGCGCGGAGCAAGTTTCCTAAGCCTGCCCGACCGGTGAGCCCTGTGAATGCTGACTCGATTGTCCCCCTTGGACACAATTACTTCGCTTGGCTGATCGGGTAACGTGATCCGGGTTAAAGGACTTCTCATTGGGGCCAAAGTAACGGAATTACGAATAAGCCTCCAGCATTGAAACGAAAAACAACTTAAGAAAAGGGCGTTTAGCAACCAACGGAACCGGGAACTTTTCCGAAGCGTTGCAATCGTTCTGTGGGCAGACTAACCTCCCCCTGTTTGAATTCAGATACCTTGGCACAAAAACTGGGCACAACCGTCCACTTTTCGCCCCTCCTGCGAAAGGTCCGGAGGTTGGGATTGTCCATGCCCAAGGACCTCTGGACACTCGCCGTTCAGAGAGGATGCCGCCATTATTGGCAAGGGGATGAACCAGAGGGTGCATTGGTGCACCAAACGGCATTGACGAACGAAGAGCTTGCGATCGCTCTGTTGAATTGTGCTGGGTCTTATAGCCCGCACAGCATTCGATGTGGGGCAGCCATGCTGGGTGCCATTGGCAATGATCCGGCTGTGGCCGCAAAGTTAGCGATCTGGGAGCGGAGTGAAGCGGTGGTGCGTTTTGTTGCAGAATGCGGGCGCAAATTTGAACCAGAAAATACCTGCTGGGTGGATTTGCTTGACCGGCTCCCTGCGTGCAGTGCGCCTAAAGATGGCGTGATGCCGCATCCCACGCGTTTTGTGGCTATGAGCGGCTATGAGCGGGGGGTAGGTAAAAAAATCACCACCCAGTGGCAGCGCCCTCAACGAAGTGCGGCATGACGAACGCTGAAATTATTGCGACGACCTTCGATGCTCTCTTGGATCATGAGGTCACGCTCGTCATTTATGGGAGAGCTGCTTTGGCCTTGGGTTTTGACAATGTCCCTGAAGCTGTTGGCAGATCGTTAGACTTGGATGTGATACTGCCGTTTTCAGAAGCCGCCAGAATCGAGGCAGATGATCAATTCTGGGCCGCTCAGCAGCAGTTCTGCTGAGGGAAAATGCCCCATGTGATCAGTGCCGTTCCGAAAGCGCGCCCTTCATGCTCGATCCTCACTTCATTCCCCAGCGGAAGTCTGGAAATCTGGAAAATTGGACGCACCGAACTGGCTCCGCTTCGCGCGCCACCTCTGATCTCATTGGACGCGTGAGCGCAAGGGCCCCTAGGACTCATTCAATCGTTCCTGCGAATGAGAAATTCTGAGCCGGTCGGATGATGTCCCAAGAATCAGGCTGCGAATTTACAAGCTTCGTCGCCCGTTTGAGCACCTTCATTCCCTGTTCCTTCCGGAAATCCGCATCCGTGTTGAGCTCGGAGTCCAACTTGAGAATGCTCTCCTCCAATTTCTCACGCTCACCCTTCCCGTATTTGTTTCCTATCTGCTTCGCCTTCGCTCGAAGCTCATCAACGGCCTTCACGCGGCCTGACGCATCGAGCTTTGGCGGCAGCGCCTTGAGAGCAGTAAGAAACCGGTTCTTTATCTCAGAAAGCGGCTTGCGTGGAGTGTCTTTGGGAACAGCGTTGTTTTCATCATGGACGTAAAGGTCCGCGGCAATCGCATCCATTTCAGAAGAGAACTGATTCCGTGGGAACGTCATTGTTTTTACCGCTTCGGCAATGGCTCTCTCGAGATCTTGAATTTCCGCGCGGGCCGATTCCGACAGTTTGCCATCTTCAGGCTGGGCGCCCCCCGCAGCACCGACAGAAGTCGTCTTGTCGTCCCCATCGGTACCCCGTTTCAACAAACTCAGGCCGCCAATTCCCAAGAAAAGCGCCGCCATAGAGCCTAAAATGACGCCTCTGGGATTGCCCCGTCGTTTCACAGGGGTGCCCGACTGCTGAGCGCCAACAGATTGGCCAGTTGAATCAACGTTCCCCGAGAGAGCCGGCCCCCCCTGAATCAGTGCCCTGGCAAAGGCATTGAAATCCGCAAAACGTTCAGCCGGGCGGTCGTCAATGGCTCTCCTGATCGCCGCATGCATATTCAACCATGCAGCTCGCGCCTCCGGGGACAATGATTGTTCACCCTGGGGAGGCCACCTGAAATTGGATCGCCCCATTTTGTCCGGGGGATTGCCCGTGAGGACCGAGTACAGAGTCGTTGCCGCCCCGTACATGTCCGGATGCCCGCCGCTTTCCACATACCAACTCGGAGCGGAATAACCAGGCGTGCCTCGGCGAGTGATCGAAAAAGAATCGTCCCCGAGCAAACTAATGTCCGCCAAACAAGGCACGTTGTTAACAAACAGAATGTTGTCGGGTTTGACATCCCGATGCACCAAGCCTGCATCAGATAGAAGCTGAAGCGCCTCCAGCACAGGAGTCAGGTAGGCGCGAACCTGTTCCACGCTCAGCCATGCTTCAGCTGAACGGCAACCCTCAAGGACGGCTGTGAGCGTGGTCGGGCGCCAGTCAAGGTGGAGGGGATCCGCAGCTCCGTAACCATCAGAGAGCGGCATGATATAAAAAAGGCCGTCTTCCCGTCGGTTCACATGTTCTATGGGGATGATCGCCGGGGAGCGGAGCTGGTTGGCGGATTGCCGGTAACGTGTCAGAGCTTCGAATTCCCGGTCATGCCGTCCCTCATCCAAAATCGGAACGAATTTTAATGCCCGCAGGTCGCCCACGGCCTCGGATCGACAAAGCCACACCGCTCCAAATCCGCCGGAACCAATCAGGCGAAGGGTGCGATAGCCATCAAGAAGTTCGCCTGGTTGAATCACGCTCTGACGGTAGCTATTTCAAAATATGCATCCAAGTTTTGAAATCACAGCCATCCCACAGCCTGAGGAAAACGAGTTCCTGAAGGTAATTTCACAGAGAGACAACGGCGAAATTTGAGTGGGGGCAATTGCAGCTTTTACGGGCGGAATTTTTTTCTCAGATGGATGCTGTCCCATGAGGTTTACGTTGTTGAAGGGATGTTTTGTGCTGCGGGAGGGGTCATCCCAGAGAGCCAGAGCTGCTGCCAGGCTTCGTGAAGCGCCCCGATAAATCGTATTCGCCCCGATGCTGTCCCATAGCTTTTTAAGAGCCCGAGCAGGTCGAGCCGTTCCCAAACCGCGGATCGAACCACCGCAAAGAGCCGCGTAAAGCTGTGAGCCCAGGCTGATAAAAATCCCTGGAAGCGCAGCAGTACATACACCAGCAGAGCCGTGTACACCTGCCAGCGCACTGCGTTGGCGCTGTGCCCCAGAAAATTGCTCAGCTTCAGGGTCTGTTTGACCTGTTTGAAAAACACCTCAATGTCCCAGCGCCTGCGGTAGAGGTCGCACACCGAGCGCGGGCTCCAGCTCAGATTGTTGGTGATAAAAACCATCAGGCGTTCTTCTCCGCTTATTTCGACCAGCGCCTCCACGCGTCGCAGCAGCATGCCTTCGTGCTTGGCGTTCTTGAGGACGACGAGCTGGTCTTTGAGAATGCCTTTGACGCCTTTGGTGAGGGTCTTTTTTACCTTGTAGGCCATGTTCTCTTTGGCGCGGCTCACCCACCAGACCTCGCGTTGATCCAGATCTCTGAGGTGCTCGAAATCGACGTAGGCCTTGTCGAAGACGACGATTTCACCTGGGGAAATACCCGCACAGACCTCGCGTGCCCGCTTGTTGTCGTGATGGGCAGCGGTGTCGACAACGGCAAAGGACGGAAGAAAGCTGTGAAGGTCGAGCCGCAGGTGCATTTTGGCAGCGGCCTTGCGTCTACGGTGTTTGGCCCAACCAATGCAGTTGGCGACCAATTCCATGACAGTGGAGTCGACGGCGTGAATCTTGACCTTGAAACGGCGCAGGAGGCCCTTGCCTTTTTTGCCCGTGGCAAAGCCCGGATGGATGTTCTGAAGATGTTCGAGTACCGACCAGAAAAGCGTTTCGATGAAGTCGGCCGAACGCACCTTGTTTGCGTGGGAAAGAGTGTTGCGGGAGGGCGGTACGATTTGGAGACGGCTCAGAGCTGCTGCTTTGAGCCGAAGCCAGTCGCAAACGTCGTTGAGACTGATGGCATGCGAAAGCTGGGCAAAGAGCATGGATGCCAGGTGGCTCAACACGCTGAAGGTGCGAGCCTTTGTATC
>CALQFT020000116.1 GCA_943329925.2 Opitutus sp. GAS368
ACACCGGCGCAGACAACATCGGACTCGAAACCACCTCCGTCAGTGCCGATCAAAAAGTGCTGCATGATGCGACCCAATCCTCGCACATCGTTTTGCCGATCATTCCCCGCCAGCGCTAAAAACCCCATGTCGCCCGAAGATCTCATCAGAGAAAAGAGGGCGGCGCAGAATGCCTCAGTCCGGCGGGTTCAGCGGATTGGCTTTGCAAATACCGATGAAGAGTGGAGAGGCAAATCCCTTCGTGGTGGACAATATTGGCCCGTGATAAGCCGCTTGCCCGGAAGCGGTCGACAAGTTTGCGGATTTCAGACGCACTGCGGCGCCGCTTGATTGGGAGGGAGTGGTGCATTGCGGCAAGAGTGCCGCGGCGGGTTGTTCAGCGGTAGATGCAGTTCGCTAGGCGAATACGTTGGAGAGGCGAAATTGCGGCCATGTGGCGGTTCACCAAAAACAATGGCATCACGGAAGGCTTCCATCGAAAGATGAAGCTCATCCAAAGGCCTGCCTATGGTTTTAGAAACTTTCAAAACTACCGCCTGCGCGGCCCATCGCTGCTTGCGGTTAACCCCTCCGTTCCCCCCCTGAATCAACAACCTGCCTTAACATTCAACTTACAAAAGACCCCTCCCTAAACTTTGGCGTAGACCCTCCTGAAGTGTCTGTTTTGTGCTCATTTTTCTTCTGCAAAGCGTATGTTTACAGTGACTTAAAAGGAGCGGAGTCTACGGGGCTCGAACCCGCAACCTCCGCCGTGACAGGGCGGCGCTCTGACCAATTGAGCTAAGACTCCTTTTCCCGAAGGGCGGTGAACTTACTGTTTTAGTGCAGGGTAATGCAAACCCTTTCTAAAGGCTTTTCCAAACTAAAGGGCTTTTCCAGATTTAAGCCCAGCTTTTCAGGTGCCCATCTGCCTCAATACGTGCTACATCAACGCCTCCGAGTGCGTCCGTGTAAAAGATAGAATTCTACGCACATTTTCATAACTCCCAATTCCTTCGGAGGTTCGACTCATCGCGTCGCGTTCGTTAACTGTATTTGCTGCTGCAGGATTGGCTTCCACATTTTTGGCGGGCTGCAGATTTCATTCGGCAAGCATAGTCTGCCTAAATTCCGAATCATGTGAGGGATCAGGAGATTTTGGATGTCTATGACTCCATGCTGGAAATGTGTAGGAACTCACTTATCTTCACTCCCCCTTTATGTATCGCTCCACTTCCTGCAACTCCTTGCGTAAGGATCACTCCGGACAAACCGTAACCTTGGCTGGATGGGTGAATTCCCGCCGCGATCACGGTGGTGTTATTTTCATTGATCTCCGTGATAGGGAAGGTCTTACGCAGGTGGTTTTTCGCCCTGAGGAGCATCCCCAAGTCGCGGAGGCTTCCCACGGGTTGCGCGGGGAGGACGTCATCCAAATCACTGGGCTGGTGTCGCCGCGGCTGGCAGGGACGGAGAACGCAAAACTTGCCACCGGTCAGATTGAGATCATTGCCAGTGAGTTAAAGGTGCTCAATAAGTCTGATGTCCCGCCCTTTCAGTTGGATTCGAAAGTTGCGAATGAAGATTTACGCCTGACGTATCGCTATCTTGATTTGCGCCGGGCCGAGATGAAGCAAAACTTGAAACTTCGCCACCGGGTAACGAAGTCCACTCGGGACTATTTGGACGAACACGGTTTTTTGGAAATCGAGACCCCCATTCTCTCCAATCCTACTCCCGAAGGCGCACGGGATTTTCTCGTGCCCTCCCGCTTGAATCCGGGCAGTTTCTATGCGCTGCCACAGGCGCCTCAGCAGTACAAACAGCTCCTTCAGGTCGCTGGGCTGGAAAAGTACTTCCAAATCGCGCGCTGCTTCCGGGACGAGGACTTGCGCGCCGACCGTCAGCCGGAGTTTACGCAGATTGACGTCGAGGCGTCCTTCATCAGCGCAACGGAGATTCAAACGCTCATCGAGGGACTGCTTTCCAAGATTTTTTCGGAATCTCTTGGTGTGGAAATTCCTACACCTTTTCCGAGGATGCCCTACTCGGAGGCAATGGACCGGTTCGGTTCGGATAAGCCGGATTTGCGCTTTGGATGCGAAATTGTGGAATTGGGCGACATTTTCGCGAAGTCGGAGTTCAAGGTGTTCCGCAGTGTGCTGGATGGCGGTGGGGTAATCCGTGCGATCAATGCAAAAGGGGCTGCCACGGCACTTTCCAAAGAGCAGCTCAAGAAATGGGAGGAGTGGGTCAAACTCGAACTGGGCGCCAAGGGCCTTGCCTATATCCGGCTCAAGGATGGGGAATGGGAGTCTCCGATAGTGAAGTTTTTCTCCGAAACGGAAAAAGTCGCGCTGGCGGCGAAGATGGGATTTGAGGAGGGCGACGTGCTCTTTTTTGGTGCCGATAAACCCCAAGCGGTCAGCGACGTGCTTGGGCGGGTGCGGTTGCGGGTGGCGGATTTGTTAAAGCTCACGGAGGGTTCTAAAGATTTGAAGTTCTTGTGGGTGGTGGACTTTCCGCTTTTGGCGTTCAGTCCGGAAGACAACCAGTGGGTTGCGGTGCACCATCCCTTCACTCGTCCGAAGGCGGAGGACGTGGCGCTTTTAAACGGCGGCGAGTACGGGGCAATTCGAGCGGAAGCTTACGATGTGGTGCTTAACGGGGTGGAGTTGGGTGGTGGTTCGATCCGGATCCACGAGAGGGAGTTGCAGGCGCGGCTTTTCGAGGCGCTGGGGATCGGGGCGGAGGAGCAGCAGCATAAGTTTGGGCATTTGCTGCGGGCGTTTAGTTTTGGAGCGCCTCCGCACGGAGGCATTGCGCTGGGGCTAGACCGTTTGGTGATGCTACTTTGCGGAGCGGATAGTATTCGTGAGGTGATAGCGTTTCCGAAAAACAACCGAGGAGTGGACCTGATGACGCAATCGCCTGTGGAGGTGGAGCCTCGCCTCCTGCGGGACTTGGCGATAAGCAGCACGGTGAAGAAGGCATGATGATTTTTGGCAGCCGTCTGAAATCTGCGTGCGACTCCCTCTTAAGGTGGGGAGTCGCGGCGCTGGTGGTTTGGTTTGCTCCGCTGCCGTTGGGCATGGCGCAAGGTGGTTCGTTTGGGGGAGACGCTTCTGGAAGTGGCAGCTTTGGCGGCGAGATTAAGCCTCCGTTTAATTTGACTTGGGGGGAAACCTCCGACCGTCTGGAGCGACTGATTGTTTCTGCGGGCGGAAAGGTCACAAGCCGCCATCCGGCGCGTGGTTCGAAGGAGGCCATAGAGGTGAGCGGCCTTCCCCAGGACGGACTTAAAAAGACTATCTTTTACTTCAAGCTAGGGGCGCTCATGGGGGTGGAGCTGCAATATCAGGCGGAAAGTTGGTCGGAGGAAAAGTACGGCACCGTGATGTCAGATTTGCGGAGTCGCATTTCCAAGCATTATGGGGAGGGGCAGCAAATCGCCCGGCGCACTGAAACGTTGAGCGGGGCGGGGGTGATTCAGACGGTTACAGGATACAAATGGTCGGCGGGTGCGGCGAATGTGCAGCTGGTTTATTTCTCCGCCTCGGCTGCGCAGAATGCGTTTCGCACGGTGAGCGTTCACTACAACGCTTTTTAAGGATGATTTTAAGGCAGGAGGACAGCGGGAATCGTTTCATAGTAAAAAGGTTTGCAAGGAGGCCCGTCGCCTTTACGATACCGAGCCCTTTTTTAACTTAAACTCAGCAGTAATTACCGCCATGGCCGACGCATCCAACCGTTACGAGCAAAATATCTTGGGAAAGTTTTACGTGGATGACCAGTGCATCGACTGCGATCTTTGCCGTGAAACCGCCCCAGCAAATTTCAAGCGGGACGATGACGGCGGACATTCCTATGTTTTCAAGCAGCCTGAATCTGCGGAAGAAGAGGGCCTTTGCAAAGAAGCCATGGAAGGCTGCCCCGTTGAGGCCATTGGCGACGACGGCGCGTAGATGTCGCTGTGGTTTGATGGCGCATTTTTTGCGCTTTGACCGTTTGTTTTTTCCTAAGCCCAAACCCTCCCTGTTGTGCAGGCGAGGGTTTTGTGCTGTGTAGGAGGCTTGTTTTAAGCCAGAGTTCCTTCTTGTGACACCGAGCCTTAAAGCGCGCATCATTGCCGAGTGGAGGGGGCTTCCCGAGGAGGCCTTCCCGAAGGATACCTCTCACCCCGCAGGCCGGACGGTGGAACAGATTTTGAGCAAGTTGGGGCTGCAGGCGCGAGTGCAGGAGGAGGAGATTAAGGCGGCGTGGAAGGAGGTGGTCGGGGAGTTTCTTGCGCATCACTCCAGCCCGGCGAGTCTTTCCAATGGAGTGCTCATGGTGCATGTGCTTCAGCCGACGGTGCATTTCGAGCTCGAACGCATTTGGAAAAAAACACTCCTTGAAAAGCTCCAAGCGCGTTTTGGAAAGAGTCTGCTCAAGGAAATCCGCTTTCGTCTCGGGTGAAAGCTCTTCTGGGATTCAAGGCCTAGCCAAGGTCGCCTTTTTCTCCCGCCACATCGGGTTCGCGCCAAAAGCCGTAGCGGTGGGGGGAGTTTTTGTGTATCCCATCGGTTTATGACCGCCCGTTATTTGGATGCGCACAACCATTTCTGGAGTTATTCGCCCGAGGAATATCCCTGGATCAAAACGGGTTCGCCTTTGCAACGAAACTGGTTGCCGCAGGATTTGGAGGCAGTGCAAAAGCCGCTGGGTTTTTCCGGTTCCATCGCGGTGCAGGCGCGGCAAACGCTCGCTGAAAGCCAATGGCTGCTTGAACTTGCGCGCCGACATCCCCGCCTCGCGGGGGTTGTGGGGTGGGTTGATCTGCGCTCTGCGCAAGTCGAGCGGGATCTCGCTGCGTTGGCTGCTGATAGGCATTTTGTGGGCGTGCGCCATGTCGTTCAAGATGAGGCGGATGATCGGTTTTTGTTGGGCGCGGATTTTCTGCGGGGGCTCAGGCTGCTTTCCCAGTACGAGTTGCGCTACGATCTTTTGATTTTTCCAAAGCAACTTCCGGCAGCCATAGAGCTTGTGGAACAACTTCCTAATCAAGCTTTTGTTCTGGATCACTGCGCCAAACCGCCGGTGGCCTCTGGGGCGCTGGAGCCTTGGGCTGAGTGGCTTACCCGTTTGGCTGCATGCCCCAATGTGTGCTGCAAGGTGTCCGGGTTGGTGACGGAAGCCGCATGGGAAACTTGGACGTTGGAGCAGTTGCGTCCCTATCTTGCCGTTGTGGAAGAGGCGTTTGGCCGGGAGCGTTTGTTGTGGGGCTCGGACTGGCCGGTGTGCCTCTACGCTAGTGCCTATCAACGCTGGGTGGAGGTGTGCCAGGAATGGGTTTCCGGTTGGAGTACAACGGAGCGGGACGGTTTTTTTGGCGCAAACACCGCGCTTTTTTACGGATTGGCCTCGCCTGCGGAGAGCAGCGCCGGAAGCAGTTCAGCATAGGAGGGGTTGATTTTGGCGGCTTCCTCGAGAAAGGGTCTGGCATTTAGCGGCGATTCCATCAGGAGATGGACATTACCTGCCCACCAAAGCAGCTCAGCGCGTTTGGGATGTGTCGGCTGGCGTTCGATTCGAAATTGCACCAGCTTCACGATGTAGAGCAGGGAAACATCGGTCCATGCGATGGGGAGTTGGGGGCCTCCCGCGCTGGTTTGGACGAGCACCCGGTGTTCGTCTGCGCTGATGGGATCCGAGCGAAAGGCGCTTTTATTACGCAGCAAAGGGGAGGGAAGCGTGCCGCCGCGGTTAATTTCGGAAACGGCCCATTGGAATAGGGCCTCTGCGGAGGAGAGCTGCTGCAGGAGCCTCGCGTGGCTCGCCTCGTCCACTGGGGAACTGGAATGGAAAGACTTCAGTTCTTTGAGCGCCTCTTTGAAGTGAAAAAGCTGCGCACTTTGGAGGGATCGCGCCCGTAAGGCGACGAATTCGGCCGATAATTTGGGCGCGACCACCGGAGGCGGAGGAGCGGGCTTAGTCGGGGGCTGCGGCTGCGGTTGAGGGGGTGTTTTTGGGGCAGGCTCTTTGAGCGCGGTGGGAGCGGGAGCGGCTGGTTTTGGGGTAGGCGGCGTCTCCGCCTTGAGTTTGGCAATGAGCGCCAGCGCGGCGTTGCGCAATGGCCAGGACGGTTGCATGGCGGCTAGCAACTCGTCTGAACGCTGCAACCGAGAGGCGCGCTCCTCGGGCTTGAGCGCGGCGCGAACCTCGTGTTCAAAGGATAGAATACGCTCCAATTGTTTGAGTACCGGCGGAGCCACGCGTAACAAGTCTTCGATGGGCTCGGCGCTTTTGGCACTCGTTCGGGCGGCCCGTTCCAAGCTGAATTTAGCCTCGGCAAACCGCCCCTTGCTGATGGCGCTTTGAGCGAGACAGAATTGTCGGAAGCCTTCCCGCTGCGGATCCGGATCCTGTGCGGCAATCTTGCCGGGTGCCTGACGCGAGGTGCTTGCCGCCAGTAGCCGCTGACAGGTCGCCTTCAACTCCTCATCCGTATTTTCCGAGGCGCTCGCCGCGGCCTGTAGCGCCGTATTCTGCTCTGCCGTTTCGCCTCGGAGCGCGTAGGCGGTGGCCAGTGCGAGTTGCGTCCAGACTTGGAGCAGTGGGGTGAGTGAGGGACTGTATGAAATCAACTCAAGCCGCCGTAGCCCTATGTCGAGTTGGTCCCTTTGGGCGAGTAGCCGGGTGGCGTTGGAAAGGCGCTCCTGATCGCTTAAAAAACGCGTTTCAGCCGACTCGACGACCTTTGGTGCCTTTTGCGTTTGCTGGAACGCGAAGACTCCCAGCCCCGCGGCGATTCCGCCAGCCAGGAGCGTCCATCCCAGACGGCGCAACCGTGTGGACGAGCCATTCGCGTTACCCGCGTTGGCTCCCTTGCTTTGAGCGCTCGTTTCCACCGCAGTGAGTGCCTGGCGGAATTCGCGTACGAGCGATTCGTAGTCCTCGTGACGGTCTGTTGGGGCGAAGGCGAGGGTGCGGTTGAGTATGGCGGTTGTGAGTGGATGCGCGGAGGTGGTGGACAAGGCGAGGTCCACCGGCTTTTTGCGCGCATGCAGCAGTTCGTGGGTCGAAACGCTTGAACACTCGTAGGGTGGTGTCCCCACCAGCGCGTGCCAGAGCGTGGCCCCCAGAGCGTACATGTCGGAGCGCAGGTCTTCGGGTTTGAAGTCCAAAGCTTCGGGAGCGATGTAGTAGGGCGTGCCCCACAATTCCCCGGAAGGTGTCTGGTTTTGATTGAATTGAAGCGCCAGACCGAAGTCTACGATTTTGGAATGGCGGCCTTCGCCAAAAAGGATGTTTCCCGGCTTAATGTCGCGATGAATGAGTCCGGCGCGGTATGCGGATTGGAGGCCCTCGGCAACTTGGAGGCCGATGCGCAACACCTCGGCCTCCGGGACCCGACCATCCGTTTCCATGAGACTGTCAAGCGAGCCTTGATTCACCAATTCCATGGCGATGTAGAACATGCCGTGGGCATTTCCAGTTGAATACACCCGCACCACATGCGGATGGTTGACTCGCGCGGTCAGGGCGGCTTCGCGTTCGAATTGGGCGGTTAAGTTGGCGTCGTGGCTCCAGTTTTTTTGCAGCACCTTTAGGGCAAGACGTCGTTTAAGCGTGAGATCCGTAGCCTCGTACACGGCCCCCATCCCGCCGGTTCCAAGCAGGCGTTCTAGTTTGAAGGGACCGAAGCGCTCGAACACTGTTAGCGTGGCGCTGCATTGCGGGCATTCTACTACAGTCAGGGGTATGACTTGCGCCAGATCCATGGGCAAGCCGCAACCTTGGCAAGATTCAATTGAGGGTTGAATTGGATCGGGACGCATTCGCTCACTTTGGAATATCACACCTGCCGCTAAGCGAAACCCCAAAGAACGCCCTTAACGTCCCCCAGTGATCGCTCCACAGCGTGGGCAAGTTGCCAGACCTAGTTCTGATTCGGGCAAAAACTCGTAGAAACAAAGGGCGCATTGTCGCACCTTGAGACTCATTTTCCGTGCGGCCCGATGCCGCCGCCATTCCCACCACAGCCATAGCAGCACTACGCCGCCCGCGGTGATGGATGCCAATGTCACCACCAAGGATGTTACACTTACTCTAATCATTGGCCCGTGACGCCCGTTTTTTTCCACTGCAGCCGCGCCGCGCCCCAATTCGTTTGCGCCTCGCCGCCGGCGAAATTCAGCCCTCGCATCACTCGCTCGCCCAACTGGTCCGCCGCCTCATCGCCACTGCTTTTTTGTAACCACACAAATTGTACGGTCCCCGAACTCTCCACCCCTAGCAGGTACTCCGGATTTTCCAGAATTTTCCCGCCCGGCGATTCCGGTAGTTCGGGCGGAGTGGTGAGTCGGGATTTAAGGATGGGGGCGAGGATCACAGCACCTTGGAAATGGGAAAGCTCGGGAGTTTGCTTCCTTATTCCGCCGCCCGAAAAGACGAGAAAGACGGGGACAGGCACTGCCGCGACTGAACTCCAGCGTTCTGGTTCCTTGGGTTCCACTTTCGAAATTGAAAATGCCGAGCGATACGGTCTTCGCAGGAGATCCTCCACCGGCAACAACTGATGCGATAGCGCTCCCAAAGGCACCTCCGCCTCGACGGACTCCAGCAGCGCCCTATGCTCCGGGATTTCTCCGCTTAGTAATTGTAATTCTCGCTCCCGGTCGGGGGCCGTGACTTTTTCCCGGTTCACGACTTGAAACAACAAAAACACGCAGCCATGAAGCAGGGCTGAGGCGCAAAAAAACAGCGGGATTTTGCTGCGCAACCAGTGGTGTGCCGGCCAGTCGAAAGTCAGTGTACGGGCTTCTGGTTGCATCCGCGGGTGGGTGGGGAAAAGGGATGCGGGCAAGCGTTGCGGTTAGTGTTTTTCCGGAGCGCCAAAGGCCAGCGCGACGGCGAAGCCCCGGCGCAAAGCGAGGTTGCTGGTGGTGGCAATGACTTCGTAGGGCGTTTCGCGATCGGCCCGGATGATGATGGGGCGTCCCGCTAGCTGCCTGTCCTGCAACAATTGGTCGAGTTCCTCGAAGGTGACTTTCTCCTCCCGCACGTAAAGCGTGGGCAAGGGGGCTGCCGTAATACTGAGCACTATGGGGTTGCGCTGCGGGGCCAAGGTGAAGGGCGACACTGGGAGGTTCAACGCCAGACCGGATTGCAGCGTAAAGCGAGAGCTCAACGAAAACATCAGGAACGCCAAAAACAGAACGTTCACCATCGGGAGCAGATGAAACAGCTCCAAACGGAAGGTCACAGTGCGATGAAGTTTCACAGGGATTAGCTGCGCTTTGCGCTCTCTGGCGGCGCATCAGCCCGTTGGGGCGCTTCAAATTCCACGATGGTTGTGGAGCGCCGGTGATCGCAAATGAGATTCACCACCTCGATGCCCGCCCGCTCCATATCGTGCAGTAACGCATTCACTCGAGCGGAGAGATAACTGTAAGCAATCGCACAGGGAATGGCCACAATGAGACCCATTGCCGTGGTTAACAAACTTTGGTAGAGCCCTCCGGCCAAATCCGTGGAACTCGTCAGTCCACTTTGTGCACTGATATTGCTGAACACCTCGATCATTCCGGTCACCGTTCCTAGCAGCCCCAGAAGGGGCGAAATTAGCCCAAGCCCCGCTAGGAGTCCGAGATTCTTCTCCAAACGGGGCACTTCCAATTGACCCGCCTCTTGTACAATTTCCTTCAACTCCGCCCGAGGGGCGCTGTGGCGCAGTACCGCCGAGTGGAGCACCCGAGTCACCGGTGTGGGGTTTCCTGCACACTCCACCTGCGCTTCGGCCCAGCGTTTATGGCGGATTAACTCGGCTAAGCCTCGCAAAAATTCGCCCAAAACCAGCGTCACCCGGTGAAAGTACAGGGCGCGCTCCAGAAACACAGCCCCCGCGAGGACGCTGCAAAACAGGAGCAGCCACATCAGCGGGCCTCCCTTCTGCATGTAATCAAGCATTGGCAACTCCTAGGCTAAATTCTAAGCGGAGGCAAGGCTTGCCCTTAGGTGCAAACGACAGTTTTTTGCACTTTTAATGGGTATTACGCCCCTTCAAGTACGCAAACGCTTGTCCCCGGGCCGCTCTTTCTTCATAAAACCGCGCCCGATGACGATGTTTCAACACACCCTTGCCTCCAGTGCTTCGCTGAGCGGTGCCTCTCTCCACACAGGAGAGCAGGTCACACTCACCTTGCGCCCCGCCCCGCTTGGACACGGCCGGAAGTTCCGTCGTATGGATCTTCCCGAGCAACCGCTCATTGATGCCGCCGTGGCGCACGTCAAAACCGTGGAGCGCGCCACGACTCTGGGGGAGGGGAGTTTAAAGGTTCACACCGTGGAACATATTCTCTCAGCTTTGGCCGGCTTGGGGGTGGATAATGCCCTCATCGAAATGACCGCCAACGAGCCGCCTATCGGGGATGGCAGCGCTGCGCCCTTTGTTGAGCTGATCCAAAAAGCAGGCCTTCAGGCTCAGGAGGCGCCTCGGCCGGTTTTTGAAGTCTCCGAACCCATCCATGTTGAGACCGCCGGGGGCTCCCTGATGACGCTTCTGCCGCACAATGGCTTCCGTGTTTCTTGCACGAATGTCGGCCCGGGCGGCCGTTTTACGCAGTACTTCTCAACTGAAATTACTCCTGAAATTTACGTGAAGGAAATTGCTTCGGCTCGCACCTTTGTTTTTTATGAAGACGTCAAACCACTTTTGGACAAGGGCTTGATTAAGGGGGGAAGTCTCGAGAATGCGGTGGTCGTCAAAGGGGACTCACTTTTGAGCCGCGAGCCCATGCGGTTTGCGGACGAATTTGTCCGGCATAAG
>CALQFT020000117.1 GCA_943329925.2 Opitutus sp. GAS368
GCCTGATTTATTTCAAAAAAAAATCGACGGCCACGCCACGCCCGCCGCAACCCATTTCCGCTCTGCCTCCCAACCTCTGGCGGAACGCATGCGCCCCCGTTCTCTCGCAGAATATACCGGACAAGAACATATTCTGTCTGAGGGCAAGCTGCTACGCCGCGCCATCGAAGCCGATCGACTCTCCTCCATCCTCCTCCACGGCCCTCCTGGAACCGGCAAGACCACCCTGGCCCGCATCATCGCCGCAACCACTCATGCCAGTTTTGAACCCTTCAGCGGAGTGGAAAACTCCGTCGCCGATTTGCGCCGTGCGCTGCAGCGCGCCACCGAACGCGGCGCGGCCACTGGGGGCGCTACTTTGCTCTTCGTTGATGAAATTCACCGCCTCAACAAGGCACAGCAGGATGTCCTTCTGCCGGCTCTCGAAGACGGCAGCGTCCATTTCATCGGGGCAACCACGCACAACCCGTATTTTGTTCTGAGCTCAGCGCTCATCTCCCGCTCTCAGGTCTTCCAACTGGAGCCACTCACCTTGCTGCACCTCATTGACCTACAAAGACGCGCCCTTCTGGACGCCGAGCGAGGTCTAGCCGCCCTGCAAGTCGACATTACTCAGGAGGCCCTGGAGCATTTCGCCCTGCACTCGGAAGGAGACGCACGCAAGTGCCTAGGCGCCCTAGAACTCGCCGCACTCACCACACCACCAAACGCCTCGGGGGTTGTCCTCATCAACCTTGCCGCGGCACAAGACAGCATCCAACGCAAAGCCGTAGTCTACGACCGGGCCGGAGACCAACACTACGACACCATTTCCGCGTTAATCAAAAGCGTGAGGGGCGGGGATCCGGATGCCGCCCTTTACTGGCTGGCTCGCATGCTAATCGCTGGGGAAGATGTTCGTTTCCTAGCGCGTCGACTGGTGATTCTCGCAAGTGAGGATGTCGGTCTTGCGGACTCAGGGGCGCTGAATGTTGCGGTAGCCGCCCAACAGGCGGTGGAGCTTGTGGGATTGCCCGAAGCGCAAATCCCATTGGCGCACGCCACGGTTTACCTAGCGACAGCGCCGAAAAGTAACCGGGCCTACATTGCCCTGCTGGCGGCCCGAAAAGACGTTGAATCCGGACGCAGTCTGGCCGTCCCAAAGGCCCTGCGGGACACGCATTTCAAAGGGGCAAAGGCTATGGGCCACACGGGCTACCTTTACCCACACGATTTCGAGGGTGGCTTTGTGCCACAAGCGTATCTGGAGGAAGGAAGACGCTACTACGAACCGAGTGAACACGGGGCAGAACGCCGAATTAAGGAACGTCTGGAGTACTGGCGTTCCCTCCATGAACAGGCGAAAACAGCAGGCCCTCCGCCTCAGCCACCCAAGGCCTAACCTTCGGCCTCTTTGGGCAACTGCAAAGCGAGCGACTTTTTCTCGGGCTCTACTCCCATTTTTTTCGTAATGGGCAAAGGGGACATGGAAGGCCCCATGAGCATTTCCTGCTCCTCGGGATTACGCGACCACTGGTTAGACAATTCAGAACGTTTGCGCGCTCCGAGGAGTTCCCCGTGACAATTACCCAGATAGTACATGCCGTATACGCTACCCAAATCGGCAGCCTTGGAATACCACTCCACCGCCTTTAGCGGGTTCTTGGCGGCGCCAAAACCCCAATAATAACAGTGACCTAAGTTGACCATAGCCAACACGTTGCCTAACTCTGCCGCCTTTTCAAACTCCTCCAGCGCGCCTTGGAGATCCTCCTCAACGCCCTTACCCCATAACTGGCAAACACCCAGCCCGTTCATCCCGTCGGAAGCCCCCAAGTCAATCGCTTTCCGGAACCATTCCACCGCGCGATTCAGGCTCTGGATGACTCCGTGCCCCTGATAAAAACACATCCCAAGGGTCACCATTGCAGAGACATTATCCAGCGCCGCAGCCTTTCTGAACCAGGAAACAGCCTCCATCTGATCATAAAGCACCCCGTTGCCCGTGTAAAAACACATTCCCAAGTGGTACATGGAGGCGGGATGACCAAGATCTGCAGCACGCATCAGCCATGAAGCGGCTTGCTCGAAATCCTTACGCACCCCGCTTCCCTGATACAGACAGAACCCGAGGTTAAACATCCCCCGAACACTCCCTGACTGGGCTGATTTTTTAAAGTACCGCACCGCCGCGATTAAATCCCGCTCGACCCCTATTCCTTGAAAAAAGCACAGACCAAGGCTGCACATTCCATCGGCGCTTCCGAGGTCGGAAGCGCGTTTAAACCAAGAAACAGCTTTGACTGGGTCCATGATCAAAAAATTATAAAGTCTGCTCAGTTACAGTCGGCTCTCCAGAGACGAAAGATAAGAGATAAAATCGGTTCAAGAGAGAGTCGAGCAGTGAAATTTGCATCACGATGACTATTTTGCGGCAGCCAGACTCCACAACAGCGAGTCCACTCCCAAATTATGCCGCGGCCGACTCCTTGACAAAGACGGCGTCATCAACCGGTTGAACATTAGGAACTGAAGGGCCCTTAGGTTGGGCGAAGCGAAGCTTGGAACGCACCACGAGGGTCCCAAGAAGGAAATCAGCCAGAGGAAAAACAACGTTAAAATTCTTATGCATATAACGGTGATGCAACAAGTGATGCCCATTGAGGCGCCTGTACGCCCAAGTCATTTCCACCAGCCGGGTCTTAGGTAAGTGCATGCACCAGTGGATGTACTCGTAAATTGAGTAATACAAAAAGGTACCAGCAGCCGCGCCGAAGTAAACCTCCCAACTCTGCAGCCATACTGCCACTGGGATGACGGGGATGGACGCTAAAACCGTCAGTACGGGGCCATTCCACCATGCCATTGGAATTGTCTTCCAGTCCGGCTCATTCACAAGGTGATAGGTATGGTCCGCCTTAAAGATTTGGTGGTGGATCAATGCGTGCGACTTGAAGGGATAGGTAAAAGATCCCAACGGTCGGTGCATGACATAACGATGCAAGCTCCACTCAAAAAATGAAGAGACTAACCACCACACCGCCGCTGAAATCAAAAAAATGGCCACAGGATTCATAAGCTAGTTTTGACCACGCTCCATTTGAGCGAGCGCAGCGCCTTTAAGGTTACGTTTGTTTTGCAGAATGACAACGCAAACTCTCACCGAGCCTACGCCATCCTCTATTGAATTGTCCGTCATTTGCCGCCCACACTCCCAATATGCGTTAAAATTAATCAGGTATTTTGGCTCAAACCTAGCTCAAAACGACCTAAACCCGAAACGTTCTCCCAGCGCAAGGCACTCCGCCGCCGGCCTCAACCCCCCGGTGCACGTCTCCGCAGAAAGGTTTGCCGCCGCCGCGCACACACCCAAACGCAGTTGCTCCTGCACCGAAACCTGGTCGTGCCATCCCATCAACACCCCAGCGGTAAACGCATCGCCCGCTCCAGCGGCTCCCTTGATGTACCCCTCTGGCAGCACCACGCTTCCGTGTTGGGTCCAGTCACCGTCACGGCCCAACGCACATCCCCCTTCTGGGAAATGCACCAACACCCGCTCCCGCACTCCCGCACTCAAAAGCGTTTCCATGGACGCCCGCAACGCCACAAAATCCAAGCCTGCCGCCGTACGGATGGTGTGCTTAGTCACCCGACCCGCTTCAAACTCGTTCATGATGCAGTAGTCCGTGTACTTCAAGGCGGGCAGTACGATACGCCCAAACCGCTCGCTATCCTCACTGACCACGTCCACCGAAGTTCGCATCCCGGCTGCCTGTGCGCGCGCCAGAACTCCCGCCGCCACCGTCCCATACTCGGGGCACGCCTTGTCCATCCCATCGAGCAACAGCAGATAGCCCAAGTGAAAAATCCGCGCACTGGACTTGGAGAACTCCACATGCTCCCGGTCGAAAAGCGCGTTCGCACCGCGAGCATGAAAAAACGTACGCCGCCCAGTGGCCTTCACGGTCATCACGTCGGTGTAACTTGTGGGGGCCGCCGCAGTGGCATTCAACTGGGAGGTCTGAATGCCCAAATGCGCGCAGGTGTCTAAAATGTAACGACCATGACCGTCCTCGCCAACAAGTCCCGCGGCGTCCAAGGGAAAGGGGGCACCCATCAATGCCAAGTCCACCAAAACGTTAAAAGGTGAGCCACCCGTGCCACGGCTTTCGCTCAGGATGTTCGCGAGGGCGTCTTCTTGGGGCCAAACGTCAATAATTTTGACCGCATCAACGATCCAGTTGCCGCCCGCTAGAATGCCATTTCGATTGGTCATCACTGATCTTGCCAAGAAAAAGGTGCTATTTGAAACTTGAAAATCAAAAACATAAAATTTTGCCTAAGAGTTATTTACCCTTAATGACTATGCTTAACCCGCTGAATCTCCGCCCCCAACCCAGCCAACTTCTCGTCAATGGACTCGTAACCCCGGTCGATGTGATACACCCGGTTGACCTCCGTCGTCGCCTCAGCCACCAACCCCGCCAGCACCAACGCCGCCGACGCCCTTAAATCACTCGCCATTACCGGCGCCCCGCTCAAATGCGGCACTCCGTTGATTCGCGCAGTTGCCCCTTCCAACGCAATGTCCGCCCCCATGCGCTTCAACTCCGACACATGCATAAATCGCTGCGGAAAAACGGTCTCCGTCACAGTGCTTTCCCCCTGAGCGCGGCTCAACAGTGCGCACATCTGCGCCTGCATATCCGTGGGAAAACCCGGATACGGCTCCGTCACGATGTGCACTGGACGAGGTGTGCCGTTGCCATGCAACGTGATGGTGTCACGCAGGATGTCCATTTTGTAACCTGCATCCGAAAGTGTGTTAGTGACCGCCTTGAGATGATCCGCACACACCCGACGCAGCGTCACCACCGTGCCTGCAAGGGCTGCCGCCACCAGAAAAGTGCCCGCCTCAATCCGATCTGGGATCACGCTGTGTTCGGCCCCATGCAGTTCCTTAACGCCCTCCACGGTGATGCGCCGGGTGCCCGCGCCCTCAATTTTCGCGCCCATTTTCATGAGAAAATTTGCCAAATCCACCACCTCGGGTTCGGCCGCCGCGCCTTCAATCACAGTGACGCCCTCCGCCAAGGTGGCCGCCATGAGGACATTGCCCGTCCCCAAAACCGTCGGCCCCTGTCGCCCCTCCAAGTCCACGGTGGAGCCGCGCAATTCGTCGGCAAACACCCGCACATCGCCGGCCTCTACCCGACAAGCCGCGTTCAGCGCCCGAAACCCTTTCAAATGTAAGTCAATCGGTCTGTCGCCAATCACGCACCCGCCGGGCAGCGAGACGCGCGCCTCCTTGTGGCGGCCCAAGAGCGGCCCCAACACGCACACCGACGCCCGCATCTTGCGCACGATCTCGTAAGGCGCTACCGTCGTAACATTCTCCGCCTGAACCGTCACTGTCCCACTGGCGCGCTCCACTTGGGCCCCGAGGTGCGACAAAATCTGCAGCATGTAGTGGATGTCGCTCAGATCCGGCACAGAGTGAATGATACACTGCTCACGGGTGAGGAGCGTCGCGGCAAGAATGGGCAGGGCGGAGTTTTTAGAACCGCTGATTTTGACAAAACCTGAAAGCGGACGACCGCCGTGGACGATAATTTTATCCATACGAAGCGAATAGAAAACGATTGCGTCCCTGATAGTCGGAACTCGGCTGAATATCACGGTATCCTGCCTCGGCGAGCTCTTGGGCGAGGCCTGCAGATTGCTCATGGCCGATTTCCAGAGCAAGCATCCCGCGTAGAAAAGGACGGGCACTTAAAATAAGGCGGCGAATCAGCTCGGCGCCATCCGGCCCGCCATCGAGCGCGAGCTTTGGGTCGTGCTGGACTTCTCTGGAAAGACCAGGAAGGTCCCCCGAGGGCACATAGGGCAAATTGGCGACAATCAACCCGAACTCACCGGTGAGGGATTCGAGCAAATTTCCGTGATGAAAACTCACCCGCTCCAGAAGGCCCAGGGCCGCCGCATTGTCCCGGGACAAAGAAAGAGCCTCCTCCGAGATGTCCACGGCATGGACTTCCGCATCCGTCCAAGCCGCCGCTAAAGTCAGCGCAAGGACGCCGCTGCCTGTGCCAACATCCAAGACCCGGGCTGGGGGCGGCAGCAGAGACTTGAGGAGTCGCTCTGCCAGCAACTCCGTTTCCGGCCGGGGAATAAGCGCACGCTTGTCACTGAGGAAGGTGCGTCCCAGAAACTCGACATTTCCCAGAAGATGCTGAAGGGGTTCGCCTTGAGCCCTGCGCTTAACCAGTTCGCGCAACGGTTCGAGCTCTTTTTCCGATAGGGGACGATCGAACTCCAAGTAAATCTCCATGCGCTTCTTACACAAAACGTGGGCAAGCAGCAATTCGATGTTGAGTCGGGGACTGTCCACCCCAGCCTTGGCAAAGTACGCAGAGGTTGCCTGCAAGACTTCGAGCACCGTTTTCATCGTTCCCTCCTCGGACAAGCACGCTGCTTCATGTTCCTTAATCGAGCCTTAACGAACCTTAATCGAGCCTTACTAGAAAACAGCCTCACGCTCACCACCTCGAGCTTACTCAGGCGCGTTGACCGATTCACTCGCCTCCACCAAGCGATTCTCCATGTCAGCGGTTTGCAAAGTGGAAAGCATTTCTTCCAAATCGCCCTCTAAAAAACGATCCAAACTATACAATGTCAGGCCAATGCGATGGTCGGTCACCCGGTTTTGCGGGTAGTTGTAAGTGCGCATCTTCTCGCCGCGACTTCCGGTGCCAACCTGGTTTTTGCGCTGTGCCGCATACTTTTCAGCCTCCTCGCGCTGCTTGCGTTCCAACAGCCGCGACCGCAAAATTTGCAACGCTTTCTCCTTGTTCTTCTGCTGGGAACGTCCGTCCTGACAGCGAACAATCATCCCCGAAGGAATGTGCAGCACCTGCACTGCGGAGTCCGTCGTATTGACCCCCTGGCCGCCCGGACCGCCCGCCCGGCATACTTCGATGCGCAGTTCGTCGGCCTTCAATTCGAGGTCCACTTCCTCCGCTTCCGGCAACACCGCAACCGTGGCCGTCGAGGTGTGAATCCGCCCCTGGGCCTCCGTCGCCGGAACCCGCTGGACACGATGCACTCCGCTTTCGTGACGTAACTTCCGGAAGACACCATCCCCCGAGGCCTTGAAAATCATTTCGCGCACACCGCCCAGTTCGTTGGAACTGCACTCCAATTGCTCGATCTTCAGACCGGTAATTTCCGCATAACGGGCGTACATTCGAGCCAGATCCGCGGCAAACAGCGCGGCCTCGTCGCCGCCGGTACCAGCCCGTATTTCAACGATGGCATCCCTGTCGTCGTTGGGATCAGGCGGGAGCAAGGCCACTTGGATCTCCCGCTCAAGGCGGTGAGTGGTCTCCTCAAGCTGAGGCAATTCCGCCTGAGCCATTTCGGCTAAATCGGTGTCAGTACTAGTGGCGAGCTTTAGCGCCTCTGCCCACTCAACACTCACCTTTTGAAAGCGTTGCCAAAGCGAAAGTAACTCCTTGAGCCGCGAGTGTTCACGCAACAAGACCCTAGCCCGCTTTGGGTCGTCATAAAGATCGCCAGCCGAAACAAGTTTATCCAACTCATCGAACCGAGCCTGTTTACGAACAATGAGAGGGGCAAAATCCATGGAAATCTTTCGAGAATTAACAACCAAGCAACAACCAAGCGGGCAAAAACCTCAAAGCAGTGCGGCCCATTGCTCGGCTGCCACAATCGAAGACGCTCAACAGACTCACTCCGGGCAATCCCGATATATAAATAGAAACGGTGAAGGCCGGCAGGCGCGCCTCCACCATTTTTCGGAAAACACACCGGATCCGTCCGGGAGCGTCGTCCAACTACGCCTTTTTGCGACGCAACGTCGTAGTGGCGTAGCGCTTCGAGAACTTCTCGATACGGCCAGCGGTGTCGACAAACTTTTGTTCACCGGTGAAAAAGGGATGGCAGGCGGCGCAGATACCAATTCGCAAATCTTTGCGCGTAGAGCGAGTAAGATAGGCGGTCCCGCAAGCGCAGGTAATGTGGGTCTGGTCGTAACGGGGATGAATATCAGCTTTCATGGCGTGGAAGAGGAACCTTCAAACATACCGCTTCACGCTGGGGCCGCAATCAAAAACCATTCAAAAAAGGTGCCACGGCTTCAATTGAGCTCCAAAAAACTCTTTTCCAACGTTGTTGGACCGGTGGTTGGCATCGCCCCATCTCTGCGCTAAGCTCTAAGGATGAACACTCGTTCCTGCCTGCTCTCCATTGGTTTTTCCCTCGCCACCACCGTTTGCTGCTTGGCCGCAAAACCTGGGTGGACGGAGAATTTCGAACAAGCCCAGAAACAAGCCGCCAGCGAACAAAAGCACATGCTCTTGGATTTCACCGGCTCGGATTGGTGTGGCTGGTGCATCAAAATCGACAAGGAGATCTTCGCGAAACCGGACTTCAAAAGCCTCGGCGAAAAGCGCTTGATTCTCGTCGAACTGGATTTTCCACAAGGCAAAACACTCCCCGACGCCGTCAAATCTCAAAACAGCGAACTCCAGCGCAAATTTAAGGTCAACGGCTACCCAACCTTGGTGTTGCTTTCCCCGGCAGGCAAGGAAGTCACCCGCTGGGAGGGTTTCAAACCCACTTTCCTCGAAGAGCTTAAAAAGGCGGTTGGCGAAAAGTAAAGTCCCCTAGTTTCCCACCGGACCCACGGCATTCATCGGCCCCATGCCCAGCCGTTGCCAAGCGTCCACAGGGGCGGCGGCTCGCGTGGCAGGCCGGCGCGGCGCTCCCGCAGAGGGGTTTTCCCATTGAACATTGAAAACTTCTGCGTCATCGCTGGGGGATGGGCGTCGAAATGGAGCGTAAATTTCTAGTATCCGGCCAGCAATGGCGGGATGGAGTCGAAGGGACGCAATACCTTCAAGGCTACCTCTGCAGAGGCCGCGGGCGAACGGTGCGGGTACGCTGCGCAGGAGCCAACGCGTTTCTCACAATCAAGGGGCCCTCCACTGGCGTTTCCCGCGCAGAGTTTGAGTATCCAATTCCAAAACAGGATGCTCTCGAGTTGCTGGGGCTTTGCGAGGGACCTCTGATTGAGAAACTCCGCTTTAGAATACCGTTTGAAGGGCATCTCTGGGAGGTGGATGAGTTCCAAGGGCGCAACGCTGGACTTTTGCTCGCCGAGGTTGAATTTTCTCGACCAGACGAGGCCGTCGCACTCCCGGCTTGGGTCGGGGAGGAGGTCACCGGCGACTCTCGTTATTTCAATTCCAACCTTTCGATTTGTCCGTTCCAAGAATGGCCAAATCACATCGAACCCCAACCCGAATAAAGACCACCGCCACAATCTAGCAGGACCTACTCAGGAAAGTGTACTATTCTAAAGCATGCCGACTGAGACTCAGCTGAAATTTCGTGTCTCCACAGAGCGTCTTGGGGCTGTGCGGCGGGCCGTGGCGACAAAGACAGCCCAAGGTGAATCCAGCACGGTTGTTTACGTAGACACACAGCAAGAACATCTTACAAAGAAACGGCTGACATTTTGCTTGAGCAGCGAGGGCCCCTCTTCGGCTAAAATTTGGAAGCAAATTCTCAGAGAAAAATCCGTCGATGGCACCACCGTACTGGAACATTCAGTACCCGTGCCCGGACATCACCGCCCGGTGCTTGATCCAAGTCGACATCAGGAAAGCGAAGTGGGCGGTCGACTGACGCAGATTCTTACCGAGGCTGACGACGCCACTCTGATCGAGCGTTACACCACGGAATGTGTTCGCACTCGCCGTGTGCTGCGCAAAGGCGGGGCCCTTATCGAACTGGTTCTGGAGGAGGGGCAAATTTGTGCAGAGACACGGACGGTGGCGGTGAGCGAAATACGTTTTGAGCTCATGTTCGGAGCGCCTAAAGTCTTGCTAGAGTTGGTCGAAAGCTGGCTTGAGCGCTTCGACTTGGTACTCGACACACGAAGCTGGCAGGAGCGAGGCATCTGGTTGGCCAGAGGTCCGACACAGATCGCTCCCAGCCGGGCGCGTCGCCTGATTTTGACTGAACCTATCAGCCCAACACAAACGCTTGCCGCGATGCTCAAAAATACGCTGACCCAAATTCTGCCCAATGCCAGCCAGATTTCCGTTGGACAATCAACGCCAGAACACCTTCATCAGCTGAGAGTTGGAATCCGCCGCTTACGCACTGTTTTGCGGCTTTATGGTTCGCTGGCTCCCTTGGTGGAGCCCACTCAAGAAGCCTCGCTCGCGAAACTCTTCCAAAAACTCGGCACGGCTCGCGACCGCGATGCGATGGCGGAATCTTTGTGGCCTCTCCTTCGCGCGGCCCATGCCCCGCTAGTGGAACCGCCTGCATCCGTGCGGGCTCCGCAAGAAATAAGCACTGCCGCTGTGTTATGCGCACGGGAAACGCAAAGGCTTTGGGTCAGGTTGTTGGCGGCCTGCCATCATGAAGTAAAAGCGCAACAACTCCCTCCCCTGCGTAAACTGCTGGTAGCCCCGCTGCGGCGGCTCCACAGCAAAATACGACAAGACGCAGCCCAATTCAGCATACTGGACGACGAGGCCCGCCATCGGCTCAGACGCCGGGTCAAACGCCTGCGTTATGCGTGGGAGTTGATTGGCTCGCTTTGGCCAGGCAAGGCGGTGAGCAAATACCTAGGCAACCTTCAAGA
>CALQFT020000118.1 GCA_943329925.2 Opitutus sp. GAS368
TGTTTGAACTGACGCTGCTGAG
The DNA here is from genome assembly GCA_943329925.2 of Opitutus sp. GAS368. Taxonomy (GTDB): domain Bacteria; phylum Verrucomicrobiota; class Verrucomicrobiia; order Chthoniobacterales; family Chthoniobacteraceae; genus Chth-196. Next base: position 23 of record CALQFT020000118.1, read on the forward strand.
AAAAGACAGAGCTGATTTCTTGGGGTTTCGGAGTGATTTTCCCCACCCGTTAGACCGCCCAAATATGGAAAATAGGCCCGACTTGCTGTTGCCGGCGGGTTGGTTCGAATCGAGCTAGTGTCTACATTTCAGGGCGGGGCAAGCACACTCCGGGACCGGCAAGCCCCTCTGAATATGATTTTTGGAGTCTTAACCGACTCACATTGGAGCGAAGCTCGATCCTTCGCGTCTTTCGTATGGAACGCTTACTGCGGCGGCGGCGGATGTTCTCACGAAGTTTTGTCCCAAGGGTTCTTCAATAGTGAAACCCGACCTTTCATTCGGGGGCAATGCTGTTGGCGCGCAAATCGTCGAAGAGAATCGAGTCGCCGCTTGCCAGAAATTCGATTTCCGTCTTCTCCACATTGATGCCCGGATGGCTTCCCTTAAGTGCTGCATGACCTTCCAGCGTCGCGGTGAAGGCCGCTCCCTGCACGGAGGCGGTAACCGAGTACCATTCGCCGGGCGTGAGCTTCACTGAGGCCTTGTCGAGGGTCACCGTTTTTTCCGGCGTGTTTGCTGGAGAGTTGGGTTTGTCCTTGGTGATGGTCATGCTGGTTTGCGAGATCGTAACGCGACAGAGGTTGCCGAATTGGTTGCGCAACAGCAGGAACACGGCACTCCCGCCTGCAAATTGGAAACGAAACTGGATGGATGCGTCATGATACACGCGCTGGCAGGCGATCCCGGCGGCATGCTTGCGTTCCGGTGTTTCAGTGCCACGAAGTACGCCATCGGCGACAGTCCATTTGCCTGCACCCCAGCGCCATTTGGCGATGGCGTCGGGCTGGGAAAAATCCTCACTGACGATGATTTCCCCCGGCCGGATTGGGGGCGGAGCATCGGCAGCGTCCAGAGCGGTTAGGGGGACAAGCAAAAAAGCGGTGAGGAGAATGTTGATCAGCTTCATGGTGGCTAACTTATTGAGCCGAACAGGTTCGCAGTGCAAAAAGGGTTAACCAAAATGGGTTAACTTTTAAGAGAGGATGGCCTTGATCACTTGCCCGTGAACATCGGTGAGGCGTCGGTCGATGCCATTGTGGCGGTAGGTGAGCTGAGTGTGGTCGATGCCGAGTTGGTGCAGTAATGTGGCGTGGATGTCGTAGACTTGAGTGGGCTTGGTGCGGTCTAGTGGTTTGTATCCCCACTGGTCGCTTTCGCCGTGGGTGATGCCTCCCTTGATCCCGCCTCCGCAAAGCCAATTGGTGAAAACATAAGGATTATGGTCGCGTCCCTTGCCTCCCTGCGAGGAGGGCATCCGCCCAAACTCGGTAGTCCAAAGAATGATAGTATCCTCCAGTAGTCCGCGTTGTTTGAGGTCCTGAATGAAGGCAGAGGCTCCGCGCGCCATGCCCATTGCAAGTGGCCCGTGATCGCGCTGCACGTCTTCGTGCGAATCCCAATTGCGGCGTGGAAAGCCGTTGTCATTGCCGCTCCAGACTTGGACGAAGCGTACGCCACGCTCAAGTAGTCTGCGTGCAGCCAAGCACTTCTGCGCAAAATAAAACGACTCCTCTTCTGCGTTGATTTCCTTTGGCCAAGTCTGGGGCCCGCGTTCAAGTCCGTATAGCCTGAGGGCATGTTCGGGTTCGGCTTTAAGGCTTAAAGCTTCGGGGGCGGTAAGCTGCATTTTCGCGGCAAGTTCGTAGCTGCGGATGCGGGCATCCAGTCGCTGGTCGCCCGCTCGGGAGGCTGCGTGTTCATGGTTGAGTTCGGCCATGAGTTGTTGGGCCTCGACCTCGCCCTGAGTGGTGAGATAGCTCCCGGATTTGTGCGGGAATAAGTCGGCAATGGGGGTGTCGGATCCTGGATAAATAATGGTGCCGCTGTGTTGCGAAGGAATAAAGGCCGAGTCCCAGTTTTTTACGCCGTTTGAGCCAAAGCCGCGGTGGTCTGGCAGCACGACAAAGGTGGGTAAATTATCGTTCATCGAGCCGAGGCCGTAGCTAACCCAGCAACCCGCGCCCGGGAAGCCGGGCAGTTGGAATCCAGTGGCTTGCAGCAGCGTGGCGGCGGAGTGAACGCCGGATTTGCCAACCATGTTGTGAATGAAGGCGACGTCATCGGCAACGGCTCCTAGCGGAGCGACGGCGGCACTGAGCATCTTCCCGCATTGGCCATAAGGCTTGAAGTCCCACACCGGTTTAAGCCACGGCCCGAGGCCGTTTTGAAATGCCTCAACGGGTTCACCGAAGTCGCTGGGCTGACCGTGGCGTTTGATCAGCTCGGGTTTGTGATCGAATAAGTCGATGTGGCTGGCAGCTCCTGCCATGAAGAACTGCACGACGCGTTTAGCCTTCGCTGGATGATGCGGCTTGCCACTCATACGCAACTCATCTGCGAGCGCATTGTCCTGACCAAGCATCGCTGCGAGGGCGAGTCCACCGAGTCCACCGCCGGAGCGCCACAGAAACTCGCGTCGAGGAATTTCCCGTGGTGAAGCGGCGCGATGGAAGGGCGAGTTGTTTTTCATTTGGGGCTAATCAGCGAATGTGAACTCGTTGAGGTTGAGCAGTACGCGGCAAAGGCTTGGCAGCCCGTTTGACTTAGCGAAGGCGAGGAGCTTTTTCAAATCCACATCGCTTGGTTCGTGCCCGAGCGCAAGTGTATGCGCACGTATAATTTGCTTGGAGAGATCCGAGGCTTCGCTCTGTACCCGCTCGGCGAAGTGGCGCGATTGAGTGAGGATGAACCCGTTGTTGAGCAGTGCGAGGGCTTGCAGCGCGGAGAGGCTCTCATTGCGCTTGTCCACGCGAATGGAGGGATCCGCGCAATCGAGCGAGGTCATCCATGGCTGGGTCTGCGATCGCACGATGAAGCGGTAAATGGAGCGCCTCCATGTTTTTGAGTCTTCGGGGTTAGCGAGGTCGTATTGGTAGTGCGGAGAGTGTTCGGGGTGTTCGATGACGAAGTCCTGCCATCCTGCGCCGCCCATGGTGAGGTCCAGCTTTCCGCTGACCGCGAGCACTGAATCGCGGACTGCCTCGGCGTCGAGTTTGCGGCGGTTCTGCCGCCAGAGCAGAGCGTTGTTCGCATCCATTTTTTCCGCAGCGGGATTGCTTGCGGAAGCTTGTCGGTACGTGGTGCTCATCAGGATCAACTTATGCAATCTCTTGAGCGAGCCGCCGCCATCGCGAAAATCTCTCGCCATCCAATCGAGCAACTCGGGGTGCGAAGGCATTGCGCCGTTGTGGCCAAAGTCGTTGGAAGACTCCACAAGGCCGCGACCGAAGTGGTACTGCCACACGCGATTCACAATGCTGCGCCATGCCAAGGGATTTTGCTCGGCGGTTATCCAGTTTGCGAGCGTCGCGCGGCGCTGTGCCTCCGAGTGATCCGGTGGGAGGGTGAAGCGTGCCGGTTCAAAGCTCAGCGCAGAGAGTGCGCCCGGACCGACTTCTTTAAGTGGTTGCGTGACTTGTCCTCGTGACAGAAGAAAAATCGGGCGTGGCTTGCCTCCTTTTGCTCCGGTGCCCACAAAGCTGCCGCTGCCGGTGTGGATGCCACCAGCGTAAACGATGTTTGGCTTAGGGAGTTTTTTCAATTCAACCCCGATGCTTTCTGCTTCCGAGAGCAACGCTGTGCGTTTCGATTTTACGTTCTCATCGGCAAGACTGAGCAACAGTGCATCACGTTGGTTGATGAGCTCGCTTTTCTCGTCCGCCGAGGGGGCGGCGGGGGCAAGCCCATCGGTGAGGTTTGTCTTCCTCCAGCGCGGAGGGGCCTCGATCGAATCGAGTGCCGAGACAGGCATCCCTAGAGCGACGTTTTTGCCTGCGAGATCGAAGACCTGTAGTTCTGCGAGGGCTAAGATAAAGTCGCCTTTGCGCTCCGCGAGCCTCGTTGCGGTCACTCGGACGTAGCGCCCTGCAATGCCATCATCCTTTGCGCCGCTAGTACTGAAAGGCTTAAGGCCGGGGTTTTTGAAGTCGGCCATGAAGGTCTCGTCATGCCGCCTCCAGAACTGGGTGACGCCCGTTTTGAACTCCGGGTCATCGCTGGCTTCTATCTTGAAGCGCAAGGGGAAGCCGAAGCCTGCACCGATTTTATTGAAGTCATCGAAGCAGGGCAATAGCGTCACGGTCCCGATTTCCACGCGGCGGCCGAGGTCAACCTGCACCCATTTTGAAGCGTCTTGCTGCATCGTAATGGCGCTGTGGTACCCGTAGTCGGGACTCGCGTTGGGTTGGTTGTTCGCTGCGGCTTTGGATGCGCCGTCGATGCTGCGGGAGAGTGTCAGGTATTTCTCTCCAGCCTTCACTTTTAACGGATCATCGATGGCTGCAATCGCGACTTCGGCGTCGCGCTGTCGAAGTTGCAAATCTTGAAAGCGGGCGTTGATATCGGGATCTCGGTAATATTTTCGATCGGTGCGATCCAGCGCGGCGAAGACAGCTTGCAGGCTGTAGTAATCCTCCTGCGAAATCGGATCAAATTTGTGGTTGTGGCACTGGGCGCAGTGAACGGTGATGCTGCAAAATGTGCCCATGGTGTTCGCCGCCATATCGTCTCGATCTAGGTGGCGTGCTATTTTCCCGTCGGTTTTTGTTTCGGATACTTCAGCGTGTCCGATGTAGTCCCAGGGCCCGGCGGCGATGAATCCCAAGGCCTCGATGCCATCGGCAGTATTGGGGAATAGCGCGTCACCGGCGATCTGTTCCTGAACAAAACGTGCGTAGGGTTTGTTGTCATTCAATGCCCGAATGACGTAGTCGCGGTAGGGCCATGCGTTAGGGCGTTGCTTATCTTTGTCGTAACCGTGGGTGTCTCCGTAGTGAACGAGATCGAGCCAGTGCCGGGCCCATCGTTCTCCGTAGCGAGGGGACGCCAGAAGGCGGTCTACAAGCGTTTCCAGCGCGGCGTCGCGAATCAGAAACGACGAGCCTTTGCGGCATTCATTTTCAAAGGCGAGCACATCTTCGGGCGTTGGCGGCAGGCCGATGAGATCAAAATAAAGTCGGCGAATGAGCGTGCGGGGGTCCGCTGGAGCGCTTGGCTTCAATCCCTTTTCCGCGAGCTTGGCACCGATGAAGGCGTCGATTGGATTCGGCGCGTTGAGAGGGGGGGCCGGATTGGACAGCGGCGTCAACGACCACCAATCCAATGGATCCCGCACGCTAACGCTCGAGGTCTCAGGCCACACGGCGCCCTCGTCGATCCACGCCTTGAGGGCCCCGATTTCAGCGGGTGAGAGCCGCTCGTCTTTTGGTGGCATCTTTACGTCATCCTCTTGGCTGGTGACGAATTTTATTAAGGGGCTCTCTGCGCTTTTTCCCGGCACGATGTTGGGCGCGTGTTCGTCGCCGCCGGTGAGCGCGATGCTTTTGACATCCAGTCGATAGCCGCTTTTTTGCTTATCTGCGCCGTGGCACTTTGCGCACTTCGCCTCGAAGATGGGACGGATGTCGTGCTCGAATGTGACGGCCGCTGGTAGCGGGTGACTTGCAAGGGCCAGGGATGCGGCAAGAGCCATCCGTCGGAGGGAGCGAAGGCGCAGTCGCATGGCGGTTTTTGGAGGGAGAGGTCCTATGGATTCGGGGTGGAGGGACGATGGTAGACAGTTAAGTTACTTGCCTACTGAGGCTTCGAGCATCTTTATCCACGGGCCGACAAAGTGGCCGTTGTCATGGAAAGTACGGCCACTGACCATGTGGCGGTCAATGACGCAAGGCTCGTTTACATAGATGCCACCACAGACTTCGAGGTCGAATTTGCACTTCGCTACGGTCGCCATCCTTAGCCCTTTGACGATCCCCGCGCGGGCAGGAATTTCGACTCCGTGGCATACGCTTGCCATGGGTTTGCCGTTCTCCCAATACCAGCGTGTGATGCGGAGTAGGTCCTCGTCTTCGCGAATGTATTCTGGCGCGCGTCCGCCGCTAAAAAAGATGCCGGCGTAGTCCTCCGGCTTGATGTCTTTAAAGGCGATGTCGGCGTCGATGGAGTAGCCCTCCCACTCCTTGGTGATGGTCCATCCGGGCTTTACCTCGTGGAGCACCATCTGGTATTTGCGCTTTTCTGGCGCCGCGACGACGGGTTGGAAGCCGCCCTCAATGAGGCGGTAGAACGGATAAAGCGTGTCAACCGTTTCGGTGGCGTCGCCGATGATGACGAGGACTTTTGGTTTGGTCATAATTGGGTATGAAGACGAAGGTGGAGTTACCGTTGGTTGGCGCAGATGCTGCCTTTACTTCACAACGGGACGCAGGACGACGTTTCGGTAGTCGATGTTTGTGTGGTCGCCCTGGAGCATGATGGGGCCGGGTTTGGATTCCTCGCTGGTCATCGCGCCACCGGTACAGCCGAGCACTGGTTTGTTATCAATGATCGTCTGGTTATTTAAAACCACGGTCACGTGGCGGTCCACGAGCGTGACGCTCATCGACTGCCATTCGCCGATCGGCTTTTCCGCCGCAACACTCGGCGTAATGCGGCTGTAAAGCGCGCCCATATTGTGCGAGTCCAAGGGCTTGCCGAATGTTTCCGCAATTTGAATTTCGTAGATGCCCCGGAGGTAGACGCCGCTGTTGCTGTTGGTTTGGGTGCGCACTTCGAGTGTGATATTAAAGTCCTCAAACTCTGCATCTGTGCGCAGGTTGCCGTGGTGTTTGCCCGGCGTGATGCGGTTCATCAGCACCCCGTCCTCCACGCTCCAGCCGTTATCCCGGCTCTGATCCACGAGCCGCCAGCCGGCGAGATCCTTTCCGTTGAAAATGGAAAGAGCTTCCCCGTATTTCACTTTCGTTAAATCGGGGGCAGCCGGCACGGGTGGAATACGATTGCCACTGAACTCAGCCTTGCCGAACTCCTTCCCATCGGTCTTTGTTTTTACCGTCGTGCAGTTTATCACGTTGCCGGAGAGTTTAGCGGTAATGGTCTCTGTCACGATCTCCTGCTGCTTGGATTTCTGCACCCGCGTGATGGTGAGTGTGTCGCCCTCCGTCTTGGTGGCGGCCGTCGGCACGACGCTGCCGCCACCCCATAGAATGCTGCTCTTGAGTTCGCCCTCAATAACCTCCACACCCAACCAGCCCGCGCCACCACCGGGAATGGTCAGTGCAAAACGTCCGATGAAAGGATTCTCTGCAGCTTGTAAAAAGGAGCACTGTAAAAGGGCGAAGACGGTGAGGATGTAGGGGAACAGTTTCATGGGTGTGATGTATCGTATAGAAAAGGGGGCGCCAGCAACGCCACAAAAGACATTCTTGAGCGGCTAAATTGTTAGAAGAAATTCAGAGAAATGGTTAATGGTGTAAGGGTGTCGACTCTAGCTGGATGCGAGCGTTAATGGGTCACTGCCTCACTGCGACGTACAACAAACACATCGCCGGAAAGTGGTTTAGGGGAGACAATTCTTTGGCTTGGAGCAGGCAGGCTGCGAAGCACCCATTGGGGCTATCTTATGTTTTTTGCGTGGGAGATAGCCTGGGAGAAAATCTGAAAGCTGGAGCGACGGACTCTGGGAAATACTTTGTCAGAGTTTACAAGAGTTATGGGGGCTGTAAGAATTCGGGGATCTCCCAATGAAAGCTCTCACGCTGCTGCCCGTCTTTCTTTTGTTTCTCAACGCGGCATCTTCTGTGCGAGCGCAGCAGGCTCCAGACTGGCCGGCCTGGCGCGGGCCAAACGCTGACGGGCAGGCTGCTCCGGATCAAAAACTGCCTGTGCGCTGGAGTGAAAACGAAAATGTTTTGTGGAGAGCTGAAGTTCGGGGGCGCGGTCACAGTTCGCCCACTGTGGTCGGGAACCGGATTTATCTCGCTACTGCGGACCTTGTTACCGAGGAGCAACTGGTGGTCTGCTTCGATCGTGCCACCGGACAGAAGGTCTGGGAAACGCCGGTTCACGTGGGCAATATCGATACTGGGGGTCACAAGAACGGATCCCAAGCTTCTTCAACCGTGGCGTGGGACGGCGAGCGGCTTTACATTAATTTTCTCAACAATCGCGCCGTGTTCACAACGGCGCTCGATACGTCCGGCAAGATTCTCTGGCAACAGCGCGTGAGCGACTTTCAGGTGCATCAGGGATTCGGCTCCTCGCCGGTGGTTTACAAATCCGTTGTTCTTGTCACGGCTGACCACCGCGGAGGGGGCAAGATTTCGGGTCTGGATAAACAGACTGGCAAAATCCTCTGGCAGCAGGATAGGCCGAAGATCGCCAACTATGCGTCGCCGGCGATCGTCACTGCGGCAGGCAGGGTGCAAGCCGTGTTGGCGGGATGCAATCTTGTGGCGAGCTTCGAACCGCTCACCGGCAAAAAGCTGTGGGAGGTTGAAGGCTCCACCGAAGAAACCGTTGTCACGGCGGTCACTGATGGCAGCCGCATCTTTTTGGGCGGGGGTTATCCAAAAAGCCATACGATGGCGATGGAGGCCGACGGGTCTGGGAAAATCGCTTGGCAAAATACTTCCCGCTCGTACGTACCTTCGATGCTCGTTAAGGATGGGTACGTGTATGCGGTTCAAGACGGAGGCCAGGCGGTTTGCTGGAAATCCGACACAGGGGAGGAGCTCTGGCGCGAGAAGGTGGACCGGGATTTTTATGGTTCCCCAGTGATGATGGGATCCCTCATCTTTGTGACAAACATGAATGGGGTGACATCGGTTTTAGAAGCCACGCCCGAGCGATTTAAACTGCTTTCGCAAAACGTGTTGGGGGACGAGGCCTTCGCCAGTCCTACGATTTGCGGCAACCGGATTTACCTGCGCGCGGCTAAAAAAGGAGACATGCGTCAAGAGTATCTCTGGTGCATCGGCGAATAGGTTCCGATGTAACTCGGCGGCTGATGATTCAGCAGGGATGGCTGTCTGGAAATTAGGGCAACTTAAAGAGACCTGCACGCCGTCAGCGTCACGAGGCGCGTGCGAGACTGTTTGGTAGACGGGCGGTCAAAGAGCGACATTTTCAAACGCATTCATCGGCACCGACGCAGCAACACCGAAGTGCGCGGCGTTCACCGAGTCGAGCTGTATCTCGCCACTGCGCACGTCAACCCGCGCAAAACTATCTTGGCGAGTGTAGAGGTCGCCGTGATTCGCCAGCATCGCGTCGCTGATCGAAGAGGGGAAAACCGAAAGCCCACGGAAGTAATGATGTCCGTTGCGTTCTACGGAAGTATTGCCGAGAGCTGCTTGCACTGCGAGATCCTGCAACAGCGCCACCGGGCCGATATTCACGAGATCTTCGCCACTCATTTGATATCGATTCGTATCGCCGAGGGCGTTGCGGTGGCTGATGAGGCAGCGATGCGCCGCCCCCTTCATCACGCCTTTGCAGTTCTTGTGACTGGTGCCGATGTAACCCAGTTCTAGGGCACGTTCGAGATCGCCAAGTTCGGCGTCGGATTCGTCAATGATGATCGGCGGAGCACCTTGCCACTCCTTGATTCGTGCCACCGCTGGGTCCAGCGCCACGGCGCGGTAGAGCGGTTGCTCAATAAAGATCAACTTCTCAAAGAACGTCCGGAGTGCCGCGTCAGCCTGGATGCGATCCCACAGCTCTACGAACTTCGGGAACTCCTTGTATTGTTCGTTGCCATCAAGGGTAAACGCGTAGTCTCGACCACACTGCCGTGTTATGACCGCCGCAGTCTGCCGCAAGCGGTGCAGATCGACCGCCACATCACCGAGCACCTTCAGCTTAAAGTGACGCAACCCGTAGAACTTCACGCAATCTTCCAGTGTTTGCGGCAACCCATCTTCGAGTGCCTCGGCGGATGGTACGTCAGCCGCGGTTAACGGATCGGACAACCCCACGGTGTGGCGCACAATCAGCTTCTGAAGCGGTTGCTCGGGCAAAAACTCGCACGGTTGGCGGCCAGCTAATTCCGAATGAAGCTGACCCAGATCCATGCCAACAAGATTATGGCGCAGCAGCGTGGAGAAGTTTACGTCATACGATTGAGTCAAGGCATCCAGCAGAGTGCGTTCCACTAGACTGACTCCGAAGTGTGCCAGCAGCGGAGGCAGGCCGCGCGCTGCTGCCCATGGCATCTGCGCCGCGTAAAGCTGACGCCAGAACTCAAAACCGGAGCTGGCAGGAATCTGCTGCGCAAAAGTCACCGCCTGCTGGATCACCAGCAGCAACTCCTCGATCTCCTGCTGCGCGCTTTTTTCCGGCGCCTTATCGAACCACTTCGGTGGCAGTCCGTCGGCGGCTATTCCCGTGAAAGTTTTTTTCCCGATCTCAAACGTGCAATTTAGAAACACATGGGGCACCTCCGTCATCACTGCGATGCCAAAGCGGAATGGCATACGAGTTTTTGTGGTGGTGCGATGCAGAGTGGCGGTAACAAGTCGGAGTCTGGAGGGGGTCATGGGGTTACAGATTGAGAATGTTTGTAAACGACTCTTAACTCAATAAACGCCGCAGTCATTTACGGGGTAAATCTTAATAAGCCTGCCTCCTGCTGAAGAGTCGTTAGCCTGACTTTTGGCAGTTAAATGAAGGGGCGTATATTGTGAAGATGTCTTGGCCTTGCATTTTCGTTGCAA
>CALQFT020000119.1 GCA_943329925.2 Opitutus sp. GAS368
AAGAAGCTTTTGACGTTTTCTCTTCACAATTCAAAGATATCTTTGCGGGACTGCCAAGTAACGAGACAGAGGAAAATATGCAGCCTCGACTCCGGGGAATGACCCTCATGGCGCTTTCCAACAAACTGGGTCATCTGGTTCTTTCCACGGGCAATAAAAGTGAACTCGCCGTTGGGTATTGCACACTTTACGGGGATATGTGCGGCGGTTTAGCGGTCATCTCAGACGTCCCCAAAACTCGCATCTATGACCTCGCTCGCTGGATCAACCGCGAGCAGGAAATTATCCCAAAGGCGACCATCGATAAACCACCGAGTGCCGAACTCAAGCCCGATCAGCGCGACCAGGACACCCTGCCACCCTACGAAGTACTCGACGAAATCCTGCGTTTGTACGTCGAGGAGCAGCGCTCACACGCGGAGATTGTCGCCCGCGGGTTCGAGACGACTGTTGTGGAATGGGTGTTACGCAGGGTGCGCTTAAATGAGTACAAACGCGCTCAAGCGGCGCCAGGTCTCAAGGTGACCACCCGGGCCTTCGGCCTCGGCCGTCGCATGCCCATCGCCCAGCACTATCTGCCTTAAGCGCCCAAAGATGATATCCGACCGCTTTAACGCTTTCCAAGGCGCACTTCTCGCCGATGCGCTTGCTATGCCGGTGCACTGGTACTATGACCGAGCCGCGCTCAGACGGGACTACGGCAGGGTCGACCGTTTTCTCGCCCCCCACAACCCACATCCGGACAGTATTTTGCATCGCTCAAAATACATTCCAGAAAGCCCTGATGCGGATATTTTACATGGCCAGGGCCGCTTTTGGGGACAGCGCGGAGTGCATTATCACCAACAGTTGCAGGCGGGCGAAAACACGTTGAACTTCCAACTAGCCCGCGCACTTTTTCAACAAGTACGATCCGAAGGCCGTTATGATCCAAGCGCTTGGCTGAGGCTCTACATGGACTGCATGCGCCTGCCGAACTGGCACCGGGATACCTACGTCGAGGAATACCATCGCGCCTTTTTCACCAACCTTGCCCGAGGCCGCAAGCCCGAGGATTGCGGCATCGCAGACATCCACATAGGCGGTTTGGTTCCGGTCTCCGCGCTTTTTGCAGGCTTGGATGTCGGCGGGGAATCGTTGGTCGCGACTGTGCGCACCCACGTTGCCCTCACACACGCCGCGCCCGAAGTGCTGGAGGCGGCCGCCGCAACCACCCGAATTTTGCTCGCCGTTGAAGCGGGAAATGGACTGCGCGACGCCATTTTCACCCACGCCTCGGGCTGGGCGGGAGAGCGCAAGTTTAAGCAATGGAGTAAGGAAGCCGACGAGGTGGTCATCGGACAGAAACTCAGTCCCGCGTGTTACATCAAGGACGCATTTGCGGCATCGCTGTATTTGAGCTGGAAATACGCAGACGACTTCTCCGCCGGAATCATTGCCAACACGCACTGCGGGGGCGACAACTGCCACAGGGGAGCCGTTGTCGGGGCGCTACTGGGTTTGGTTAATCCCCTGCCAGAACCGTGGCTGGCCGGACTGCAATCGGTTGCTTAGCCCGGGGCTCGGGAAGGCGTTGCCCGCCCCACCCGAGCCGTCATTAGAACTCAGTCTAGCTCAACAATTCCCGCAACACAAAGGGCAGGATGCCCCCGTGGCGGTAATAGTCGACTTCGATGCCCGTATCGATCCGACTGCGGAGGTCAAGCGTCTCGGAGATGCCGTTGGCGCGGTGGATGTGAAGCTTCACCGTGCTCATCGGTTTAATATCATCGGAGAGGCCGGTGAAATCGAAGGTTTCCGTGCCGTCCAAATGGAGGGACTGAGCGGAGACACCATCCGGGAATTGCAATGGCAACACACCCATTCCCACCAAGTTGGAACGGTGAATGCGCTCGAAGCTCTGCGCCACCACCGCCTTTACCCCCAATAAACTCGTCCCCTTCGCCGCCCAATCCCGCGAGGAGCCCGTGCCGTACTCTTGACCTGCAAAAATTACCAGCGGCGTCCCCTCAGCCTGATAGCGCATCGAAGCATCGTATATGGCAAGCTGCTCATTACTAGGATAATGTACTGTCACGCCACCTTCAACACCGGGTACCATGAGGTTCTTAATCCGCACATTGGCAAAAGTTCCGCGAGTCATGATTCGGTCGTTGCCGCGGCGCGAACCGTAGCTGTTGAAGTCTTCAAACGCGACCCCGTGCTCGAGAAGGAAGCGCCCAGCGGGAGATGCTTTCTTAATGGCACCTGCTGGGGAAATGTGGTCGGTGGTGACGGAGTCTCCGAAAATACCGAGCGGCCGAGCGCCCTTGATTTCATGGATGTGGCCCGCCTGTTGAGAAAAGTCAGTGAAAAATGGAGGCTCCTGAATGTAGGTGCTATCGGCATCCCAATGGTAGATTTCACCGGTGGAAGATGGCACTTCGTTCCACTTCGGATTCTGGTCGGCGAAATTGGAATAAAGACGACGGAAGGCTTCGGGAGAAAGCGCGGAGGCCATCGCCTCGCGAACTTCTGCGAGGGTGGGCCAAATGTCCTTGAGAAACACTGGCTGACCGTTGGAGCCATTGCCGATGGGTTCCACCGTCAAATCCTTGTCCACAGTCCCCGCAAGGGCGAAAGCCACCACCAGAGGAGGTGACATGAGGAAGTTCGCCTTAATGTTCTGATGCACGCGCGCTTCGAAGTTACGGTTCCCCGAAAGGACGCTTGCAGCGACAAGCTCGTTGGAGAGAATCGCTTCTTCAAGCTTAGGATGCAGGGGACCGGAATTACCGATGCAAGTTGTGCAGCCGAAGCCAACCACCTGAAATCCAAGCGCATCGAGGTAAGGTTGTAACCCGGTCCGATCGAGATAATCCGCCACGATACGCGAGCCTGGCCCGAGGGAGGTCTTCACCGCGGGATTCACCTTCAGTCCCAAAGCGACCGCCTTTTTCGCAAGCAACCCCGCAGCCAACATGACACTGGGATTACTGGTGTTCGTGCAGCTCGTGATCGCTGCGATGAGCACGCTGCCATGCCCAACCTTTGCGCTCGCTTCCTGGTAGGCGTCAGCGGCCGGCTCCGAAGTGTGCACTAATTCCACGGCGTGACGCTCTGGCAATTCGCTCGCAGCACGGCCGTACCCGCCCTCGGCCAGCGGCTTGCTCAGCAGACCCGCGAAAGTACTCTTGAGAGCGGTCAACGCGATGTGATCCTGGGGGCGCTTGGGGCCCGCCACGCCGGGTACAACCGCAGAAAGATTCACCTCAAGATCGACACTGTAGGCTATATCGCCCTTCTTTGGCATCCCCCACAGCCCCTGCGCTTTGTAATAAGCCTCAAACGTCTTGCAGTGGTCCTCGGAACGCCCCGTTTCACGCAGGTATTGCACCGTCTGTTCGTCCACTGGAAAGAAGCCCATCGTGGCGCCATATTCGGGGGCCATATTCGCAATCGTCGCGCGATCCACCACTGGCAAAAGCGCCGCGCCAGGACCGTAGAATTCAACGAACTTGCCTACCACCTTGGCCTTACGTAGCAACTGGGTGATGTACAGCACCAAGTCAGTGGCGGTCACCCCTTCGGAGAGTGCGCCCGTAAGATGTACGCCAACGACTTCAGGAGTAAGGAAATAAACCGGCTGACCAAGCATCCCGGCCTCGGCCTCGATGCCGCCTACGCCCCAGCCCACAACGCCCAGGCCGTTGATCATAGTCGTGTGCGAGTCGGTACCCACGAGCGTGTCAGGGAAATAAACGCCACCGCGCTCCAAGACACCTTTCGCAAGATACTCCAGATTAACCTGATGCACAATCCCTATTCCGGGAGGCACCACACCGAAAGTCTCAAAAGCCTGTTGGCCCCACTTTAACAATTGGTAACGTTCGCGGTTGCGCTTGAACTCGAGATCAAGGTTCTGCGAGAGCGCGGTGGCGGAGCCAAAGTAGTCGACCTGCACGGAGTGATCAACCACAAGATCAACAGGGACAAGCGGTTCAATCATTCCAGCCGAACGACCTAATCGGGAAACCGCTGATCGCATCGCGGCTAAGTCCACCAAAAGCGGCACACCCGTAAAGTCCTGCAGCACGATGCGCGCGACGACAAAAGGTATCTCAACCTGTTTGGGCGCTTTGGCATCCCAGTTTGCGAGAGTTTCCACATCCTCTGGCAACACCTTCTTTCCGTCACAGTTACGGAGCACGGACTCGAGCACGATCCGGATGGAAACAGGCAGCTTGGACACTGGGCCGATGCCATCAGCTTCCAATGCGGGCAGTGAGAAAAACTGACCCTGTTTACCGGTGCCAGTGTCGAAGGAGAGGGAGTGAAAAGGGGCGTTACTCATGATTACAATTAGAAGACAAGACACGATCAAGGGGGTGGGGTTCAAGCCTCGACCCGTAGAGAATGCAGTAAGTTTGAAAAAAGTTCGAGGGGAGCCCTCTCAAGTTTAGGTTTGGATTGAGCTGAGGTTGAAGCCTCAGGCGCGATGGGAGACCAGGACTGCCTCCAGCGATGAAAAACAAAAAGGCGGAGTCCGAAGACCCCGCCCTTTTTAGTTAAAGCAACCTGCGCGAAACGCGGATGCGGTTAGTGTCGCAAGCCTACGCTTCGAAAGCGTCGGCCGTCACGAGTTCCTCATCCTCCAAGAGCAAGCTGTCGGTGCCGCTGATCTGAACATCGCGGTGAGCCGGGAAGCCCGTCCCTGCGGGGATTAGGTGCCCCATGATGACGTTTTCCTTGAACCCGCGCAGTGTGTCGACGCGACCAAGAGTGGCCGCCTCGGTGAGCACTCGCGTGGTGTCTTGGAAAGACGCCGCCGAAATAAAGGACTCTGTTTCCAGCGATGCCTTGGTAATCCCGAGCAATACAGGTGCCGCCTCGGCCGGCTTGCCGCCGAGATCCGTCACCCGCTTGTTTTCGTCTTCAAAGGTGAGTCGATCCAACTGATCGCCCCAGAGTAACTGGGTGTCACCCGGCTCGCTGACCTTCACCTTGCGCAACATCTGGCGCACAATAATTTCGATGTGCTTGTCGGAAATTTCCACGCCTTGGAGGCGATAAACTTCCTGCACTTCGTTAACCATGTGCTCCTGTAGTGCGCCTGGTCCAAGTACTTCCAAAATATCATGCGGAGGAATCGGCCCTTCGGTAAGCTGCTGACCCTTCTTGACTGTGTCACCTTGCAACACAATCAAATGCTTGCTCAGCGGCACGAGATGTTCTTCTTCGGCTCCGGAATCAGGATCAATCACCAACACCTTGCGTTTACCGCGCACGTTGGCACCGATCTGCACCAGACCGTCAATCTTGGCAATTTCCGCTGCGTCCTTTGGACGGCGGGCTTCGAACAATTCAGCCACACGAGGTAACCCGCCGGTGATGTCTTTGGTCTTTGCCACCTTGCGGGGAGTCTTGGCGAGCAACTGGCCGGCCTGCACCTTTTTGCCTTCGCTTGCCACAACCACCGCACCAGCCGGAATAGAATAAGTCGCGAGAACGGCCTCAGTTTTCTCGTCCACAATAACGATCTGCGGGTGCTGATCTTCTTTGTGTTCGATGACCACTGTTCCCATAACGCCCGTCGCTTCATCGACTTCCTTCTTGACGGTTACGCCCTGAACCATGTCCACAAACCGGATCTTCCCAGCGCGCTCCGTCAGAATCGGCACATTGTGCGGATCCCACTGCGCGATGGACTGGCCCTTGGTGACAGGCCCGCCATCGGGAACATTAATCACCGAACCGAGCACCATGATGTAGCTCTCCAATTCGCGGCCGTCTTCGGCATGAATCGTCACAGTACCGTTGCGGTTCAGTACGATATAATCGCCTTCGATGCTCTTAACTACGCGAAGCTCATTGTAGCGCAAGGTCCCGTCATTCTTGGTCTTCACGACTGGCTGCTTGAATGTCTGCGAAGCAACCCCACCGATGTGGAAGGTACGCATCGTCAACTGCGTGCCGGGTTCGCCGATGGACTGAGCGGCGATAATGCCCACAGCTTCACCCAAGCGCACGCGCGCCCCGGTAGCCAGATTGCGGCCGTAGCAAAGGGCGCAAACGCCCCGCTTGGATTCGCAAGTTAGCACAGAACGGATGCGAAGCTGCTCAACTCCGAGCGCATCGATTCCCGCTGCGGCCTCCTCGTCAATAATTTCGCCTTTCTTGATCAGAATCTTCTGATTGACCGGATCCTTCACTGTTTCGCAACTGGTACGTCCGATAAGACGTGTGCGCAGATCCACGACTTCTTCGTCGCCTTCGTAAATCGGCTTCACCACGATGCCGCTGGCAGTGCCGCAGTCTTCGAGCGAAATGATCACGTCCTGGGCGCAGTCCACGAGCTTACGTGTTAGGTACCCGGAATCTGCCGTCTTCAATGCAGTATCGGCCAACCCCTTACGGGCTCCGTGCGTCGAGATGAAGTACTCCAATACAGTCAACCCCTCGCGGAAATTAGCAGTGATCGGCTGCTCGATGATAGAACCATCGGGCTTAGCCATCAGCCCGCGCATACCAGCAAGCTGCTTGACCTGCTGACGATTGCCTCGGGCACCGGAGTCGACCATCAAGAACACGGGATTGAGCTCCTTACGGCCCTCATTGTGCTCCAGAGTTCTAAACATCACGTTGGCGATTTCTTCCCCGGCGTGAGTCCAAATATCGACGACCTTTGCGTAGCGTTCCCCGTCGGTAATAATCCCGCGGCGGTACTGTTGAGTGACCACGGCAACCTGCTCGTGAGCGCTCTTGAGTTCCTTCTGCTTCTGCTCGGGAATGATCATGTCCTTGATCCCGATGGACACCCCGGCGCGCATCGCCCAGAGGAAGCCCAAGCTCTTGAGTCGGTCCAGCGCGTCCACCGTTGCCTGATGGCCGGCGGCGCGGTAAGTGCGGAAAATGACGTCAGAAATCTGCTTTTTACCGCAAGCTTTATTGAAGAAGCCAATCTCTTGGGGCCAGATTTCGTTAAAAATAACGCGCCCAACAGTCGTCTCAATCACATGGGTGGTTGGGTCGCCATACACGGTGTTCTGGCCAACGTTCGGGTTCTTAAACCGAATGCGGTCGTGCACCTTAACGGACTTATCTGCGAGCGCGAATTCCACTTCGCCAGCGTCGGCGAAGAGCGGGAGACGCATCCCCTCAACTTCACCCTGCCTGCGCGGATTCTGGGTCAAATAGTAACACCCAAGAACAATGTCCTGAGACGGAGTGGTCACCGGCTTACCGCTGGAAGGCGAGAAGATGTTGTTGGACGCCAGCATTAGCATGCGGGCTTCCATCTGGGCTTCCACCGAGAGCGGTACGTGCACGGCCATCTGGTCACCGTCGAAATCCGCGTTGTAGGCGGTACAAACCAGCGGATGAATCCGGATGGCTTCGCCTTCGATGAGGAGCGGTTCAAACGCTTGAATGGAAAGACGATGCAATGTGGGAGCGCGGTTCAGGAGCACGGGATGGCCCTTGGTTACCTGTTCCAAAATATCCCAGACCTCGGGCGTCTGGCGGTCGATCATCTTCTTGGCACTGCGCACGGTGTGCACATAGCCGCGCTCCTTGAGCACGCGAATGATGAAAGGTTCGAACAGCACGAGGGCCATCTTCTTGGGCAAACCGCACTGATGCAGCTTGAGTTCAGGCCCGATAACGATGACCGAACGACCTGAATAATCCACGCGCTTGCCCAACAAGTTCTGACGGAAACGTCCGCCCTTGCCTTTAAGCATGTCGGAAAGCGACTTCAAGGGACGGTTGCCCGCACCCGTTACGGCGCGCCCGTGGCGACCGTTGTCGAAGAGCGCGTCCACTGCTTCTTGGAGCATGCGCTTTTCATTGCGGATAATGACGTCCGGCGTCTTAAGCTGCAAAAGGTTGCGCAACCGATTGTTACGATTAATAACACGCCGGTACAAATCATTCAAATCTGAGGTCGCAAAACGGCCGCCTTCCAGAGGCACCAAGGGACGCAAATCCGGAGGGATAACTGGAAGTACTTCCAGAATCATCCACTCGGGTCGGCTCTTGCTGTTGGCAAAACCCTGAACAAGCTTCAAACGCTTAGAGACCTTTTTCTTGATCTGCTTGGACTTTGTGTTGACCAACTGCTCGGAGAGCTCGCCCTGAACAGTAGACAAATCGATCAAAGAGAGAAGTTTGCGAATCGCTTCAGCACCCATTCCTGCGTCGAAGGTACCTTCGCCAAAGGAGTCGAGAGCCTCGCGGTACTCGCTCTCGTTGAGCAACTGGCCCTTGGTCAGCCCCGTGTTGCCTGGATCGATCACGAGGTAATCTTCGTAATAGATGATGCGCTCCAACTGGCGGCCCGACATGTCGAGCATCAGACCAATTCGCGAAGGCATGCACTTGTAAAACCAGATGTGGGTCACGGGGACGGCCAACTCAATGTGCCCCATGCGCTCACGACGCACCCGCGCCAAGGTAACTTCCACGCCGCAACGGTCGCAGATAACTCCCTTGTGTTTGATGCGTTTATACTTGCCGCACGAGCACTCCCAATCTCGGGTAGGACCGAAAATCTTCTCGCAGAAAAGGCCGCCCTTTTCCGGTTTAAAGGTCCGGTAGTTGATTGTTTCGGGGTTCTTGACCTCGCCAAGGCTCCAAGCCCGGATGGTCTCGGGAGAGGCTACGGTGATCCCAACCTGATCAAAGGCTGCGGGACGCTCTTCACCAACAATTTCACGGAAAGAAGGGGTTTCAATCATACGTTACAAAGATACGAAAAAGAAACAGACGCCTAAAATGAGCCGCCCAGCGCGGCGGATGTGCCGGGCGGCTTGAACTGATTGAGTGGGTTTAGAAGGAAACGTGCGGAATCGAGGGCGGACTATTCGCATTGCGGGCGCCGACTTTGACGTCGAGACCCAGCGATTGCATTTCCTTGATCAAAACGTTAAAGGACTCCGGCGTACCGGCTTCCAAAGCGTTGTCACCTTTGACAATCGCCTCGTAGATGCGTGTGCGGCCCTGCACATCGTCAGACTTGACGGTGAGCAATTCCTGCAGCGTGTAGGCTGCGCCATACGCTTCCAGCGCCCACACCTCCATTTCTCCGAAACGCTGACCGCCGTACTGGGCTTTACCACCCAGAGGCTGCTGCGTCACAAGAGAGTACGGGCCGACGGCACGGGCGTGGATCTTATCCGCGACCAAGTGGCCGAGCTTCAACATATAAATGTAGCCCACAACCACCTGCTGATCGAACTCGTCTCCGGTGCGACCGTCAAAGACAGACGCTTTACCCGTTTCGGTGACCCAAGTGAAACCTTCGACCTCCCGAGCCTTCTTTAAGAAGTCGAAAATCTGCGATTCCTTGATGCCATCGAACACTGGGGTGGCGACCTTGAAACCGAGCGCCTTGGCTGCGATGCCAAGGTGGGTTTCAAGCACCTGTCCCACGTTCATTCGAGAAGGCACCCCGAGCGGGTTCAACACGATGTCCACAGGTTTGCCATCCGCGAGGAACGGCATGTCTTCTTCAGGAACGATACGGGCGACGACGCCCTTGTTCCCGTGACGACCAGCCATCTTATCCCCAACGGAGAGCTTCCGCTTGGAGGCGATGTAGACTTTGACCTGCTTGATGATGCCCGGATCGATATCATCACCGCTCTCGAGTTTATCCATCGAGCTTTCGTGCTCCTGGTCCAGTTCCTGGAACCGGGGCTCGAACTGCGCAATGATTTCGCGAATCTTGTTACGAATCGGCGAAGGATCGATATCCACGTGATCATAAACGAGCGCGAGCTTGCGCAGCAACGTCTTGGTGATCTTGCGGTTGGCGGGAATGATAATTTCACCCGTTTGAGCATTGACCACGTCCAACGGGATCTTCTCACCCAAAAGGATGTTGGATAACGCCTCGGTCAACTCCTCGTGAAGCTCCAGTTTTTTCTTCTGGAAATGCTCCTCGGCTTCCTTCTGCTGGCGCTTGGATTCACCCGGAGAGAGCTTGATTTTAGCAACTTCCTTCCGGCTGGAAACCTTAACGTCCATGACGATGCCGTAGGTGCCCGAAGGAACCGTGAGCGAAGTATCCTTCACATCGGCCGCTTTCTCACCGAAAATTGCGCGCAAAAGGCGCTCTTCAGGAGCAAGTTCCGTTTCACTCTTGGGCGTAATCTTACCCACGAGAATATCTCCGGGGCGGATTTCCGCGCCAATACGAACCACGCCGTCGGGACCGAGATTGCGCAACGCTTCTTCCGAAACGTTGGGAATATCCCGGGTGATTTCCTCAGGCCCAAGTTTTGTATCGCGGGCGCCGCACTCGAATTCGTCGATGTGGATGGAGGTGTAGATGTCCTCCTTAACCACGCGCTCGGAAATGGTGATGGCGTCTTCGAAGTTGTAACCGTTCCAAGGCATGAACGCCACGAGCACGTTGCGGCCGAGGGCGAGCTCGCCCTTGTCACAGTTCGGACCGTCAGCGATAACCTGACCCTTGGCAACCTTTTCGCCCTTCTTGACGATAGGACGCTGATTAACGCAGGT
>CALQFT020000120.1 GCA_943329925.2 Opitutus sp. GAS368
TGCCTCTTGGCTCGGACTTTTGCGACGGACTAGATGCTGAGAGCTTCTCACTTGGGAGCGCTTAGGAGCGAAGGTGAGCGCGAGGCAAGCTCTGCGGCCACCTCAATAATTATATCCTCCTGACCTCCAACGACTTTTCGCCTGCCAAGCTCAAAAAACACATCTCTGGGATCCACCCCCATTTGCTTCGACGCGCGTTGAACGGGCTTGGAAAAGCCGGAAAAGACGCCAGCCAGTCCACTCACAATGGTTATCCCATTTGAATCAGGGAGCGAGCTCGCAAAGAGCTTAGCCGCAATGTCAGCCGCATCCAAGGCCTTGTATAAATCCAGCTTGGTGTTGTATCGCTGCTGCTTCAAGACGGCGGCGAGCAGTTCAAGAGGGGCATTGCCAGCGCCTGCGCCGAATCCCTTGGATGTACCGTCAATAATACGCGCCCCTGCCTCCAATGCAGCGAGGGAGTTGGCTACTGCCAAGCCTAGGTTGTTGTGTGCATGAAATCCAACGGGGACCTCTAGTTTTTGCGTCAACAATCCAATTTTATTTGTCACCTCTTTGGGAAAATAAGCCCCGGCAGAATCCATTAAAACTATTCCCTGAGCCCCATAGGACTGCATCTTTTTGGATTCCTCTAACAAAACATCCGCCCCAGCCATGTGGCTCATCATTAGAACACCCCACACTTCCCGTCCTACTGAGCGCACATAGCTAATATGCCGCTGAGAAATATCAGCCTCGGTGCAATGGCAGCCTACCCTAAAAAGGTCCACGCCCGCATTCACCGCGTTGGCGAGCTCCCTCTTGATTGTGGCAAAACCGGGAATCACATGAACACTAAGTTTAGTATTCTTGAGGCACGCCTTCGCTGTTTTCAACATATCCTCCTCGGGCACCAAACTCTCCCCCACTTGCAACGAAGACGCGCCCAAGCCGTTGCCATGGCCCACTTCTAAAAAATCAAAACCGGCAGCCTCGGCCCCAGTCGCGTAAGCTTGAACCTGCTCGAGGCTTATTTGATGACTGTAAGCATGCGAACCATCACGCAGGGTCGCATCGCATACGGTGATAGATGGGGAATGGCGCATACTGGGTCAACAACCCTTTCTGTGCGCTAAGGCCTCAGCAAATGCAATGGCAGCGCAATTAATGATGTCTAAATTTCCTGCAAATCTCGGCAAATAATCTCCAAGACCGTCAACCTTAACCATGGTTACCAATCTCCCACTTTCGATGATGGGTTCAATCAAAAGCTGGTATCCAGGAACGTAACCTTTGATGAGGGCTACCATTTCAGCGATTTTTTGCCGAGTACGGGGCAGGTCTGGAGAGTCTATCTTTGCCATGACTGTAGTCTGCATGTGTACAGATGGCTGTGCGGGATTAAGATTAAGAATAGCCTTGGTGTGAGGGCAACTGGTGAATGCTTTCAATCCCAATTCAGTTGTCTCCAAATATTCGTCCAAGTTGATGCGTGTGGCTGGCCCTGCGCTTTTGGAGGCGATGCTAGAAATGGTTTCGATATACCTCACCCCTACGTTGGCTTGCGCGATGGCCTTCGCAAGAGGAATGGAGGCCTGCCCTCCGCAGGTTACCATGTTTACATTCGGTAAATTGAGACACTCTTCCAAGTTCACTGCCGGCACACACATTTGCCCCACCTTCGCCGGGGTTAGATCTACAGCCACAATACCGGCTTGTTCGAAAAGTGGTGCATGCCTTAGGTGGTTCTCGGCGCTGGTGGCATCAAAGACCAGTGCGATTTCGCGTTTACAATCCAAGACACTTTCCACCCCCCTCGCTGACACGGGGACTCCCATCCCATCCGCCTTCATCATACCAGGTGAGGAAAGATTGCGACCGGCAAACAATCTACACTCAAGCAAAGGAGAGCGCAGCACCTTCAAAAGAAGATCAGTGCCGATGTTGCCCGTGCCTAAAATTGCGATGGGTAGCTTTTTGACTGTCATTTTTATCAGCGGGGGAGACTCGCTCGAACTTTGAACTCTGCGCGTTTCTAAAACCAATACTGAATGCGGAGTAGCCCCATCTTCAACTGCATTCGCCAAGCCAACGCATCTACCGCTGAATACCCCAACACGGCACTCTTGCCGCAATGCAACACTCCATTCCAATCAAGCGGCGCCGCAGCGCGTCTGAAATCCGCAAACTGGTCGACCGCTTCCGTGGCAGAGGCTTATCCCGGGCCAATTTTGTCCACAACGAAGGAATTTGCATCTCCACTCTTCAACGGTATTTGCAAAGCCAATCCGCTCAACCGACCGGCCTCAGGCATTCCGAGCCGCTCTCCTTTCTCGAGGTGGAGTCAGGCGAACCCACGTCTGTATCCAGCGCCCAGCGCCGCATGTACTGACTTTCGTTCAACGGTGGCGTTGCATTGGAGATTCCTCCGTGGTTTTCGCGCGACGAGGTGGCGGTCCTTCTGGCGGTCCTTCTGGCGGTCATTCCCAAAGCCCGCCGATGATTCCCACCCGTCCAGTCACCCGCGTCTTCGTGGCGCTCGATGCAGTCGACATGCGCAAAGGCTGCGACGGCCTTTATGGACTGGTCACAAATCAACTCGGCGAAGATCCCCGCTCCAGGCACATTTTTTGTTTTCACCAACAGCCAGCGCAACCGGCTCAAAATCCTTTACTGGGACGGCAGCGGTCTATGGGTATGCGGCAAGCGCCTTGAAAAAGGCGCTTTAGCTGGCCCTCGCCGCAGGACTACGGCAGCGGCTCTGGCAATGCTGCTTAGAGGGATCGATCTGGGGCGGATAAATAATGGAATACAAAAAAGGGAGCTCGCGCAGATAAGGCCGGCGAATATTACACTCAAAATGAGATTCCAAAGGCCGAGGCAGTTTCCAACTGCGCAACCACTACCATTTCTGTAGAATTTCCATCTTCTTTGGTTTTTGTTTGCACGCTATAAACAGGACCCCAGATAGGCAGTTGGACGGCCTGGCGCCTTTAACGCCTCGCTTTTTCCACAGGCCCCTTTCATTGTGAAGGTGCCTGACCAACACGATTGAGTCGGGGACATTTTTTACCTCATGGAGAATCCATTTCCCGCAGAACAAAACGTATCCGCTAGCAATCTTCCAGCGGAAGCAGCCCCGCACGCGCCCGCAGATGCACCCCACGACGGCATCAAACCCGAGACAGATCACGGGCACGCAGGCGATCAGGAGGCTGCACTTTCAACGCATTCCCCCAACCATAGCGAGTCCTCGGATCACGAACCCCACCCCCAGCAAGCTGCCAACCCCAGTGTGGAGTCGGTGCCGCGACATACCGTAAAAGAGGAGGATGACGCCGAGCACCACCAAGGCCACGAAGACGGAGAAAACCAACCAACCTTTTCCCAGGAGGACACTTCAGAAGCCGCTCATAGCGAACCGGAACTCGGCTCGCTAGAAGACTTTACCAACCGCGCAAGAAGGGCCCGACTTAATCCAGAGGAGGAAGCAGAGACGGTCCGCCTGTTTAAGGATTGCCTGTTGGGTGGTCGCGCCGAGGTAGTTCGCGCCATCGCCGTGACGGCATCTCTACCCTGGGTGGTCAGTGTCCAAGCAACGACGCTCGCTTGGCCTGAAATGAAGCCGTCCTTCCGTGCGCAGTTTCTGGCCGGATTGGCCCGCACACAGGGTGAGTCGGCGGCACGCGTGAGGCTGAGTCTGGCGCGCGGGTTGTATAAAGTGGATCCGACAGCTGCGACAAAGCTTATTTTACTGACACTTAAAGTGTTACGTAACAAGGAGACTGGATTTCTTGAAGGCAAGGGCGCCCCCATTTTCGCAAATGTCCTCATCGGTCGAGGCAAAGCATGGGTGCTCCAACTTCCGCTTCAGGATATGAAATCAACAGAAGCAGACCTTCTAGTTTTCTCAGCACTGCACAGTGCGTTCCACGCCCCGCAGGCACCAATCACCCAACTTGGAATCCTACGCTGGGCTGGGGAACGTTTGGGGAAACTGCCCTCCGCGTTGGAACAGTTGGTCTTAAAAAGCATCTCACGCTGGAGTGGAAAATGGCAGGCCGCATTGCGTAAGGAGGTTTCACAGCTCCCAGAAACATGGGAAGACGTGTTGAAAGTTCCCGCCCAGAAAAAGAGCCCGCCGGCAGGCCGTGGCGCGGCGACAGAACACACCGCGGATGCAGAAGATTCGCAGGAAGCTGAAGGAACTCCTCACGCGGACCGCGAGGAGAGTGCTCGGGAAAACGGCGACGAAAAGGATCACCTCGACGACAGTGACGACGAAGATCGTGACGACGACGAGGACGACAATGACGAATCCAAAGAGGACTCCGAGAAGGCTGGCAGACACAAGACCCGGCCTGTTTACGTTTCCAAGACAGTCCCCAACCAGGGTTCACAAACCGCTCACCCCCAACAGGGTCGCCGGGGTGCCCCCACGCCTCACTTCAATCTCACTGACGCACTGCGCCAAATTGAAGGTCATGTCGTGGGACTGCGCAACGAGCTGCACACAGCACAAAAACAGTTGCGGCAGAGGGACGAAGATCCCCGCCGAGGCAGACGTGCGGAGAAACCTTTACCCCAGCCCAACCCCGGTGAGTTTTCCAATGACGAACTCAACCGCCTCAACCAACAGTTGGAATTACGCAACGCCGAACTCAAGACCCGTATCGACGAGCTCACCCTCGACAGCGAGGAGCGGGCAACCAGTCGAGGGCTTGTCACCGACACGCAGCCACCGGATCCCAACACGCAACTTCAGACGTTACTAGGCTGGAAGCTCAAGGACGATCACGACGACTTTCTCGCCCTCCAACAAGAGGCGCGAGATTTGGTGGTGCAACAACACTACAAGACGCTGCTTGCTCACGTATTTGAAGTCCTTCAAGCAGAAGGCATTCAATTTCAACCGCCCAAAGCGTAACCTCCAACTCTTCCAGTCGGAGATCTCCGGCTGAACGCTATTTCAGGGGGGCTTGCGCTTCCCGATTCCCTCCTCTACCCTTTTTGGCCCTATGTTTGAAGGTACTTTCACAGCCTTGGTTACGCCGTTTCAAGGCCAACATCTCGATGAATCCGCGTTTGCGCAGCTCATTGAATCGCAGATTCTTGCCGGGATCACGGGCGTTGTGCCGGTGGGTACCACGGGCGAATCCCCCACCCTAGACTATGACGAACACCATCGCGTCATCGAGCTCGCTGTCCAGACGGCAAAGGGACGCTGCCAAGTCATCGCAGGCACCGGTTCCAACTGCACATCAGAGGCCGTGGCGCTCACCCGTGAAGCGGAACGCCTCGGTGCCGATGCTGCGCTAATCGTTGCGCCATATTACAATAAGCCAACTCAGGCAGGCCTCGTTGCCCATTACTCCGCAATCGCCGAAGCGACCAAACTGCCCATCATGCTTTACAGCATTCCCGGCCGCTGCGGGATCGAGATCGGCGTAGACACAGTGGCCACCCTCGCCCAACGCCACTCAAACATTGTCGCACTCAAGGAAGCGGGCGGTTCGGTGGAGCGTATCAGCCAGTTGCGCAGCGCACTCCCGGAAACGTTTGAACTTTTGTCAGGAGACGACTCGCTGACGCTTCCATTTATAAGCGTGGGAGCGGTGGGCTTGGTCAGCGTTGCGAGCAACGTCGCCCCCGGCCCTGTTGTTGAATTGGTAAAAGCTGCTCTTTCAGGCAATTACACTCGCGCCAGAGCCATGCACTACCAGCTCTACACCCTTTTCAAAGAGCTCTTCGTCGAGAGCAATCCCGCCCCGGCTAAGTACGCCCTCTCGTTGTTGGGCCGCATGAAGGAGGACGTCCGACTTCCGCTGGCGCCGCTCACCGAAAGCAGCCGGGCCCGGGTTGAGGCGGCAATGCGCGCCACCGGTTTACTGTAACTTGTAGCGCCAGAGCACACTCCGATGAGCAATTCCTTGCGCCTTCTAATTAATGGTTCACGTGGCCGCATGGGGCAGGCCTTGGTTCAGTGCGCCGCTTCCTTCCCTGAACTTTCCGTCGCCGCAGAAATTGATGCTGGCGATGACTTTAAGGCGGCCCTCGCTCACTGTGACGCAGTCATCGACTTCAGCCATTATGCCACGCTGGATGGCGTCCTCGCGCTCTGTGTCGAAAACAAACGCACTTTGGTCATCGGAACCACCGGTCACTCCGACGCCCAAATCGCCGCAATCCAACAAGCGGGCAAATCCATTCCTATCGTCTTCGCGCCCAATTACAGCGTGGGAGTAAACACGCTCTTCTGGCTGACCCGCAAAGCGACTGAAATCCTTGGGCCTTCCTTCGACTTGGAAGTGGTTGAAATGCACCACCGTATGAAAAAGGATTCCCCCAGTGGCACAGCCAAGCGTCTCGCGGAAATCCTCGCCGAGGCGCGCCATCTTTCCTACCAGAATGACACACGTCACGGGCGCTTCGGAATTGTCGGGGAGCGGACCGCAGACGAAATTGGAATGCACGCTGTGCGTGGAGGGGACGTCGTGGGGGATCACACGGTGATATTTGCAGCGCTGGGTGAACGGGTTGAGTTAACACACAAGGCCTCGAGCCGGGAGACGTTTGCCATGGGGGCGTTGAGGGCATCGCTGTGGGCGCACGGAAAGGATCCGGGCGTATTCGACATGCAGGACGTTTTGGGACTAATCTAGTCCGCTCGCGTCCAAAAACTTATGCGCGCAGGCATCGCACTTGGATCCAACGTCGGAGACCGCCTGCAGGCTCTTTTTGCCGGACGCGAAGCCTTGGAAAAATTGGAGGGGGCTGGAGGACGCCACCTCTGCTCCAGTTTATACGAAACAGAACCGGTTGGCACCGAACCGGATGCCGCTCCATTTCTAAACGCCGTCGTGGAGCTCGACTTTCACGGACACCCGGCAACCCTGCTCGAAGCACTCCAGCGCATCGAATCAGCCATGGGACGCCCCTCCAAGCGTCCACGCAACGCTGCGCGCACCATTGACTTGGACATCCTCTACGCCGGCAACCTCACCCTCTCCACCCCGGACATAGTCATCCCGCACCCCCGCCTGCACCTGCGCCGCTTCGTGCTCGTACCCCTCGCCGAAATCCGACCCGAGCTCCGCCTACCCGGACAGCAACACACCGTGAGCGAACTACTCGCCGCCCTGAAAGATCCCGCCGCCGTCCAACGCAGCGCTCTCCAGTGGAACCTTTTGCAATGACCCACTCAATTTCCTCCGCTGTTGCCGAACGCCTCTCCCCAGTGGCTTGCGCTGCTGCCAAGGCCCAAGGCAAGCGCGTCTCGGTGCTCACCGCCTATGATTACCCTGGAGCGCGTCTATTGGAAGAGGCTGGGGTGGAATGGATTCTCGTGGGCGATTCCCTTGGCATGGTTGTACTGGGCTACCCCGACACTACGCACGTAACGTTGGCTGACATGGCGCACCACACCGCGGCTGCCGCCCGCGGCCTAACCCACACACCTCTCATAGCAGATTTACCTATAGGCACTTACAATGATGAAGCAACGGCAATCCAGAGCGCTCGGATTCTCCTAGCCGCCGGTGCACACGCCGTAAAACTGGAGGGCGGCGTCTCGCATGCGAAACAAGTAGCAGCACTCACTGCGGCAGGGATACCCGTGATGGGGCACATCGGGATGCTCCCACAAAGCGTT
Organism: Opitutus sp. GAS368; assembly: GCA_943329925.2. GTDB lineage: Bacteria > Verrucomicrobiota > Verrucomicrobiia > Chthoniobacterales > Chthoniobacteraceae > Chth-196. The sequence continues at coordinate 7,631 of CALQFT020000120.1, forward strand.
CTTTTGGAGGGAGGCTACCGCATCAAAGGGAGGACGGAAGACGCCGCAACCGCACTTGTAAAAGACGCCTTGGCGCTGGAGGCAGCAGGGGCCTTCGCTATGGTGGTGGAGCTTGTGGAACCAGGGGCCGCCCAGCGAATCCGTGAGGCTGTACGCATCCCGACCATTGGAATAGGTTCAGGGGAAGCGTGTGATGGCCATGTTCTTGTGACGCACGATTTAGTCGGCGCATTTCCGTGGTTCCACCCAAAATTCGTCACGCCCGCAGCTCACGTTGGCGAAAGCATTCGAGAGGCCGTCAAAAATTGGGTGCAGCAATTTGTGTGAGCCTGCGTTTTGCGCTATGCGAGAGCACCCTGAAACGGGAAAGATGAGAAGACGCTTGTTAAGACCATTTATCGACAGCATTCCCCTTCCCCCTCACCGCTCGAAATTCTAAACGACCCATTCGTATGACTCGCATTTCCCTCCTCCTGCTCATTGGTGTGACCCCTCTGGCCTTTTGCACAACGGTGCAGGCTCAACCCGATTCGGGCTACAGCTTTGCAGATACTCAGGGCGACCATCTGGACGTCCAGTTTAATGGCAAGACACTCGTGCGCTACCAATACGCCTTCGATAAATCCACCCCGGAGCGCCTGCACGAAACCTACAAGCCCTTCCTCCACGTCATGGATGCGCTCGGCGTCACCCCGATTACAAAAGGGCCCGGTGGCGAATTCACACACCATCGCGGCTGGTTTTTGGGCTGGAGTAAAATCACCACGCCCAACGGTCAAACCGTGGACCGTTGGCACATGAAAGGCGGAAACATCATCCACCAGAAGTTCATTAGCCAGAAGGTAAACAAAGATGCTGCAACATTCAGCGTTGAGCTTCTTTGGGAAGGATCCAGTGAGGCTCCAATTCTATCTGAGGAAAGAACTTACACAGTTCACTCAGCCCCATCACCCGCCTATTTGCAGGTGGAGATGAGCACTAGGATTAAGGCTCTCACAGGAGAGACCAAACTAGATGGAGATCCCGAGCACGCGGGGTTCCAATTCCGACCCGCTGGTGAAGTAGACCGCACGCAAACCACCTACTTATTTCCAAAAGCTGAAGCCGACCCCAAAAAGGACCGCGACTACGCATGGGTGGCCGAGCACTTCGTTCTGCGTGAAAAGCATTATTCCGTCGCATTTCTCAATCATCCGAACAACCCGAAAGACGCCCCGTTTTCTGCTTACCGCGATTACGGCCGCTTCGGCGCGTTCTTCCGAACCACCATTCCTGCCGAGGGTACATTGAATCTCAAAGGGAGCATTCTGGTTGCGGAAGGTTCCCCTCTTAGCGCGGAGCTCATTCAGAAAGCGGCAAACGTCTTCACTGGGCAGAGCGAGCCAGTGCCGTCTGTAACAGAACGGCACGCGGACGCGCCGGCCCCCAAGCCCGCGAAGAAGGATGTGCCGACGGCCAAGCCGGCCGCGGAACCATCCAAGTAAAACCAAAACCTTAAAGCCATTATGTCTAGCCAGTTCGGTCACCTATTTCGCATTAGCACCTGGGGCGAATCCCACGGCGGCGGCGTGGGCGTGGTAGTCGACGGCTGCCCGCCGAGGCTGCCCCTTTGCGAGGCAGACATTCAAGTGGACCTCGATCGGCGACGCCCCGGCCAAAGCGAAATTGTCACCCCGAGGGACGAAGCGGACCAGTGCCGTATTCTTTCCGGTGTCTTTGAAGGACAGACGTTGGGCACCCCCATCGCCGTGAACGTCTTCAACACAGACGCGCGGCCCGAGGCCTATCGGGAAATGGAACACGCATTCCGCCCATCACACGCTGACTATACTTATCAGGCTAAATACGGGGTGCGAAACTGGCAGGGAGGAGGAAGGTCTTCGGCACGGGAAACCATCGGACGCGTCGCAGCGGCTGCGATTGGGAAGAAAGTGCTCGCGGCGCTTTGTCCTGGACTGGAAGTAGTGGCGTACGTGAAATCAATCCAACATCTTCACGCAGAAGTTGATCCAAACACCGTCCAGTTTTCCTCAGTCGAGGCCAACATGGTGCGCTGCCCGGACACGGCGATGGCGTTGCGTATGATCGACCACATCAAGGCAGTGCGCTCAGATGGCGACTCTGTTGGGGGCGTTGTGGAATGCGTGGTGCGCGGCGTACCGCCTGGTTTGGGGGAGCCGGTGTTTGATCGCCTGGAGGCGGATCTCGCCAAAGGGATGCTCAGTCTGCCTGCAACGAAGGGTTTCGAGATCGGCTCTGGCTTCGCTGGGACTGTCCTGCGCGGCTCTGAGCACAACGACGCTTTTGTCATGGAAAGCGGCCGTGTGCGCACCGTAACCAATCGTTCTGGCGGAGTGCAGGGCGGTATTTCCAACGGGGAAGCGATAGTGTTCCGTGTGGCGTTCAAGCCCACAGCGACTATTTTCAAAGCGCAGCAAACCGTTTCTCCGGAGGGAAATGCCGTCGAGTTGAAGGCCAGGGGCCGCCACGATGCATGTGTGCTGCCCCGGGCCGTTCCGATGGTGGAGGCCATGGCCGTGCTGGTGCTCACTGACCATGCGTTGCGCCAGCGCGCGCAAAACGGTTAGCCGCAGCCAAGTTGAAAGAAGTCGGGTGGCGGTGGGAGCCGTGCCCGCCTCTTTGTATTGAGCACGAGCCACCCGTTGTAGTATCTTTCGTTCTATGGGAATAAACCAGTGCGCCTCCGTATCACTCGTGGTGACGCACCGTCGCTTACTCCGATGAAAACCGTTTCAACGAGCCATTCCGAGCGGATCCATCAAACCAAACTTAAGCACAAACAAATCGCTTCTGCCGTGCATAAGAGGGCGACGCGCCAAACGCGCCATAAAATAGCGTGGTCAA
>CALQFT020000121.1 GCA_943329925.2 Opitutus sp. GAS368
CGGGCGCCGCAAGGTGGATCCACAGGGCGAATTGTGGAACTCAGTGTTGGAAAGCACTGGGCAACCCGCGCGTCTTTACTGACGCTCGCGGCCGGGTTTTATACCATCTCTTGTAGGTTTATGGATGGTAAAAGACCTCAGCACCTGGGAGCGCGGAGCCCCAGCTCCGCAAGGACTGCCTGAGTTTTTGGAGCGTCAATGCGCAGCTGGGGCTCCGCGGTCCCGGGAGAGAAGGACCAGTTTTCTTCAAGATTTGGTATTACACGCAACTATTGCGGGGGGGGCAACGCAGCGCGGCGATGGCCTCCATCACGGTGTTGCTCACTCGCTTGTAGACAATGCGCGGGTCGCCTTCGCAGTCTTTCGCCGTGAAGCGCAATACGTCCCCCACCACCAGCGTCACTGGAGTGAATCGCACCGAGTTGGAGTTGCGAGGAAAGGCGTCAAAGGCGCCGAAGATGCGAAGAGGGACGACTGGGACGAGTGTTTTTGCGACGACCATTCCCACCCCAGCCTGAGCGGGTTGCAGCTCGCCGTCAGGGGAGCGTGTGCCCTCTGGAAAGATGACGGCCGCCTGCCCCTGCTTGACGACGCGGATCATCGCTTTGAGTGCGCCGATGTCCGAGCCGGACTGGTCGTAGGGGATGACATGAAGCGGGGGTAGTAAACGCCCCAGCACGGGGACGTCCATGAGCGACTTCCTCGCCAGATAACAAACTTCACGGTCGCACGCAATTCCAGCAAGGGGCGGATCAATGAAGCTCTGGTGGTTCATCGCCAGAAGCAGGCCGCCTTCCTTGGGAATGGCTTCGCGGTTGTACACACGAAAGTCAAAGCAGAGGTGCGCCAGCGTGCGGGTGATGTAGTAGGTGGCTTGGTAGACGAGTCCCATAATCCCGAGGCGTGTGTGGAAGAAGACGAATTGGCTTTTTGGTAGAGCGGTTAGGCGCTCAGCGGCTTGATTCCTGCGGCTTTCAAACGTGAAAAAATTTCGTCTACGACTTCGCCTAAGCTCATGTGCGAAGTGTCGATGCGTTGCGCGTCCGGGGCGACGAGCAATGGCGACTCCTTCCTCGCTTTGTCCATGGCATCGCGTTGGTTGACAGAATCCTGCAGCCCTTGCCCTGCTCGGCGTGCGGCGCGAACTTCGGCGGAGGCGTCGACGTAAAACTTGTAGGGTGTCTCGGGGAAAACCACCGTCCCGATGTCTCGCCCTTCCATGACCAGCGGTTGGATAAGGGCGCAGTCGCGCTGCAAGGCAACCAGACGACGGCGCACATCCTGCAGGGTGGCTATCTGCGAGACCGCAGCGTTGACCTCAGGACTGACCAGGGCGTCGCCGGGATCCTCGCCGTTGACGAGAAAGGCTGAAAATCCGTCGCTCTTTACGCATTGGAAAGCGGCCTGCTCCATGAGTTGTTCCACGGCTGCGGCGTCCCGCACATCGACGCCGAGGCGTAGCGCGAGCCAGGTCACGGCGCGGTACATCGAGCCGGTGTTGACGTAGAGGTACCCCAAGCGTGGGGCGAGGGCTTTGGAGACGCTGCTTTTTCCCGAGGCCGCCGGACCGTCAATGGCGATGACTGTGTGATGTTGCATGAACTGGTAAAAATCAGGAGGCCTTGCTTGTGTTAAACTTCCACTGTCTCTTCGGGTTCCTGGCTGATGACCAGAGCATCCGCACCCGGGCGGTGGGCGAGGACTTTTTGAAGCACCTCATAGAAGCCGGGATACGACGTGTTGACGCAATCGGTTCCTGTGATGAGGGTCTGAGTGTCTGCAAAAAGTCCCGCGATGGCAAAGGCCATGGCGATGCGGTGATCGCCCAAGCTGTCCAATGTCGCGCCCCGAAGCGATTTGACGCCTGTGATTTCGAGTCCATCAGGATGCTCGACCACTGGCACGCCCATGGCCTTGAGGTGGGAGGCGATGGCGGCGAGGCGGTCGGTTTCCTTGACACGCAGTTCTGCGGCGTCGGCGATGATGGTGGTGCCTTCGGCCAGCGCTGCGGCCAGCGCGAGGATGGGGAGTTCATCGATCACGTTGGGGATCTCTTTGCCCTCAATGCGGGTGGCCTTCAACGCGGCGCCCTCGATCTCAAGCGTGCCGATGGGTTCCCCTAGATTGCTGTGCTCAAATTCGCGAACCCGCGCTCCCATGCGGGTTAAAATTCCCAGCAACCCGGTGCGGCTCGGATTGAGGCCGACCTGCTTGAGCCGTAATTTCCACCCGGGGCGCACTGCCGCGGCGACGATCCAAAACGCGGCGCTGGAGATGTCGCCCGGGACGCGGAAATCGCGGGGCTGGGGCCGTTGTCCACCTTCTACACTGGTTCGCAATCCACTTCTCTTTACCGTGATGCCGAAGTATTCGAACATGCGCTCGGTGTGGTCGCGGCTGAGGTGCGGCTCGCTGACAGAGGTTGTGCCCGAGGCGAAAAGTCCCGCCAGCAGGATGGCGCTTTTCACCTGGGCGCTCGCCACCGGAGAGACGTAATCGATGGCCTTGAGTGCACTGCCATGCACACGCAGGGGCGGGCAGTCCGGGCGGGTTTCCGCCTCGATGCGGGCGCCCATTCGAGCGAGCGGCTCGATAATGCGCTTCATTGGGCGCTTCGAGAGCGAGGCGTCGCCCACCAAGCGGCTTTCAAAAGGCTGCGCGGCGAGTAACCCGGAGAGCAGGCGCATGGTTGTGCCCGAATTGCCGCAGTCCAGGTCTCCAGCCGGGGCGTGGAATTTGCCGCCGGTGCCGTGGATGACCAGCGTCGTGGGGGCCAGTTGCTCAATTTGCACACCCAAGGCGCGAAAGGCTTTCATTGTCGAAAGGCAATCTTCCCCGGGAAGAAATCCGCGTATAACGCAGGAGCCTTGTGCAAGGGAGGCGAGCATCACGGCGCGATGGGAGATGCTTTTGTCCCCCGGAACTTCCAGTTCGCAGTTGAGGGTCTGAGCTTTGTGTATGTGCCAATCCATAGGGTAAAAAGTCTGCGGCTAAGCGGGGGCTTGTTGAAGAATATTGAGTGGAGTTACGCCTCTGCGTGTGGCTTCGCGGTGCAGGGCTGTAGAACGTCGCGTTGGCGCTTGGCTTCAGCCAGAAATTTTTCGAGGGTTGCTTCCGCCGTGGAGCCACCGGTTTCCAACGCAACGGCGGTATTTTGTAAAATTTCAATCAGCGTACGCAGGCTTGCGGCAACGGCGGCACGGTTGCTATGCAGAATTTCCGCCCACATCACAGGCAGACCCGCCGCGACGCGCGTGGTATCACGGAAGCCGGGGCCACAAAACTCGAAGGCTTCTGGGAGGACACTTCCCACGGTGTTGACAAGCGCGGCGGCCGTCAGGTGCGGCAGGTGGCTAATGAGTGCGCAGACTTCGTCGTGAACCGTTGGGGGCAGCGTGCGCAGGCGGCATCCGAGTCTTTCCCAAAAACCGCGGGCTAGGGACACCGCGAGGGGATCCGTAATGCCTTCCTCGGGAGTGAGAATGCACACGGCGTTTTGGAATAAATCCGCCCTTGCGGCTGCGAGGCCCGCTTTTTCGGAACCGGCCATGGGATGGCTGCCAATGAAAAGTGCGCGGTCCTTTAGTAGCGGACTCAGGGCGCGGCATACTGAAGTTTTGACGCTGCCGACATCTGTGACTAGGGCGTCTGAAGCCAGAAAAGGAAGCATCTCATGGACAAGTGGTTCCATGGCTCCCACTGGGACGCATAAAAGCACGATGTTCGCACCGGAGATTACTTTCGAGAGGGTGCTGGAGACGAGGGGCGCGACTTCCAGCGCACGTGCTTGCGCGACGGCTTCGGGGCGCCGTGCCCAGAGGCGGACTTCAATATCCGGCTCATTGCGCAACGCCAACGCCACGGAGCCGCCTAGCAGCCCTGGACCTAAAATCGCGATGCGGTTCATGAAAAAACCCTCGGCAAAGCGGATTTCCCGCAGTGCCGAGGGAGTAAACTTGGGGTGGGTGACGGGTGGCTAGCGTCTCAAACGAAATCAGGGAACTAACATGATTCGGCCTGAAATCGGATCCTTCACTTCTGTGCCTGGAGGAATGCCAGTGGCATCGAGAATTTTGTTGTCGTAGGGGCTGCGTATCCAACCTGGTTTTCCGGGTACTTTTTTGGCGTAATCCGGGGCTGCGACTTTTTTGGGCGGTTCCGGAGGGGGCTGCGGGGCGGGAAGGGGAGTGGAGGAAGGGGCGGGAGCCGAGGGAGGGAGCGGTTCGCCCGGGAGCCTGCGCGAGGCATTGCCAAGGTCGCCTTGGGGCAGGACGTCTTGAGGCGGTTCAGCAGCACTCTCCACCGGAGGAAGGTCGTCGGGAACCGATGGACCTGTCGGGGGCCGGAAGCCTGCGTGTTTAGCGGGGATGTAATCGTCGTTTTGGGCGCACCCGATGAAGCCCACACAAAGGAGGAGCGCGAAACCGGGGGCTGCGAGGCCAAGTTTAAATTTCATCGACGTTACTCTAAACTACGAATGGTGGGTTGGGCAACCCTTGCTAACAGACAAATAGACAAATAGACGTATCTGTTTCTGTCCGCTAGGGGTGGGAGCGGTTAGGTGCTCAGCTTGCGCCGGTAGGCGGTGATGTTGGTGTGAAAATGCATGTCGTACAGAGATTTTACCCTGTCGAGCTTCATCAGCACCCAAGGTTGCAGTGGGGAGCGGCCGTTTTTGGTGAATACGATATCCTCGGCGACGTAGGCGCAGGAGTGGTAGGCGTCTCCGGTTTGGGTGTCGGTGAAGAAAAGAACATCCCCCAGCTCGTAAGGCGGAGCCACGGGAGTAAAGTTGGCGAGCGCATAAGATGTGGCCTTGGCCGGTTCGCAAAGCCTATCGAAGGGTTCAGCGTTGAAGAAATTCAACGCTGACCAGTGGCAGTCGGGCATGTACCCGGAAAGCGAGGTCTTCGGATTGTGGTAGGTGTAAAGAATTTTACGGACGTTGGCCGGTAGCAGATGGAGCAGGTCAGTCTGAGCTGGGTTTCGATGCCGCGTGACTGCCTCCAAAAATGGAAGGGTATCCAGCGCGCTAAATGGTTTACTCCAATAGGCTTCTGCTTCTTTTTTTGAATCTGTTTCAATCAGCACCTTTGCCACCAGAGTCGGCGTACGACTGAAGGCCCGCAAAATTTCGAGCCGCTCTTTTTCGGTCTCGGCAAGACCGAGCACCGCTGGGGTATCGGCAAAAAGCAGGGTTGATCCCAGCTTATAGGACATTTTTTCGGTGAATGAGAGTACCGCTTCGCTCACTTCAAAGCCCTTGAACCACGAGCGCACCGAGCCGGTATAAATAACTTCCGGCTCCAGATGGTAAAAGTTCTGTTCCCAACGGGAAAGTGTGGAATACAGCTTGGCGCGGGAGGATTCTGGCAATTCCAGCAATTGGGCTGAGGACGGGGAAAGGGTGATTCCCTCGGGCTCTAAGAGCCAGGAATCATCCGCACACAGGGCTGTTTCCAGGCTGTGGGGAAGGTTGAGTTCGCCCAGAAATTCTTTTACGCTTTGCGTGTCCATTCCGCCGAAAAACCAGCGTGTTTTTCCGGTGCGCGGCTGGGCGGCGAGAACGATGTCCTCTGGGGCCTGGATAAAGGTTTCGAAGTACTCGAGTTGTCCCCAAGGCCCCTTTCGAGAAAGTATTGGTTCAGGCGGTTCTGAGTCTTTGGAGTCTGAGTTTTCCGTCGGGTTCTGAACCTCTGTGAGCGAACCCCGGCCGCTGAAGGGGGGTAACGCCAATTGGGCAGCAGTCTGCGTTATTGGGGCCGCAAGCACTAAAAGGGCGAGTGCTGGGATGCTGCTGCTATGCAATAGCTTACTAAATAAAAGGGTCACGAGGTTTGCTGCTGGAAAGGCTGTTTGAAAGCGTGGAGTTTAATTGCCGGAGGACGTTTTATTTCAATAACAGGGACGAATTAGAGCTTTTTTGGAGCGAATAGGTCACGCTCGCCCGCTTTTCTCAGTTCTCAGAATTCCACTCGCGTCTTCGGGGATTTCCCTTGGAGAAGCGCTTTGCTGGATTTCTGAAACTCACAAAGTAAAGTCCAACACGGCTTAGTAAATTAGAAAAACTTCTAGCAGTCAGTAAATCCACCCAGCCGCGAGGTTGCTCATTTCCCGTGGCGATCCAACAAACCGGAGTGCCCCCCCGCCGGAGTTCACTCCGGCCTTGGGCCGGAGCTCAAATGGCGCTTGTACGTAAAAAGCGCAATATCCCGCTCCCGAGCGTGATCCACCATCGGCAGCGGATAATTGTCCGCCAAGCGCAGTCCCGGGGGCGGCGGCTTGTGCAAAAGGGCCGATGGGAGGTGGGCCAGTTCCGGAATCCACTGTTTAATGTAGGTGCCGGCTGCGTCAAAGCGAAGGCTCTGGCTCCAAGGGTTTTGAATCCGAAAATAGGGGGCGGCATCGGTTCCCGTGCCGGCGCTCCACTGCCAGCCACCGTTATTGGAGGCGATTTCTCCATCCAAAAGTCGCTTCATGAACCAGCGTTCGCCCATTCGCCAATCTAAATGGAGGTCTTTGGTGAGAAACATCGCCACGATCATACGCACCCGGTTGTGCATGAAGCCGGTTTGGAAAAGCTGGCGCATGCCTGCATCGACGATGGGAAAGCCGGTTTGCCCCACGCACCAGCGTTCGAAGGCGGCCGTGTCGTAGGACCAGGGCATTTTTCGATAGGCGGGACTGTATTCCAGATCCAGCACCTCGGGCTTATTCCAAAGCACCTGAAAGTAAAATTCCCGCCAGCAAAGCTCGTTGTTGTATATCTGTGCAGAGCGTGCCTGATCTACTTTGGCACCGCGCGCGCCGACCTCCAATGCCGCGAATACCTTGCGAATGGAAAGCAGCCCGAAGCGCAAATCTTGAGAAATACGGGAAGTGCCGTCTTCTGCGGGAAAATCCCGGGTTTGCGCATATTTTAAAAAGCCGTTTTCGACAAACCGACTTAAGCGCTTTTGAGCCGCGGCTTCGCCAGCCTCAGGAAGCTGGACGTCCTCCGCTTGCAGGTTCCAAGTGGCAAGCGTGGGTAAGGGCAGTGATTCCGGCTGCACCGTCGCTTTGAGGTGCGTCACCTTGGGGCCGGGTTGCGGCTTAGGAAGCTTCGCCCAAGCCTTGGAGTATGGCGTGAACACACGAAAGGCCGAGCCGGAGCACGTCAAAACCTCGTCGCGCTCATGTAATGCGTGGTCTTTGAAGCAAAAAAACGCTACGCCCAAATGCTCCAGCGCCACCTTTAATTGGGCCTCTATTGCCTGTCCAAAGGGATCCGGATCGCGGTTGGTGTATACGGCTTTTGCTCCGGTTTCCTGAACCAGTTTTGCAAGCGCTGAGACCGCGTCGCCCTCTCGGATGATGAGTCGGCTACCCGCCTTTAAGAGGGATTCGTGCAAGGAGCTAAGGCATTCCACAAGAAACTGTTGACGGGCGGCTCCTGTCCATTGGTGGACGCTCTTCCAGAGACTTGTGACATACACGGGTATGACATTGGCGCTGGCCGCAATCGCCGCGTTGAGGGCGCTATTATCGGTGAGTCGCAAGTCGCGGCGGAACCAATGGATGGCGAGGCTCATGGTAGAGGAATGTGTTTGGCCGTGTGCGGCGTGGGATCAGCCTGCCACGCGTTTGGGAACTTCTATGAGAATGAGCTGGAATTCACACGGCAAGGAGCCCGATGCGCCTTGCGGCTTTCCGTTTCGCGCCTGCTACCCGAGGGCGGCCAAGCAGCGCTCCATATAGCGAATGCTGTCCAGAGCGAGGCATTCGGGGCCGGGGGTGTAGTCGAAGACTTCCACCGAGACCCAGCCTGAGTAATGGATGTCACGCAGGGTTTGGAGAATCGGCTTAAAGTCGACATCTCCCATACCCGGGCCGCGACGATTGGGGTCGTTGGCGTGAAAATGCGTCAACGAAGCGGCGTGTTTACGCAGAATGTCGCAGACGGGCGTCGGTTCGCTGGACATCGCCTTTACATCGAGGTGTAGTTTGAAATGAGGGGAATCCAGTTGCCTAATCAGTTCTACCCCGAGATCGGCCGTGTTAAGAAAGTCGCCTTCCTCCGGTCCGAGTGGTTCGATTGCAATGGTTACCCCGCATTCTTCAAGCGTCGGCAGCACCTTTCGCAGCGTATCGGCGGCCAGTCGCATCCCTTCCTCGTGGGAGATACCGGGGAGCAGGTTACGCTGTTTGGGCGAGCCAAGCACCATCACATGACCGCCAAAGTCGCGACACATCCGAGTGAGTTCGCAAAGGTACGCCCCCGTGGCTTCGCGAATGGCCGGATCGGGCGTTGTCAGGTAGAAGCCCTCCGTTTTTGCCAGCAACCAGTGTAAGCCGATAATTTCCAGCCCCGCGTCTTCGGCTGTTTTGCGGATGGCTACTCTTTGGGCCGCAGAAACATCGGTGGCGTAGTCCGCGAGTGTGAAGGGCGCGATTTCAATTCCAGTGTACCCGCACGCGCGGGAGAAAGCGCAGGCTTTTTCCAAGGGCCAGTCTTGGAAGGTCTCGTTGCAGATGGCAAATTTCATAGTAAAAGTCGGTTAAGAGTTGGCAGCGGTGGTCGCTTTAGACCAGAGAAAGTGGATGGGTTTTTCCATCTCGGGATGCAGGCTGGCATGGACGGGGCAGCTTAAAATGGCACGCTCAATGGCCTCCCTGTGCGGGCTGTCCGCAGCGAGCGGGATGCGCATTTCTGTGGTGAGCTTTGCAATACGGCGCACGGGTTGGGTCGTCATTTCCTTTTGTACGACCGCAGAGGCGCCGGCCACGCAGAGCTGATGCTTTTGCGCGTAAATCCCGAGGATCGTGAGCACGCATGAACCCAGCGCAGCGCCCACAAGGTCGGTGGGGGAAAATAGCTCTCCTTTTCCACAGTTGTCGACGGGCGCGTCGGTGGAAATGGTGCTCTGGGACGGACCATGCGTGGCTTCGGTACGCAGGTCCCCGCGGTAGACGACGTCGACTTGAACCATGGGGTAATTAGGTGCTTAGTTGCGGCTGGGGTACAACAGTCGGTTGCATTGCTCGCATTGCACAATCGACTTGGACGCCTTGGTTGCCGCAACCGTCGAAGCCGTCACTTTCATATGGCAGCCCGAGCACACTTCGTTGTGCAACTCCACGACTGCCACTGTTTTAGTGGTGAAGAGTCGGTTGTAATCGTCCAGTAGATCTTCGTCTATTCCCGCAGTATACTGGAGCCTTGTGCTGTCCAACTCAGCCAGTTGAATCTTGAGGTTTTGCTCCTTGGTTTCCAGGTCGGTGATCTGGCGCTGCACTAGCGTCGTCGCATCGGCCGCTGCCTTTTCAGATGCCGCAACCTCGGGCTTTACGGCTTCGAGCACTTCCATCAATTCCAGTTGGCGATCCTCCAAGCCGGAGATCTCTTTCTGGACGTGCGTAATAGAATGGTTTAAAGCGCTGAACTCCTCGTTCTTACGCGTCTGCATCTTTTGGGTTTCGTACTTCGTGATCTGATCACGCCGACTACGGATCTCGGTTTCCAGCCGGGCGTGCTCTATCTCGGCGGCGCGCTGTTTGGCCTTGGAATCGGTAGCCTGTTGGCGGGCCGAAGCTAGTTTTTCCTCCAGAGCTTTTCGCTCGAGGGGGACATTTTTGAGCTCGGCGCGGAACTGGCGGGCTTTCTTGTCGCGATCTTGCAGGAGCAGCAGGCGTTCAATATCGGGGAACATCGTGGGGGGATTCTCTGCGGGGATCGTCGAATGTGCAACATCAGCCGTCGTTCATGTGATTCCGGTCTCACTGGCGTTGCTAGAACAGCATAGATTCTTCCGGGGGCTTGGTTTGCTGCACCGAAGTCGCCTGGATGATGGCCGCGCGTTTGCCGTTTTCTACGGGGAATGTCGCCTTGCCAACGATGCGTACCCAGGTCATTTCGGGTAGGTCAGGCAGGGGAGAGGTTTCCACCAAGGTTGCCACTGGACGGGCGTCAGCTGCGCAACAGGTCATAAACATACGCACGGCTTTGAAGCGGTTTTCAGCTCCTCCGGGCGCGGCTTTTTGCGGCATCATCTGGGCGATTAACTGGACGGTGCGGCCCTCGAAGTCTTTGCGCAGTTGGGAGTCCTGCACGGCGTAGAGCATGTCGAGAACTTCGACAATAACGAAGCCTTCAGGTGTTTTTTGGAGGTATTCGGGAATGGCGGCTTCTCCGGCAGTGGTGGCTGTGGGATCTGTCGTCGCGGCTGCAACCGGTTCGGTAGGAGGCGCGCTTGTCACGGCGGAGGGAGCCGCAGGAGCCGCGTCCTTGGCTGTGACGGGTGCCGCCTGTGTGGCGCTTGCGATGGGTGCTCGAGGTTGCTGCCGTTCACCAAGGCCGGTCGCATCGGTGACCACTCCGCGTTGTTCGAACGCTTGCTTACTGAAATGCTCGGGCGAAAGCCACGCGGCGACGCTC
>CALQFT020000122.1 GCA_943329925.2 Opitutus sp. GAS368
TCAGCCAACCCGCTGCCAACAAATGCGATGTGATCCCCTTTTTGCAGCTCAAGCTTTTCCGCAAAAGCAGGTTGAGCGGCTAGGGCAGTCATTACAACCAAGGAGCTGATAATACGGGATGTTCTCATAAACAGTTGAAGCAAAGGGGGGTAGAAAGTGGGAGGGAAACCCACCGGAGTCTGGGGGCGATTAGATAACCACAAATGCGCCTCCACCGTAGAGTCAAAATACAAACGGGGAGGATTTGTGCGAAGTGCCAGCCCTCGACGTGTACAGCGAACAACCCCTTACTTCGCCGGTGCCGAAAGGCGTTCGAGCCACTGTGCGGCTTCTTCACGCAGCCGGTGGGGCAGTGCCTGGGTCTGCGTATTGGGCCGGGCTGCGCTGGAGTTGGTCTCCAACTCACTTCCCACCCCGGCAACACCCTCGGCGGCATTCGCCAAAAACGCCCGAGCCTCTTGCGCCAACGTACTGTTCTGCTTCGCCTTAAATAACTCATTGAGACGTTGCTCCAACAACCACAAGTACTCGTAATCCTCCGCACCCTTCCGCATCATTTCCCAACGCACAGAGGGCACCAGCCCCTTGCCTGCGGGGTCCGGATAAAACAACTGCCCCATCCCCCAAACCGTGCCGCCCTTGAACTGCGGGTAGACCAGCACGGGTTCCTGCCACGCCTTCTCGATTTCGCCCATGGTTTCAAAGGTAAGCCAGCCGCGGGCACCGGTTTTCCAGCAGAGCCATCCAAGCGTGCGCGGCGCGACCATGGGATAATCGATGAAGGTGCGGTAATTGTCGCAAAGCGTCAGAACTCCACCGCCGGTGGGCTCGGGAAATTTTCCGCTCCCAGCGGCCTCCAAATTGCGTAGACACCACTGATCAATTTGTCCCTCCAACTCGGGCACAGGATTGGCCGTACAAAAAGTCCTCAACAGTGGTGCCGACTCTCTGATTAACCCAACTAAACTCCGAATGACCGCATAGTTATTTTTGGGAATATCACGAGCCCTCCCCTCCCCTACAACGTGACTTGTATAAGGCTCGTCCATTGTCGAAACGAGCACTCTGCCCGCCCACCCCCGGCGCTCCACCAGCGCATTCGCCGCCTTTAAATAATTGCCGAATAGCGCTTTGAAATCAACTGTCAAAGCACCTTCTTCGTCACAAACAAATGCTCCTGGCAGCCCCGGGGCGGGAAACGCCGGCCAGCGCTGGCGAGTCACCGCAGGAAAATGCCACAGAAAGTATACCCCTTGCATCAGCCCTCGCGCAGAGCCCCAAACAGGCAAAAAAACCTGCGGCAACTTCATCTCTTCGAGAATATACGCGGCCTCCTTTTCCCACCCCGTCAGGTCCACGGAAAGCTCCGCCCCAGCCAGCACTCGCAACTCCGGGGCCGGCAGAATCGGTTCGGGCGTCTGGCGATGCGCTGCAAAATCATCATAGAGAGGGCGGCCGCCTGCCGGGGCAGAGAGCTTTGAAATTTGGTTTGCGGAATAAAACGCCGTATTCAGCAACGGAGAGGGCTGGGGTAGCGCAAAATTGCGGACCGTCAATTCCACTGGCACACGCACTGGAATCTCCAACGTGGGTGGCATCCAACCTTCTTTGCGGAAAGTTATTATGGCCTCGCCATGGTACAATCCCGCCGAGGTTCCCTGGGGGACGTTCACTGCCACCCAGAACTGCAAATTGTGGGAGGGACGCACTGATGCAAGGCCCCTCAGAAGCGGATCTGGGAACAGACCCGTGCCGGTTTCAAACGGCATTTTCTGCGCGATCCGCGTGCCGCTAGGCTCGTCGATATAAATGTAGCCGAGGTGTCGGGCGGGAAGCTTCGGGGCTGGGATAACTGCGCCATCCGGGCCGGTGAATGCCGAAAGTCGCACGTCGACATCGCGCAACGGCACCTCAGGACGCAGTACCAAGAGGAAGGGTTCAGTCTCACCCTGAGCGGCACTCAGTTGGACGCTTTTTACCCTTGGCCCCTCAGACGGCTGTTCGTCTGCCTTGAGCTTTTCAGGAGGGTAGACCAGATAAATGCGGTGCTTCCATCCCTCGGAAATGAGATTCGCAGAGACAGGCGCGGCCGTGAGCGGAACCATCGCCCCAAACCAAAATATTAAAAATAGAATAGGGAGGCGCTTCTTCATTCGCTCTCCCAGCTGATAATTGACTTGGTATTGCATGGGAATCTTTAATCCCCTCTGAAGAAGGCGAGATTCGCTTTCCCATAAGTCGATCATTGAGCGTTTATCCTGCTTGTTTAGAGTTTTTTACCTAAGAATTCAACCCTGCCTCAGTCTTCAGAAAGGTTGTCTTTAGGACCTTAATTTTCATGACAAAGTTTAGCCCCATCATATTGGCACTTATAGTAATCCTAGCCGGCTCACAGGCAAAGGGTGAGAAGCCGATGGATTTCTCCCACCAAGTCGCCCCGATACTCAAGGAGCACTGCTCTGGGTGCCACATGAACGGAAAAAAGAAGGGCGGCTTTTCTCTCAATTCCAATACTGCACTGCTGACTGGAAGCGAAAACGGCAAAGTACTAGACGCCGCCCATCCCGAAAAAAGCCGGATGCTCGAGGTATTGCTTAGCGATGATCCCGAAGTCCTCATGCCGCCCCCCGCAAAGGATCGCGCACGGCCAACCCCCGCCCAAATCACAATCCTGCGGGAATGGCTTTTAGCCGGGGCGGCGTGGGAGGAGGGCTTTGCTTTTGAAAAGCCCAAGTACAATGCGCCGCTTAAGCACCGTCCGCCACAGCTCCCCAATGGCGCCCAATCTCAGGGGCATCCACTGGATGGGCTGCTCTCCGACTATTACGCAAAACATAACGTTCCCCTTCCGAAGCCCGCCGACGACGCCACGTTTGTGCGGCGAGTGTTTCTTGATCTCATCGGCCTTCTCCCCGCGCCTGAGGAGCTCGCCGCTTTCTGCCAAAACACCGCCCCAAACAAGCGCGCGCAACTGGTTGACTCGCTGCTCGCGCGCAATACCGATTTCGCAGAACACTGGCTGACATTCTGGAACGACCTGCTGCGCAATGATTACGCCGGGACTGGATTCATCACCGGCGGCCGCAAGCAGGTATCCGCATGGCTTTACGATGCGCTCCTTTCTAACAGGCCCTACGACACCATGGTGAAGGAGCTCCTCAATCCCACCCCCGAAACCGAAGGGTACGCCCAAGGGATTACCTGGCGGGGAACCGTCAGCGCAAGCCAAACCCGCGAGGTGCAATTCGCCCAGTCCGTCTCCCAGTCCTTTCTCGGCCTCAACCTCAAATGCGCTTCTTGTCACGATAGTTTCATCGACCATTGGAAACTTACTGACGCCTATGGTCTCGCCGCGGTTTACGCCGAAAAGCCCATCGAAATGGCCCGCTGCGAAAAGTTGACTGGCAAGATGGCCGTCCCCGCGTGGCCGTTTCCCGAACTGGGACAAATCAACGCGGAGGCGCCGCGGGCCGAACGACTGCAACAACTCGCAGCGTTAATGACCCATCCCGAAAATGGTTGGTTCGCGCGCACAATCGTCAACCGGTTTTGGGCGGCCCTGCTTGGGCGCGGCCTAGTCCATCCCGTAGACGCAATGGGATCGGAGCCTTGGAGCGAGGAAGTGCTGGATTATCTCGGCTGGGCTCTGGCCCAAAACAAGTTTGACCTCAAACAGACAATCCGGCTCATCACCACGTCGGCGGCCTATCAAGCAGAGGTAGTCCCGAGGGTGAAAGAGGACTCCACCACGTCTTTTGTGTTTAGGGGACCGCGTGCGAAACGACTTTCAGCCGAACAGTTTGTCGACGCAGTCTGGCGCTTTACCGGGGCAGCACCAACGACATGGGATGCGCCCGTGCGCCGTAATGAACCCAAGGCTGAAGCCTCTGGAGTGCGCCCCTTTCCCGCCGAGTGGATCCAATCGCCAGCCACCGCGACGGCGCCGGACGGAAAGCCCGCGAGCGGGAATCTCCACGTGGTAGGAACCACCATCCACTGCGCAGCCAAACCCTCGAAAGTCGTAGGAGTGATAGCGTCCAATCAGGACGTGCGGGTCTTTGTCAACGGCACCGAACTCAAAGGTGCGCAGCAGGTCAAGTTTGGCAAAACAAGCGAACTGTACCCAGAAAAGTTGTTCCAAAAAGGGGAGAATGCGGTGGCGATTGCCACCACGCGTACGGACGGCAAACCGGGCGCCGCCGTGTGCCTCGGGCTAGAACTGACGCTCCCCGACGGCTCCGTGCAGACATTGGGAACCGACGCGTCATGGAGCAGCACGGCGAACTTCACCGCAGAGTGGCTTAAGCAGGGCAAGCTCGGGCCTCTTGTGGAAAAAGCAAAGTGGAAAGTATCTCCGTCAATGGAGTTCCAGAGCGCACTTTGGACGACCGCAGCGATCTCAGAGCAGCCTCCGGCCGCTGAGCTCGTACCGGCACGCCTCTCCCTAGATTACCTCTGGGCACGGCAGCCCAAGCCCCCGGCACGCGCTGCCCTCATGAAATCTGACCTGCTCATGCGCACGCTGGGGCGCCCCAACCGCGACCAAATCGTTACCAGCCGTCCGCAGGAACTCAGCACCCTTGAGGCCCTTGATCTATCTGCGGGAGCACGCCTAAACAAACTGCTCGAGGCGGGCGCGCCGAGACTTCTCTCGCAGAGCGCCGGGGAGCCCATGGCGCTGCTAGAGCGACTGTATAATAGCAGCCTTTGCCGACCGCCTTCCAAAGAGGAACGGGATGCCGCCATGGAGGTGCTCGGCACAAAACCCACCCCTCAGGCGGTAGAGGATTTGCTATGGGCGATCCTCGACCTGCCCGAATTTCAACTCATCCGTTAACCGCTTTCCTAAAGACGTTATATGAATCCCCTACCGCTGGATCCCGGGCACACTCGCCGGGATTTTCTCAAAAAACTCTCCGCTGGATCTATGGCAGCGCTGATGGCCCGCGAGCCGAAGCTATTCGCTTCAAACTCCGAACTCGTTCAGCCCCGACCCACTGCAGACGCATGTATTCTTCTCTGGATGGCCGGGGGAATGGCCGCCCCGGACAACTTCGATCCGAAGCGCTATCTTCCCTACGAGAAGGGCCGCCCAATGAAGGACATCCTTTCCACCTTCCCCGCCATCGATACGGCCGTGGATCACATCAAAATCTGCGAAGGTCTTGAGTCCATCGCTCAGGTCATGGACCGCGGTTCGCTCATTCGCTCCCATGTGCAACCGGACCTCGGGAGCATCCTGCATTCGCGCCACCAGTACCACTGGCATACCGGTTATGTGCCGCCGCAAACCGTTGCTTGTCCGCATATTGGCGCATGGATGTCACGCGTACTTGGACCGCGCAATCCAGTGCTGCCGGCCTTCATTAACATCGGCCAGCGACTGGACAGCGGCGAATCGGAGGAAATCAAAGCCTTCACCACAGCCGGGTTCTTCGGCTCCGAGTACGGACCAATGAACCTCCCCTACCCCGAGGAGGCGGCCCAATCGGTGCACCCTCCCGCCGGCATGACCGCCGGCCGCTTTGAGAACCGGCATAAACTTTATCGCAAGCTCGTCGATCAAAGTCCCAACCGCGACTTCCTCAGCGACTACCAACGCGAATCCATGGTGCGCTCTTACGAAAACGCTTACCGATTGCTCAGCTCCAAGGACCGCGACGCATTTGATCTAACTCTCGAACCTGCAGAGAGTACCTCCAAATACGACACAAGCCGTTTCGGACGAGGCTGTCTCCTAGCTCGTCGCCTTGTGGAAGCCGGCGCTCGCTTCATCGAAGTCACCACGGAATACGTGCCTTTCCTGCACTGGGATACGCACGGAAACGGCCACGAAACCTTAGTGCGGATGCACAAGGAAATCGATCTTCCCATTGCCACGCTAATCCGCGATCTGGAAGTCCGCGGCCTTCTGGATCGCACTTTGGTGGTCATCGCCACAGAGTTCAGCCGAGATGCAATGGTCGAGGGAACTGTAGGTTCCAGCGCAGGAGATCAGGCTGCTCACAAAGGAGATACGATGGATCAACCCGCGCATTACGGCCTGCACCGCCACTTTACGGGCGGATGCTCCGTGGCCATGTTCGGAGGCGGCATGAAAAAAGGCTACCTGTATGGGGCGACAGCCCCGGAACGGCCCTGCATTGCGGTGGAGAAGCCGGTTTCCGTCAGCGATTTACACGCCACGATTTTCACTGCGATGGGAATCAGTCCCAAGACGATGTTTGAAGTCGAAAACCGCCCATTTTATGCGACCCAAGATGGCAAAGGCGTCGCGGTAAAGGACTTGTTTGCTTAGGATTTAGGCTGCAGCAGTGCAATTCCGCCCTCTACAAACTCGATGCGCCTTGCGCGAAGGAGTCCGCCAAGGGCTTGTTTGAAGGCTTTTTTACTCGTCTGAAATTGTGCGCGAATGACCTCCGGCGGCGTCTTGTCGTCTAGGGGAAGGCGTCCGCCAGCGGCCTTAAGAGCCTCCATGATATTGTCCCTTAATGGCTTAACCCGCTGATAACCAGCTGCATCCAGACTCAGATCAATCTTGCCATCGGGACGAATTTTACGCACGAATGCGTCCATCTCGTCGCCAGGAACCAGAGGAGAGGGAATCTCGTTCTTATACAATAGCCCCCAGTGGGCGTGACGAATCACTGCCTTGTACCCAAGCTCTGTTTCTTCTGCGATAACGACTTCCACCTTGTCTCCCTCGGCAAAATCGGGCTCGGCCTGATTCAGATACCTTGCGAAACGCATCGTAGCCATTAGCCGCCCAGAAACTTCGTCCAACACAACCATCGCCACCACCCAGTCCCCCAACTCTGGAGTACGCGTCTGCTCGCGCAACGGCAGCAGCAAGTCCTTCTCCAGCCCCCAATCCAAAAAGGCACCCACGCCACCCCGTGCTCCTACCACTTGAAATCCAGCCACTTGCCGCAATACTGCCACTGGATTCAACGTCGTCGCCAGAAGCCGGTCCTCTGAGTCGTGGTGCAAAAACACCGCCACCTCGCTTCCCAGGGCCATGCCCGCAGTCGCGTATTTTCGGGGCAAAAGGACTTCTCCCAAATCCAGTGCATCGAGGTAAAAGCCCTGCGGCATTTCGCGCAGCACGCTAAGAGTGTGTTTTGTACCGAGAACAACCATTTGGGGAGCAGTCTAAAGGGCCGGAGCCGGAAGGGCACCGTTTTTAAATCGCAACGAGCTTCCAGCCGCCTCCCCAGCCGGTTAGTGTGCTGCCCGCTTTTCTATGGATAACCAACGGATGCTGGCCGGCCAGCGGATTGTGAGTGATACAGAACCCGAACTGGGGCTGGGTATTGTGCTCAAAACTGATGCATCGAGGGTGGAGGTCTTTTTCCCAGCGGCGGGAGAGCAACGACAGTACGCATCTAAGAACGCCCCGTTGCGCAGAGTGCGATTCAAGGACGGAGACCGCCTTAAATTGCACAGTGGGGAGTCTTTTGTGGTGGATGCAGTTGAAGAACGCGACGGGCTTTTATTTTACCACGCCGGAAAAAAAGAGATCCCGGAGGCACATCTCTCAGACACAATTAGTTTCAGTTCACCGGAAGAACGTTTGCTCGCCGGACAGGTGGACGATTTGTACGCCTTTGACCTGCGGGCGGAGTCCTTGTGGCGCCGGGCGGCGATCTTACAAAACCCAGTACGGGGATTCCTTGGCGGGCGAGTGGACTTGCTTGCTCACCAGATGTTTATCGCGAGCGAGGTGGCGGCGCGACCACAGCCCAGAGTACTGCTCGCGGACGAAGTTGGACTAGGAAAGACCATCGAGGCCGGGCTTATTCTGCACCGGCTTCACCTCACGGGCCGCGCTGGGCGGGTGCTCATCTTACTACCGGAACCCTTGATTCACCAATGGTTTGTGGAAATGTGGAGGCGCTTCAACCTGCTCTTCAGCATATTCGACGCAGATCGGTGCATTGCGGTGGAGGCGACCCAGCCTGGAGTAAACCCGTTTCTAGAGAATCAGTTAGTGATTACGAGTGTCGCTTTTTTGGCAGGCGACCCAGTGCGCGGCGCTCAAGCGGCAGAGGCGGGTTGGGATTTATTGGTCGTCGACGAGGCCCATCACCTGCGCTGGAGCGCGGCAGATCCAAGCGTGGAATATACTCTTATAGAAACGCTTGCATCTAAAATTCAAAGCCTGCTTCTGCTCACCGCCACGCCCCAGCAACTCGGCCCCGAAAGCCATTTCGCGCGGTTACGACTACTAGATCCGGCTCGATACGCTGCGCTGGAACGCTTTACCGAAGAGGCCGGCCACTACGAAGTTGTCGCAGCGACCGTAGACCGACTGCTTGCAGGCGAAACGCCTACGGCCAAAGAAGCCAAGTTTTTCGGAGCACGTTCGGAACGCATTCAGCACTGGTGCAAGGCACTGCAGGCTGGAGACGAAGCCGTCCGCCAGCCTCTCCTTGTGGCGCTTCTCGACGCCTTTGGCACTGGGCGTGTGATGTTCCGCAACACGAGGGCCGCGTTGTCTGGATTCCCTGAACGCAAAGCTCTCTTGGAAAAGATCAAGCCGGGCAAGGATGGGAGTGCTTTTACAGCCAAGATCAAGTGGTTGGTCTCGTTTCTCAAAGAGGCAGCGGAAGCCAAGGTGCTCTTAATTTGCAAAACCCGCCGCCTTGCGGAACGGATTCATACAGAGCTTCAATCCGAGATGGCGGTGCTCGCCGGTTTGTTCCACGAGGGACTCACCCTCATTCAAAGGGATCGCAACGCAGCGTTTTTTGCAGAACCGGAAGGAGCGCGCCTGCTTATTTGCTCCGAAATTGGCAGTGAAGGCCGCAACTTTCAATTCGCCCACGATCTGGTACTCTTCGACCTTCCCACAGATCCCGAATTACTCGAACAACGAATCGGGCGTCTGGACCGCATAGGACAGACCGCCACAATTCAAATTCACGTCCCCTATTTGAGCGGTACCGAGGAGGAGGTTTTGGCGCGCTGGTACCACGAAGGCCTTGGCGCTTTTGAAGCGACGCCTCATGGGGCAGCTTCCATCGCAGCGATTCAACGCTCTGAATTGGAAGCGCTTTGCGAGGAATTCGAGCCCCCACAGCTCAAGGCCTTCATCAAGCAAACGGCCGCGTTGCGGACGAAAGTTGCCGTGCAGTTAAAGCACGGATACGACAGACTGCTGGAGCGCAGTTCCTGCCGCAAACCAGAGGCGCAGCGGGTGTTGGAAGCGATCCGAACAGCGGATAGCGACATTTCCTTTGAGGCCTTTTTCCTGCGACTCCTCGACTTCTTGGGAATCGGCGCTGAACCCCAAGGCGGAGAGCACCGCAGCTTCCTCCTGCAACCAGGATTTTTACAGAAGGAACCGCTGCCAGGCCTCTCAGTGGAAGGTCTCGTGGGAACCTTCGAGCGAGGGCGGGCGCTGAGCCGGGAAGATGTCACCTTTTTGAGCGCCGACCATCCGCTGGTAGCGGGGGCGCTAGAAATGATGCTGGGTGGCGAATCGGGTAACTCGTCCTTTGGGGTATGGAAGGGGGGAGGAAAGGAATCGCTCTTGCTCGAAGTGTACGCCGTGGTGGAGTGCGTCGCACAAACATCCCTGCACTCCGACCGTTTTTTCCCTGCCACGCCCGTGAGAGTGCTGGTCGACCATGAATTACACGACCTCACCGATGAGTTTCCCGCGAGCGCGCTTGTGCTGGAGGCGGGAGAAAGCACCCGACTGCTGGAAAAGGCGGTGGTGCGGCGTAAATTAATTCCCTCCATGTTGGCCAAGGCCCAAGAACTGGGCAATGAGCGGGCCAAGGCATTCGTAGAATCGGCGACGGCCCAGATGAACGCCCAGTTGCGGGCGGAGGTGAGTCGTTTGGAGGAATTGGGCGAGCTCAACGACCATGTGCGCCCCGAGGAAATTGCGATTCTGGAGGCTCAACGGACGGCCTTGGAAGCTGCATTTGCAAATGCGCGTCCCCGCGTCGATGCTTTACGCCTGATCCTGCGTACCCCCTGACGCTCTGACGCTCTGACGCTCCGACGCTCCGACGCTCCGACGCTCCGACGTGCCGAGTGGCAAGTGGCAAGTGGCAAGTGGGAGCCGCAGGCACAATTGTTGCTACACTTCTTGGGGCAACTATCGGGATGGTGGCCCATCTTCATTCTCCTTTCGCTTCATATCGTTTAGATGAAATCAAAAATCCAAGAGAGAACGTCTAAACCGTCTTATAAACCAATTTCAATTCCTACAACGCAAA
>CALQFT020000123.1 GCA_943329925.2 Opitutus sp. GAS368
AATATGTCCAGAACGAACCGCCTCCTGAAGGGATGCCAGCAAGCGATCCAAACCTCCGATGACGCACCCAACGCGCACTGGCATCCCGTTGGGATGCCTTGTGTTTTCTACTGGCTTCCGGCGGTGTCGCTGCGCTCAACCGCCGGCTAATCGCGGGCATGCCTCCGGCATGACTGGAGGCTACGGGCCCGTGAACTCGCTCACGAGAAGAGGTTGGTGATTTGCGGGATTTCATGGAGGCGGCATGTTTGAGAGTGACTCGGCGCATCCGAGTCCCGGATTCAACGGGTAAGGCATCCTAATCTTTAGACCTCACTGCCTACTAGCCTGATTGGGTATGCCCAGCGCTATTTGGCACGCAATATCTTTATGGGCTAAAAGCAGGAGGTTGAAAATCATGGCGTTGCAGGGGCGGAACGGTACGGTTTACGGCAAGACGAGGCTGCGCAAAACCATTTTGGAGAGCATCGCTTGACTTGTGTTTTTCGGCTGATTGGGGTTGAAGCGGTTGAAGCGGGTTTGAGTCGAACAAGGCCCTGAGCGTTAAGCACTTTTCCCTAGGCGGCTGGGGAAGAAAAACAGATCCCGAAGAGCGAGGAGCCGCAGTTCTGCATCGTGCCCAGACACAAAGAAAGCTGAAGTGGGACCAAAGCGCTAGCTCTGGGGCTGCGCATCCTTGGAGACTGCCTTAACTCCTTATTTGTATGGGATCTAAGACACATTCCAGAAGCCGCGTTCGACTTGATCGCAGACGTGCGCCTTGACCGCTTCCTTCCAAGAGCGAGGCTGCAGCCTAGTGAGGGAGGCCAGTTTTCCTGTCTCCATGGCTGTATAAATGGGCCGCTTTGCGATGAAGGCCTTAATTGAACTCATGGGAACGCCCCCCACATTGAGTGTTTTCAATGGAAGACCAGCATCTTTGGCGCAATCCAAGGCCCACTGCCCATATTCCTGCCAAGTACATACGCCCGTGTTTGCTAAGTGCAACAGGCCCCCGCCATCAACCCTCCGCAAGAAGGGCCGAAGGAGTGTGGCGCAGTCTAGCGTGTAGGTGGGGGTTGCCCATTTGTCATCCACAGCATCCACGCGGTTCTCTGAAAGAGCTCTGGAAATGACTTGATCCACGAAGCTCACCCGATCCGGACCGAACACCCAAGAAACACGCACCACCCAATGCCTTGCACCAGCCGATAACACAGCATCTTCCCCCATGCGCTTGGAGGTTCCATACACGCTGATAGGCGAAGGCGCATCGGCTTCCGTATACGGCTTGCTTGTATTGCCATCGAAAACGTAGTCCGTGCTGATGTGAATACAGCGAATGCCGCGATCTTCGCAATGCAAAGCGATATCATTGACCGCCTCACCATTAACCTTAAACGCCTCATCTGGATGCGTTTCGCAGTAATCGACATTGGTCAGGGCCGCACAGTTCACTAGGACATCGAATTGGATGTCACCGAGCACTGATTCAACCTTGCCGTCGGCCCCTAGAGGCAAAGCGGCACGATCGAGCGCCACTACGTCTTCGCCGGCGGCACGCCAAGCGCGAGCAAGGGCGGCACCGAGCCGCCCACCTGATCCAAGAATGACAGTCTTACCCATATCTAAGAACAAAGGATTTTGAATGTTTTCTTCAAGCTATGAATGAGTTGGAGCGCTAAATAAGTATGACTAATTTTTCAGCGCGAAAGCCAGAGGCTTCTGGCGCTCGGCGCTTACGCCTCTCGCCATGGAGCGATCAGTCAGAGGACAAAAGTTTAGCAATTCAATTTCGATGGCGTGTTTTTTTTCGGGTTGAAGTTCCACGATCGTAACGCTGCCATAATCAATATTAAAGTGAGCCATTCTAGAGAGTGGAATCTCCAATAAAAGAGAGAGCATCACACGCACAATCCCACCGTGACAGACCACGGCCACATTCCTGTCGGGATTTTCATGAAGCACTGTCGCAAGGCATGCACGCACTCGCCCCACGAGGGAACTGCCGGTTTCACCGTTGGGCATGCCTCCATTTTCCAACAATTCCAACCAATCAAAGGCCTGAACCCCAAATTTTTCTTGGATATCGTGCCAACGAAACCCAGTCCAATCGCCAAAGTCCACTTCCCGCAAATCCGGCATGATAATGGGTGCAAGGCCACGCGCATTAAGCAGGGGCTGGGCGGTTTGGTGAACGCGCAACATCGGACTGGCATAAACCGCGTCCAAGGGAGTTTCCCCAAACCAATCGACGAGAGCCTGCGCATGCTCGTGCCCAAGAGGTGAGAGCTCCATGTCTATACGCGAACCTCCGAAAATACGATGGTAGCGATGTTCCACCTCACCGTGACGGATGAAGTACAAGCGAGTTGAATGATTAGGAAGGTGTGCTTTCACGAAGGGGATGGAGACAATGCAGGCAGAGTTAAGGCGGAACGGAAGTAGTTACAGGAGCTCTCTTAAAAACGGGTCAGATGACCACGGATTCCACCTTGCCGTCGCGCAGGCGAGTAGAGATGCGCAGGCCGGGTTTGACGTCATTTACGCTACGGATCACCGTGCCGGCGGGAGTCAGTGCGATACTATAACCTCGCTCAAGGGTACCCTCCGGCGAGAGTAAAACGAGTTTTTGCCGAAGTCTTTCGACCTCAAGACGCCTCGCCTGCAGTTGAGCGACCTCGGAACGCTCCAATCGCACGGCCAAAGTCTCCACCTGCTGGCGACGCAACTCCAGCACCTGATCCGGCCGGTGCGCCCGAACCGCGCCCGCCAACTGCTCCAAGCGCCGAGACAGCCGCCCCAAACGCTCCTGAAGAGCACGCTGCAACGCCTCCGCCGTGGCGTCCACCCTCTGAGCCGCTTCCGCCAGCCTCGCACGCGGCTCGCGAAATAACGCACTGCGCTCCAAAAACTCGAGGCGCTGTTGCGAGCGGGCCATACGGTTGTGCAACAAAAGAACGCAACGCTCCGACTGCATTTGAACCTGCCGCAACAAAGAAACACTGTCCGGCACGACGGTCTCGGCGGCTGCACTCGGAGTCGGGGCGCGATGGTCGGCAACGAAATCTGCGATGGTAAAGTCCGTTTCATGCCCCACGGCAGAGACCACCGGAATGCGCGACTGAAACAAGGCGCGGGCCACTATTTCTTCGTTGAAGGACCACAAATCCTCAGCACTTCCGCCCCCACGGCCCACGATCATGACATCGATGTGCGGCAGCGAAACGCCGGACTCAGCATTTAAAAACCGAATCGCCTCAGCGATCTCCCCCGCCGCCCCCTGCCCTTGGACGCGCACCGGGAAAACCAGCACCCTGACCCACGGCGCCCTGCGCCCCAAAACGTTCAACATATCCTGCACCACGGCCCCTGTGGGAGAGGTCACCAACGCCACCGTTGCAGGGCAAAAGGGCAGCGCCCGTTTGCGTTCCCTATCAAATAAGCCCTCCTCCTGAAGCCGCCTCTTGAGCGCCTCAAACTTGGCCTGAAGCAAACCGGCCCCCGCGGCCTGTGCAGACTGCACGTTGACCTGATATTTGCCCTGGGCTTCAAACACCGTAAGCATTCCACGAATCTGCACGGCCATTCCATCGGAGAGCGGGATGGATCGACTCCCCGCAAACCGGCCCCCAAACCAAACGCAAGCCAGCTGACTCTTGGCGTCCTTTAACGTAAAATACTGATGGCCAGATGCCTGGAGTCGATGGTTGCTCACCTCACCTTCCACACAAACCTGACCGATATTATTTTCCAAGGTCCGGCGCACACTGGCCGTCAGTTCGGACACCGAGTAAACTTTGGATTCGAGGGCGGGGCTGGTTTCTGTCGCCATTGCTCTAACAAACCGCAAGAGCGCCCGTAGAGAAAGAGTGATGTTGGGAATGTGAAAAAAACCAGACGCAACTCCCCAAAAAACCACCATCGCTAACCGCCCCCTCAAGCTGGACAACTCGGTGGCCTTGCCGCACTGTAAGAAGCTTCAATTTTCCATACCCCTCGAGACACCGATTTTTATTTTTATGATGCGATTCGCAAATCAAGTAGCAGTAGTCACAGGCGCAGGTCGCGGAATCGGGCACGCGATTGCCATGATGTTTGCCTCCGAAGGCGCTCGTGTTGCCGTGGTTTCTCGAAACGAAGCCAACGCCATGCGTACGGCGGAGCAAATCAACAAACTCCACGCCGGTTTGGCAAAGGCCTACGCAGTAGATGTCGCCAACCGGAGTGCGGTGGTGACTATGGCGGAGCAAATTCTAGCCGACTTTTCACGGATCGACATTCTGGTCAATAACGCGGGAGTAACCCGCGACGGCCTTTCCATGCGCCTCTCCGAAGAAGACTGGGATGTGGTGTTGGACACCAACCTCAAGGGCGTCTTTAACTGCATTCAAGCCTTTGAGCGGCCCATGATTAAACAGCGCTCCGGCCGGATCATTAACATCGGCTCCGTGGCAGGCCTCATGGGCAATGCCGGACAGGCAAATTACGCCGCCTCGAAGGCTGGAGTCCTCGGGTTGAGCAAAAGCATCGCCCGGGAATTGGCCAGCCGCGGAATCACCTGCAACGTCGTGGCTCCCGGCTTTATCGAAACGGACATGACCGAAGTTTTGCCCGCAAAGGTGAAGGAAGCGGTGGTGGGACAAATCCCGATGGGGACTTTCGGCAAACCCGAACACATCGCCGGAGCCGTCGCGTTTCTAGCCAGCTCCGAAGCCGCTTACATTACCGGACAATGCCTCACCGTGGACGGCGGCATGGTGATGTAATGCAGTAAGATTCGCTTTTTAAATTTATGGAACTACTGCTGTTGCGCCACGCTGAAGCGGAAGATCACGCGCCCACGGATCATCTGCGGCGCCTAACGGAAAAGGGCCAGCGGCAGGCGGAGTCCGTCGGAGAGTATTTGAGCGAGCACGGCGTGAAAGTGGATGTGGTGTTGAGCAGTCCGGCGTTGCGCACGATGGAAACGGCGGAGATTGTGGCAAAAAGATTAAAGGCGACCGTCACGCCGGCGACTTGGGCGTTGCCCGGGATGTCAGCGAACGCCGCCATAGAGTCCCTGGAGGACTTCCAACACTGTAAAAGGGTGTTGCTGGTAGGCCATCAACCAGACATCGGCATGCTAATTACCAAACTACTCGGCCTGTATAACGACCGGAGCCTGCATGTGCGCAAGGCTAGTCTTTTCCACCTTTCCCTTGTCTCCAGAGGTGAGGCCGTCTTAGAAGCTTTCGTCCCATGCAAACTGATGTAGATCCCAGAGTCCGGCGCACCACGCAATTTAACCTAGACGCAGCCAACCTCATTATTGAAACGGGCCGCGAAGCCATTGCAAGAAACGGGCTATTCCGCCTCGGACTTGCCGGGGGAAACACGCCCCGCGCGGTGTACGAACAACTCGCCTCCCACGCCGACGCGCTTCCATGGGAACGGGTGCAGATTACTTTCGGTGACGAGCGTTGTGTGGCTCCCGAGGACGCAGACAGCAATTACCGCATGGCGCGGGAGTCACTCCTGAGCCGGTTGCCCATTCCCGAGGGCAACGTGTTCCGGATTAAGGGAGAACTTTCCCCAGAGGTAGCCGCCAGCGAGTACGAGGCGAAGCTTTCTGCGGTGGCAGCCCGGTTTGGAGAGGCGCTTTACACACACGACTTGTTGCTGCTGGGCTTGGGCGAAGACGGTCACACGGCCTCGTTGTTTCCGGGCTCAGCCGCATTGGAAGAGACAGTGCGCCTTGTGGTGCCCAATATCGGCCCCAAGCCGCCACCGCAGCGAATCACCTTCACTTACCCGCTGATCAATGCGTCTCGCTTCGTGCTTTTCCTTCTGAAGGATCCCGCAAAGGAGCCGATCCTGCAAGCGGCCCTGCAGGGGCAATTTCCTTCAGGCAAAGTCCGTCCGGAAGCCGGCAATGTCCTGTGGTTGGTTGGCTGAAACCCTGCAATGCTTTGAGGATCAGGGGTGCGGGAGGAGCCGTCTAAATTTTGCTTTCCTGCTTTGCACCAGAAGCAGTTTCCGTGCACGTTTGGCTATGGCAGACGCAACGCCCCAAGTTCTCACGCAGGCTCCATCGCCCCTTTCGGCCCAATCCTTGGACAGTTTGTTCTACCGGCCAGCGGACGCCTTCTTTAGGGAACACTCCCATACAGCGCTGACCTATGACGACGTCACTCTAGCGACGCTTTTCTCCGAAGTGCTTCCGCGGGATGCTCAACTCGACACACTCCTAGCTGAAAACCTTCCCCTTCGCCTGCCCATAGTCTCCGCCGACATGGACACGGTCACCGAAGCGGACATGGCCATTGCTCTGGCTCGTTGCGGCGGACTGGGCTTGATCCATTGCAACATGCCCGAGCGCACGCAATTGTCGGAAGTCAGCCGGGTGAAAAACAACGTGCACGGACTCATCGGCGACCCCATCAAGGCCTCCCCAGATCAATCCATAGGAGAATTACTGGCATACTTGGAGGAGAAGGCTTTTACGTTCCGCACCTTCCCTGTGGTCGACAAAGATGGGCATCTTCTGGGGTTGCTTCCAGGTCAGGTAGTCCGTCTTAGGCACGCCAACAAGAAGGTCTTCGAAGTAATGACCCCAAGGGCGTTGGCTCCCGCCATTTGCGACACGGAACTTGGCTCTGATCCGATCGAATGCGCGGACCGCTTTTTTTCTGAACACGTGGGCACCCACAAGTTGCTCGTGGTGGATGCGCAAGACCGGCTGCGAGGCCTCTTCACGCTCTCAGACGTTGAGCGCATCCGGCAGGAACAGAACGCCCAGATGAAGCCGTCCCGCGACACTAAATTCCGCCTTTTGTGCGGCGCAAGCCTAGCCCCGTCGCGTACGGCCGCAGGCAAGCTGGATAGTGAGCGCATCCTGGGGCACGTCAGCGGCTTGGTGGAGCGCGGCGTGGATGTGGTGGCGATTTCAACCGCCCACGGACACTCTGTGGGAGTGGGCGAAGCGGTGCGTCTGGTGCGAAGTGCTTTCAAAGATTTAACCATTATTGCGGGCAACGTCACTAGCGGTGCCGGGGTGGAATATCTGGCGGAATGTGGCGCGAATGTGGTGAAAGTGGGTCAAGGGCCGGGATCCATCTGCACCACCCGTATCGTGGCGGGGGTCGGGATCCCGCAATTAACTGCTTTATACGTCGCCAAAGAAGCGGCCTCGCGGATGGGGGTGACCATTCTCGCGGACGGCGGCATCAGCAAGTCGGGAGACGCCGTAAAGGCTCTGACGCTGGCGGATGCGGTGGTCTGCGGCGGACTCCTCGCCGGATGTCCCGAGGCACCCGGAAGCGTGATGGAGATCAACGGCAAGCTCTACAAGCAATACCGTGGCATGGGCTCGCTCGCGGCGATGAACGCTGGCAGCGCTGCGCGTTACGGGCATGCGGCAAAAGATTCGGCGCGCAAAGTGGCCGCAGAAGGCATCGAGGCGCTCAAGGAACTTTCGCCAAAGTTGGATCAGGTTGTCTTTCAGTTAGCGGGCGGGATTCAAAGTGGAATGGGTTATCTTGGGGCGCGTACGCTGAGCGAATTGCGTTCCAAAGCGCGCTACATCCGAGTGACTCCCGCAGGGCAACGGGAAAGCGCGCCGCACGACGTCATTGAAGTTAAAACCGGCGGGTAGATGGGCTTGAGCGGGGCTGCGATTCGCTAAGCGAGTTGGCAGCAGAGCGGCCACTCATATCCAAACGCCTAGGTCACCCCGTCTGCCGGGAACAAAAGCAACCACAGGCAGAAACTCATCCAATTCCCCTCATGAAACCCAACGCCCCCCCCATCGCAATCGCCTCCCTCCTTGCGGCAGCCTGTATACCCATCCATCTCTTCGCTGCGGAAAAGCCGGCCAAACCCGCAGGTTTGAAATTCCACGTCCAACAGCTGCATCTGGACAACAACGAAGGCTGCGCAATTGCAGACTTCAACAACGACGGCAAGCTCGACATTAGCGCGGGTGAATTCTGGTATCCCGGTCCGGACTTTAAAGAGCAAAAGCCACTTCGCAAACTCAGCATTCAGCCACCCGACTACCTCACGAACAACGGCGAGCACGCGTGGGACGTCAACGGCGATGGTTGGCCGGACATCATCAGTGGCTCCTTCATGGACACTGAGATCTGCTGGTATGAAAACCCTAAGGCCGAGGGTTTGGCAAAGGGCGAGTTATGGAAAAAACACGTGCTCATTGATACCAAGCTCAAAGAGAATGAGTGGACCGATTTTCGCGATCTTGATGGAGATGGAATCCCGGAACTTGTGGTGAATTCCTGGAAGGAAACCAATCCCGCGATGGTCTACAAACTAGCCAAAAACGCTCAGGGCGAACCCATCCTCGAGCCGTGGACCATTCAGGAAGGCGGCCCCAATGTGAATGGCCATGGCATCGGGTTTGGCGACATCAATGGAGACGGCCTCGAGGACATCATTTTCAGCAAAGGCTGGTATGAACGCCCCAAACAGAACGCGACAAACAAGCCCTGGATCCTGCACAACGACTGGAGTTTTCCCCATGCAAGCTGCCCCATGCTTGTCGTCGATCTCACTGGTGATGGCCGCAACGACATCATCTGGGGACATGGCCACAACTACGGCCTCTATTGGGAAGAACGCCGCGACGACAACAAAGATGGCAGCACTAACTGGCGCCATCACCTCATTGATGACCGCTTCTCCCAGCCCCACTTCCTAGCGTGGGAAGACCTCAACAACGACGGCCACCCCGAGCTCATCACCGGTCGCCGCGTCAAAGCGCACAGCGGCAATGACCCCGGCGATGCCGAACCGGGAGTGCTCTACTATTTTAAATGGAATAAGGAGCAGCAGAAATTCCAGAAGTTTCCCATCGTTGAAAACGGCCCTGGCACAGGTCTGCAAATCCGTATCGTAGACCTCGATGGCAATGGTTGGAAAGACATCGTGTGCGCAGGAAAAAGCGGGACCTACATTCTCTGGAATGAGGGAAAATAATGCGCCCATTTTATGCCCCCAAATTTTCCACCACCTCGCCCCCTGCCCGCACCCGCTCAACGTTCACTCCCAGTGAAAACATCTGACGGGTTGGCAGCCTCTGCGTGCCGCTTTCTTTTTGCCGCGACGCTTTGCTCCATGAGCGCTGGAGCCGGCGAGGCGTCACCCAATATTGAGGCAACTGCGGGCAACAAGCCCGCCGGCGAGCAGGCCACTGGTTCACCAGCACCCCAAAACGCCTTCAGTGTGCATGAGACCTTCGGGGCTGACTTCGACGCGAAGCGCTTTCTGACTCCCCTGCCGAACAAGAACACCGAAATCCGCGATGGCGTGATGTGGACCCATGGCGCCAGCGGGGGCAAATATCCTCCCATGGTTTACCTCGCCCTAGATGGCAAGGACCTTACGATCTCCTTCCGCTACCGCCAGCTGAGCTCCGACGGCATGCTCTGGCTCTTCGTGGACGGGGATGACGGTTATGGCAGCGTCGATCACATGCTCCGCGTGAAGTTTTTGCGGGACTCCATCA
Organism: Opitutus sp. GAS368; assembly: GCA_943329925.2. Taxonomy (GTDB): domain Bacteria; phylum Verrucomicrobiota; class Verrucomicrobiia; order Chthoniobacterales; family Chthoniobacteraceae; genus Chth-196. Next base: position 9,485 of record CALQFT020000123.1, read on the forward strand.
TTTTGGAAGTCGACGCCCACACCAAAGACGCGAACGCACCGCTGCGACAGAACAGCCGCGAAGCCGACCCGCTCAGCGGAGCCTTCCGTACCAACGAATATTTCCCCACTGAAAAAGTAGACCTCTCCGCCAATGTGTGGCGTGAAGTCAAACTGATCTTCTCCGGCGAGTCGGTGGCGATGTCCTTGGACGGCCAGACATGGGCCCGCACTCTGGTTCGTCCCAACTTCAACGCGACCAAGCGCAAACTTCTCTGGATGCAGAACGGCGGCGCCGAGGGCATTGAAATAGACGATGTACACGTCACCCCAACCGCCCCTTGAGCCCGCCAACGCCCCTCCCATAACCATTCTCCATTTGGCTAGCCTGATTCCCCCTCATGAAAAACTTCTTATTTTCCTTAGCGGCGTTCTCCGCCATTGCCGTGGCCGCACAAGCGCCAAAGGCGGCGGCCCAAAAATCCAAAGGCCAACCGGAGGAGATTCGCTGTGTGAATGGGATTATTTTTGCTTTCGGCCGCTGTACGTAAGGGTGGAGTTGCTCCGCGGGATGGACTCCAAAGGGGAGACGAAATACTTGATCTTGTGGCGTATGTTTTGAGCAGCGGAAATCCCGAGCATCCCGCCTTTAAGTAAGGACACGTTCAGCTCAAGAGCACCGGCTTAAAAGACGAGCAGCGAGTAACCGCTACTTGGTCAGCATCCGCTGCACGCG
>CALQFT020000124.1 GCA_943329925.2 Opitutus sp. GAS368
GATTTGTGAACCATTTAATAGGCAGTGCTTTACCGTCTAAAAAAGAGGGCATGACACACGGATTTCGATGCCATGCCCAAATCGGTAGGTTATGATTGCGTTACTACGCCTAACCAGCACCACCGATGTCCAACACTCTTACCCTCCAAACCGAGCTTCGTCCGGTTTTGCCAAGTTCTTGATGCGTGTCATGGTCGCTTCATCAAGGGCAAATGTGGTACGGTGTGTCATGGTTGCCACACAATCCCTATAAATTCATTGGCAGGATTGGGCAAGCAGCGACCGCCAAAACAAACCTGCAAAATGGCGTTCGAATCGGCAGGGCTGTTGTGTCTCTTTTTAGACAACTGGCTACGATTGCGCACCCCTCTAATGGAGCCAAAAACAGCAATCTGTTTCTTTTGAGCGTGTTAGCGTCACTGGCAAGGGGCCTGCTACTAAGTGAAGGGTGCTCCTTAAATCCTATCGCCCCGCTGATCTCTTCGACGAACTGATTGATGCCAACGGTCAGATCCGACCGTATTATCAACCCGTCGCAGACCGTCTATTTCCACTGGAACCCCACGAGCTCGAACAGAAGGTGAAAAACCTGGAGCTCCTTTTTCTCAAACAAGGGGTCACATTCACCGTTTATGGCGACGAGCGGGGGACGGAACGTGTATTCCCTTTTGACCCGGTGCCGCGACTCATCCCAGGCTCGGAATGGGAGGTGGTGGAGGCGGGGCTCATTCAACGGATCACGGCGCTCAACCTGTTTCTTTACGACGTTTATCACGAGCAAAAGATTTTGAAGGACAAAATCATCCCGGCAGAGGTGATCCTTGGGGCTGCTCATTATCGGCCGGAATTCGTTGGTGTACAGGTTCCACGGGACACCTACATCCATGTCTGCGGCACCGATCTGATTCGCGATCGAGATGGACGTTATCTGGTGCTTGAAGACAACGGGCGCTGCCCTTCGGGCGTGTCCTACGTCTTGGAAAACAGGATGGCGATGAAGCGCGTCTTCCCGCAGCTATTCGGAAGCACGGGTGTCCGCTCAGTGGACACGTATCCAGCCGATCTGCTTGCGACTCTGCAGTACATCGCGCCAAGGCAGACGGCTCAACCAAACTGCGTATTACTCACGCCTGGGGTTCACAACAGCGCGTATTTCGAACACTCCTTCCTTGCCCGCCAGATGGGAATCGAAATCGTAGAGGGACGCGATCTCCTTGTGCTCGATGGATTTGTGTACATGCGAACCACCCGGGGCCTGCAGCAGGTGGACGTGATTTACCGCAGGATTGATGATGATTTTCTGGATCCGAAAGTATTTCGGAAGGACTCCATGCTCGGTGTTCCTGGTCTTGTAGACGCCGTGCGCCGAGGCAACGTGGCTCTCGCTAATGCCATCGGCACCGGAGTCGCCGACGACAAGGTCACCTACGCTTACGTCCCCGAGATGATCAAATATTACCTCGGTCAAGATCCCATTCTCGACCAGGTGCCAACCTATCTTGCCTGGCGGGAGGAGGACCGGAACTACATCCTGGAGCACCTTCCCGAGCTTGTTGTCAAAGCAGCCAATGAAAGCGGTGGATACGGCATGCTCATCGGTCCGATGGCGACCAAAGAGGAGGTTGAGGAATTCCGCCTAAAAATCATCGCCACACCGCGCAATTATATCGCGCAGCCGGTCGTCTATTTTTCGCAGCATCCAACCTTGGTGGACGGTGTGCTGGAAGGACGGCATGTCGATCTAAGGCCGTTTATTTTGTGCGGAGAAACCATCAAAGTGCTCCCCGGGGGATTGACACGGGTGGCTTTAACGCGTGGCTCTCTTGTTGTGAACTCCTCGCAGGGCGGGGGCAGCAAAGACACCTGGGTTCTAGCCAGATAGTCCTCAACCGATCACACGTTATGCTTTCAAGAGTCGCAGATCATATTTACTGGATGTCGCGCTACATTGAGCGGGCGGAGAATATCGCCCGTCTCATGCAAGTGAGCGTGGAACTTCTGCTGGATTCGTCGGGACCCAGAGCCACCAAGTCCGACGACTATTGGAGCCCCGTACTCGCTGCAACAGCGATGGAGGGCCCGTTCCGCCTGCTCTATCCGGCCCCACAGCCTGGAGACAGTTCGCACTTTCTCACACTGGACGAACGCAACCCGGATTCGATCCTCTCCTGCGTTCGTGAAGCCCGCGAAAATGCGCGCACCGTGAGGGACCAAATCTCGGACGAGATGTGGGCGGAGTTGAACCAGTTATACCTGCTGGTTGACTCGGCGAGGGGACGGGAATTGCTAGAAAACACGCCTCAGGTGTTTTTCGAGAAAATCATCCAGTCTTCTCTCCTCTTTGACGGCATTACCTCCGCGACCCTCTCCCGTACTGAGGGCTGGAACTTTCTTCAACTCGGGCGTGTTTTGGAGAGGGCCGACAAAACGAGCCGTTTTCTCGATATCAAAACGCAGAGCACCGCGACCCCTGCCGACACCGCCCTAGAGGCCCTTGAATGGGGCACTATCTTGCGAGCGTGTTCCGCTCAAGCCTCCTACCGGCGCGTCAACGGCACGGAATTCACTTTGGAACGTGTTCTCGAACACCTGCTCTTCTCCACAGAGTTTCCACGCTCCATCAGGTTCTGCGTTCGCACAGCAGACGAACTTCTCCACAATATTTCCGGAACACCCACTGGAATGTATTCTAACCGATGTGAAAAACTTGCGGGCGCGCTTCTCTCGAGGCTCAATTTTTCGGGTCCTTCCGACGTATTGGAACGCGGTCTGCACGAGTATATTGACGAGTTGCAGGTCGCACTCAACGAAACCGGGCAGGCCGTTTTTGAAGCCTACGTGCTTATCCCGGAGGACGCCCTGCGGCAGGCGCACCGCCTTCATGGGTTTGACCCTCTCGGATACCATCTCCAGAAACAGCAGCAACAGCAGTGATCCAGCGCCCTTTCTGGTTGAACCAGCGTCCTGTCTGGGAAACGCCCACCCCTAGGGAAGCCGTGTCGAGACGGCTTCCTAGAACTGCATGAAATTACGTATCACTCATCTCACGGAGTACCGGTATGCCTCCCCGGTTTCCGGGAACGCTAACGAACTTCGGCTGACACCCGTGCAAAGCCGCTGGCAACAGGTGCCCTTTTTTCTTTTGCGAATCCTACCCTCCACGCGGCTTCGAAAGTTTCACGATTTTTACGGCAATGTGGTCACGTACTTCGAGATTGAAGAAGGCCACACCCACCTGGTGATCGAAGCCACTTCCTTGGTAAACACTTTGGACCGCTATTCCGAGGGCGAGCCGGTGCCGGTGCTCTTGGAAGCGCCTGCCACAACGGATCTGGAGGGCCGCCTACAGCCTTTCTTGCAACCCAACGGCCCTGTGGAGGTGCCCCCAGAAATATGGCGGGCCGCGGTGGATATCCGTTCGAATCACACAGACGTGTTCGGCCTGGCCAAGGGAATGATGGACTATGTGTACCGCTCCTGTCGGTATGTTCCCGGCGTTACAAACGTACACACCACCACAACGCAATTTTTTCAAAGACGAGAAGGGGTGTGTCAGGATTTCAGCCACCTGATGCTGGCGTTGTGCCGTTCCTTACAAATCCCTGCACGGTACGTGAGCGGTTACGTCTACGATGCCAAACGCAAAGACATCCGCGGAGCGCACGCTTCCCACGCCTGGGTAGAAGTCTGGGTACCCGGTGCTGGCTGGCACGGCCTTGATCCTACAAACAATTGTCTGACACATGAACACTACGTGGTGGTCGCCTTTGGAAGGGACTACGAAGACATCGCCCCGGTGCGCGGCAGCTTTTGGGGATCCGCGGAGCGCGAGATGCGGGTGAGTGTACACATCGAAGAGCGCCCTGGTTAAACGGATGCCAAAAAAGCGGTTCGGAGAAGCTGCAAAGGGAAATCCGGTGGCCCTTACGCCTTGAGGCGTCTTCGGATCCCAAAAATAAGCACGCTAAAAACGGCGAGGGCCAGCATGCTCATCGAAACCTGAAGAATAGCGCGTTGCAGTGATTCTTTACCCATGCTGCTTCCAGCCAGAGCGATCGGAATGTTGCTGGGCAGATAACCCAAAAAAGTACCAACAAGGAACGTACGGTGCCGCGTGCCCAAAACGCCAAGGAGAACATTGGGGATGATTCCAGGAACCGGGAGTTGCCGGGCGACGAAAATAGTCCCCACGCTTGGATGTGCCAAGAGACTGCGCAAGCGCTCGCTACCCGCCAGTTTTTTTTCCACCCATTGTTTCGGTGCCCAGCGGCGCGTCAGCAGGAAGGCGCCGTAGGCACCTAGAACCCCTGACAACTGGGAGGTGATCAGTCCTTCCGTAAATCCGAACAAGACCCCGCCTAGACCGCACAACATCAAGCGTGGGACGCCCACCGCGATGGCGCCTATACTTCCGAGGACAAACAGGACTTGCGCTTTCCACCCATAATGAGCGATCCAAGTTTTGAGCAATTGAACCTCATAGAGCCATCGCTTGAGCGGGGTGAACTGCAAGGCGAGAACGAGTCCGGCCACAACCAAGGCAGTCGCCAGCAAGCGGCGACTTTCCCGGCGTGAATCAGCGTGTTCTTCAGATTGCATCGGCAAAACATACGCGGTTTCGCTCCATGTGTCGCGCAGAAGACGTCTCGCCTTCCTGAATCCCACGCGCGACCATCAATGTTACAACTCGACGGGGGTGGTTCAAATTGCGGCAGGCACCTTCGTGACAGCGCCGAAGCTTTTCCACTTTTGGCGCGCCCATTCAAAGGCCAGATAGACTACCGGAGTCGTGTACAGCGAAACGACCTGGGACAAAGCCAGTCCCCCGACAAGCGCGATACCGAGCGGCTTCCGCAATTCCGAGCCGACGCCGCTCGCCAGCGCAAGAGGCAGGCTTCCAAAAAGAGCGGCTAGTGTAGTCATCGTAATCGGCCTGAACCGCGAGACACACGCTTCATAAATGGCTTCTCGGGGTGAAAGGTGCCGCTCGCGGACTGCCTCCACGGCGAAGTCCACCATGAGAATCCCATTCTTTTTAACAATCCCCATCAGCAGAATGATACCAATGAAGGACACCATCGAAAGCTCGTGCCCGAAGAAAAGGAGCGCAAGCAGGGCGCCCAGCCCGGCGGAAGGCAACGTCGAGAGGATGGTGAGTGGGTGGATGAGGCTCTCATACAAAATCCCGAGCACCAGATACACTGCCAACAGCGCCCAGAGAGTGAGAGCTGGAAGGCTCGCTAGGGAGGCTTGAAACACTTGGGCCGTACCTTGGAAACTGCCCTTGATACTCTCCGGGAGTTGAAGCGATTCGACCGTCTCTTCGACAAGTTCGGTGGCTCTTCCAAGCGAAATACCCGGAGCGAGATTGAAGGCAAGCGTCACAGCAGGGAACTGTCCCTGGTGATTGACAGAAAGTTGGGCGCTCGTGCGCTCGAATTTGGCAATACTCCCGAGGGGAACCATTTTGCCGGACTGAGCGCGGGCATAAACCTTGTTGAGCGAAGCAGGGTCGAGCAGCGATTCCCCTTCGAATTCAAGCACCACGCGGTTTTGGTTGTAGCGGTTGTAGATTGTCGAAACCTGCCGCTGCCCAAACGCGTCATACAGAGCGGCGTCTATTTCGGCGATGGTCACTCCCAGACGGGCCGCAGCCTCCCGATTAATGCGAACACTCATTTTAAGGCCGCCCGTCTGCTGATCGCTGGTGACGTCGCGCAGTTCTTGGAGTTTACGCAGCGCATTCATCACGGCGGGGGCTGCTGCATTGAGTTCCTCCAAGTCGGGAGACTGCAGCGTGTACTGGTACTGCGCCTTCGAGGAGCGGCCGCCCACGCGGACGTCCTGCATCGCCTGAAAAAACACCTTGGCACCAGGCACCTGGGCGGTTTGCTTTCGCAGGCGCCCGATGATTTCCTCCACACTGGAGCGGCCTTCCTCAAGCGGTTTGAGGGCGAGAAACATACGCCCCGCATTCCCCGTTCCGCCAAGTCCCGAGGTGCCCAGAAAACTGCTAATCGTAGCGACTGCGGGGTCCTCGAGGACGATTTTGGTGACGCGGCTTTGCAGCTGCACCATGGCGTTAAAGGAAATGTCCTGAGAACCCTCAACAACACCCATGAGCATCCCAGTGTCCTGCTGAGGGAAGAAGCCCTTCGGCACACGGCCATACATCCACACGGTGGCGCCAATGGTAGCGGCGGTTACAAGCACCATCAGAAAAGCGTGCCGCAAGACCCAACGCAGAGAAGCCGCATACGTGAAAGCAACTCCGTTGAGAATCCATTCGGTAGCGCGCTGTAGAACGTTGGGCCGGGCTTCCGCCGAGTGGCTTCGCAGCAGACGGGCGCACAGACAGGGGGTGAGGGTGAGAGAAATGACGGCGGATAGAATCACCGCGATACTCAGTGTCACGGCAAACTCGTGGAAAAGGCGGCCGATCAGCCCTCCCATAAACAGAAGCGGGATAAATACGGCAATCAGTGAAACGGTGATGGAAATCACCGTAAAGCCGACCTGCTTGGCACCCTTCAGCGCCGCAGTCAGAGGAGCATCACCCGCTTCTAGATAGCGAAAAATATTTTCGATCACGACGATGGCGTCATCGACGACGAAGCCCACCGAGATCGTCAGCGCCATGAGAGAAAGGTTGTCCAGACTGTAACCGAGAAGGTACATCCCACCGAAAGTGCCCGCCAGAGCCAGCGGGACGGTGATGCAGGCGATAAGGGTTGGCCGGATCTGGCGCAGAAAAACAAAAATCACCAACGTTACGAGGGCTACGCTGAGAACGAGCGAAAACTGCACTTCATTGACGGCAGCGCGGATCGTGATCGTGCGGTCACTGAGAACCTCAAGTTTGACGGAGGGCGGCAGCCAGGCCCGGAGTTGCGGCAGGAGTTTTTTAACAGACTCTACGGTCTGAATGACATTCGCGTCGGATTGTTTATAGACGGAGAGGAGAATGGCAGGGGTCATGCCAGCCCATCCAGCGACCTTGTTGTTTTCAACGCTCTCAAAAATGTCACCGAGTTGACTGAGTTTGAGAGGCACACCCGCACGCTGTGCGACAATGATGTTGCCGTAGTCTGCGGCACTGGTGATTTGATCGTTGCTATCCAAAGAATAGAAGAGGCTGTCGCCCTCCAGGCTTCCCTTGGGAAGCCGGAGGTTCGACTGGGCGATCGCCTGGCGCACATCTTCCATGCCGAGCCCGCTAAGGGCGAGCGCACCGGGGTTGATGCGAATGCGGATCGCAGGTTTTGACGAGCCGTTGACATTCGTCTGGCTGACTCCTTCGACTTGAGCGAGGCGCTGACCGATGAGGGAGTCCGCGTATTCGAAGAGTTTGTTCATCGGCACCAAATCCGACGTCAGCGCCAGGATCATGATGGGGGAGTCCGAGGGGTTGTAGGTGCGCGCAGTCGGCGGATAGGGTAGATTGCCGGGAAGGTCGGCGCGCGCGGCACTCACTGCGGCGCGAACGTCCTTGAGGGCGCCGGAAATTTTTCGCGCAAGGTCGAATTGCAAAGTGATGCTGACCGCGCCTGCTGTACTCACGGAGGTCATTTCCGTGATACCGGCGACCTGCCCGAGTTGGCGCTCTAGTGGGGCGGCAACGGTGGCTGCCATCGTGGCGGGGTCTGCGCCGGGCAGCAGGGCGCTGATTTGGACAACGGGGAAATCGACACGTGGCAGCGGAGCCACTGGGAGCGCGTGGTAAGCCACCAACCCGAGTAGGAACATCCCGATCGCAAGTAGGGAGGTGGCCACGGGGCGCCGAATGAATGGCTCGGAAATATTCACTGCGGGATCGGAGGGGCCAGAGGCTCGGATTCTGTGGCTTGTGTAGCTTCTTTCACGCCAAATCCAAACCGGCGGGAAAGACGGTCGAGATAAAGGTAAATGACCGGGGTGGTATAGAGGGTCAAGAATTGAGAAACGAGCAGTCCCCCGACGATGGTGACTCCCAGGGGGCGACGCAGTTCCGCCCCCGCTCCGCTTTCAAAGACGAGGGGCAGCGCCCCTAAAAGAGCAGCCGCCGTGGTCATCAGGATGGGACGGAACCGCAAAACGCAGGCCTGGTAGATAGACTCTTCGGGGAGTACTCCATAATCCCGTTCGGATTCGATCGCAAAATCGATCATCATGATCGCATTTTTTTTGACAATACCGATGAGCAGGATGATGCCGATGATGCCGATCAAATTGAGGTCCATGCGCGTGAGATAAAGCGCGAGCAAGGCGCCAACGCCGGCGGAAGGCAGGGAGGAAAGAATGGTGATAGGGTGGATGTAACTCTCGTACAAAATTCCGAGGACGATGTAGATGACAACGATGGCGGCGAGAAGAAGCCAGGGGGTGCTTGAAAGCGAAGACTGAAATTCGGCAGCGCTACCGGTGAAGTCGGTGGCGATGGTGTCTGGTAGGCCAATTTCATTTTTGACGGCATTGATGGCCTCAATGGCGCTGCCAAGTGAGCCTCCGGGCGGGGTATTGAAAGAAAGAGTAATCGCGGGAAATTGACCCTGGTGCTGAATGGACAAGGGGGCGTTCACAGTGCGCATGGAGGCGAATGCGCTCAGAGGCACTAAATTGCCCGTGGTGGATTTGATGAAAACTTTTTGCAGTGCGTCCCCGTCTTTTTGAAAGGAGGGATCCACTTCAAGAACGACGCGGTACTGGTTGAGTTGGGTGAAAATGACAGAGACCTGTCGCTGACCGAAGGCGTCGTACAGCGTGTCGTCAATGGCTTGGGTGGTTAGATTGAGGCGTTGCGCTTTGTCCCTGTCGACGTCCACACGGACTTGAAGACCGCCCGCCTGTTTGTCGGAGGTGACACTCGAGAGTTCCGGCCTTTTTTGGAGCGCCTGTACTAAAAGCGCAGACCAGGCATCGAGTTCTTCGTCGTTCACACTTTGCAGCGTGTACTGGTACTGGGTGCGGCTAATGCGGCTGTCAAGGCGCAGGTCCTGAACCGCTTGCATGAGAAGCGTGATCCCCGGGAGCCCGGCGGTGGACTCGCGCAGGCGTTCGATGACTTCATCAACGCTTGAGTGCCTTTGTTTGCGGGGTTTGAGAGCGATGTACAAGCGCCCGGTATTGGTAGCTGGGTTGACTTGGCCGCCGCCCACGAGGGAGGCGACGCTTGCAACGTCCGGATCGCGCTGGAGCAATTCGGTGACGAGCGCCTGCTGTTGAGTCATCGCCTTGTAGGAGATGCTGGGGGATGCTTCGGTGATGCCCAGAATAAGGCCGGTGTCCTGCTGGGGCAAAAGCCCCTTCGGGATGATGGTGTACAAGTAAAGGGTGGCCACCAGCGTGGCCACCGTGACGAGCAGTGTGAAGCTCTGGTGGCGCAGAACCCAACGCAGGCCCGCCTCGTAGGCGGCAAGGAGCCCGTCAAAAAAGTGTTCCGTCATTCGGTAGAGACGGCCATGGTTTTCCTCGCGTTCGGGCTTGAGCATCCGGGCGCACATCATGGGAGTGAGTGTGAGCGAAACGAGTGCTGACACGGCGACTGCGGCGCTCAGGGTGAGCGCAAATTCGCGGAAGAGCCGGCCCACAATTCCCGTCATGAACAGTAGTGGAATGAATACTGCGATAAGAGACACGCTCAAGGAGATGACGGTGAATCCTATTTGTTTGGAGCCTTTGAGTGCGGCATCCATGGGCGAATCGCCTTTTTCCAAAAACCGGACGATGTTTTCAATCATCACAATGGCATCATCCACGACAAACCCCGTTGAGATGGTCAGAGCCATGAGTGAAAGATTGTTCAGGCTGAAGCCGCCAAGTTTCATCAGGCCGAAAGTGCCCACCAGAGCCAGTGGCAAGGCCACTGCCGGAATCACGGTCGCCCAGAACTTGCGCAGGAACAAAAAGATAACCAGCACGACGAGACCGGCCGCAAGCAACATCGTGAACTGCACATCGTGGACGGAGGCGCGGATGGTTTCGGTTCGGTCGTTGAGGATTTCTACGCGTACGGAAGGGGGAAGGCTGGTGCGCAGTTGGGGGAGCAGTTGCTTGATGCGGTCGGCCGTCGCGATGATGTTGGCGCCTGGCTGGCGCTGGATGTCGACGACGACGGAAGGCTTGGCACCCACCCACGCCCCTTGGCGATTGTTCTCAACGTTATCGATAACGTCCCCAACATCCCTCACGCGCACAGGCGCTCC
>CALQFT020000125.1 GCA_943329925.2 Opitutus sp. GAS368
AAGCCTTGATTTTTGGCTTCATTTCCTTCTGTAAGCGGTTGTTTTACAGGATATTTAGAGTGGTGCGCGGTGCGGGGTTTGAACCCACGACCCCTACAGTGTCAGTGTAGTGCTCTACCGCTGAGCTAACCGCGCCTTCACTCTCTGCCTCTGATTTCTCAAGAGCAATCAGAGGGACGACGAAGCTGAGGCGAGGTGAACCTCCATTCAAGAAAAAAACACTCTCCTCAACGCCCAAACTCCCGCCATTTTTGGATTTTGAATCACGTCTTCCATACTGGAAAAGCGCTTTTCTATTGAGAAAACGGCGCTGTCGGCGATGCATTCTCCAGAATGCGGGAACAGCTCAAGTGCAGTGCAACCCTCAACCTCCCGGACCTCAGGAACTCGCGCTGGAGTAGCGCTTCAGACCTTGCAACCACAGCACGCGGCTGAGTCCGAGCAGCAGCGCCGTCGATAGGGCCAGTTGCGCGATTCCCGTCCATGGGGTTTCAGCGAATTGGGTGAGGACACGCGTGGGTACGTTTGCGACTAGGATCACTGGGATGAGCCAGCTGAACACCAGTTTGAAGCTCCCGTGGAAGACGGAATCCGGATAGCGTCCGATGTTAAACAGGTTGAAATAACCGTAGACCAATCCTTGGGCGCGGATGATCCAAAAGCACAGCGTCGAAAGGCCGCACATCACGCTGAAATGGACGACCACGCCAAGCACCACGCAGAGCGCGTACAAAAGCAATTGGGAAAGAGTGGGACAAATGCCCAATTTAAACAGAGCGAAGCCGGTGATACTCAAGCCGATACCTGTGTTGACAAGGTTATCCATGCCGAACTGCTTGGTGGAGGCGGCAAACTGCGAGTCCATCGGCAGGGTGAGATAGACGTCCAGTTTACCTGTGCGAACCAGTTCGGGAATCTGGGTCAGGTTGACGTAGAAGAAGGCTTGAAATATCTGGGCCACCACCTGGTGGGTGCCAACCAGAGCAACGACCTGCCAGCGGGTCCAGTCACCGATGCGATCCACGTGACTGAAGAGCACATCAATGAAGAGGACCTGTCCGAGAAACCAGAGCACTTCCACCACCGTCCAGAGCAGGAAGTTGGCCTTGAAGCTCATTTCGCGAATGAGCGAATTACGAAAAAGCAGGGCGTAAATTTGGAGGTAACGCAGCATGAAAGTGAAGCCGCCATTCTAACGGGACTCGAGGCGTCCCCAAGTTCAACTTGGGAGTCAGCGGGAATTTCTCGCGACAAGTAACCCGAGCGACTCGGTGCGCGCATTGAGCTTGGGAAAAGCAAGCGGGCGCAGACCCTCGCCTTGAAGCGCGAAAGTTGGCGAGGGAATGTCTAGGTGTGATACCCTCTTTTTTAGGGTTATGGATGATTAAAAGACCTCAGCACCAGGGACCAGTTTTCTTAAAGATTTGGTATGAGAGGAGAAAAGCGCGCACAAAGAGGGAGGCGCAGGGATTGCCGTTTTGGTCGGATTCTGTTCCCCAGAAGACCAAAAGCCACAGGCTTGAGGCGCTAAAAGCTGGAATACAGATAAAAACACATTAGACCGCAGGCTTTTAGGCGCGCAATTTACGGGAAGGGTTTATTATAAATGAGGTGTTTGCGCGAAAAACGAGGGGAAGTTAGGATAATGATTTCCGACTCTCACGCTGCATGCTCACCACCTTCTTTTCATGATTCTCCGAGGCGACCACCGGCCCGAGTTCCTGCGGGAGGAGACCTTGCCGGACATTCTCCATAAAACCGCGGAGCTTTTTCCCGATAAAACCGCGCTTTCCGCAGCTGATCGGCGCGTTACTTACGGCGAACTTTGGACTTCTGCCACGGCGATAGGTGAGGCGCTAAGCGCCTTGGGAGCGGGGCCCGGAGCGATTGTAGGCCTGCTGCTCCCGCGCGGGACAGAGTTGCTCATTGCTCAAGCTGGAATCGCCACTAGCGGCGCAGCGTGGCTGCCTTTTGACTCCGAGGTTCCCATTGAGCGCGCCGCGGTTTGTTTGGAATCCGCAAAGAGCTGCGGCATTGTCACGCTGCGCGAATGGCTGCCGCGGCTCGCAGCGCTTCCCGTGCCGGTGTGGTGTTTGGAGGACTTGCTGGCAGAGGGCGCGCCGCGCAGTCCTGTCCGGCACAGCGGCCCGACCTATCCAGCGTACGTCATTTACACCTCCGGCTCCACCGGAACGCCAAAGGGGATTTCCATCAGCCAGAGAAACATCTGCCATTTTTTGCGCAGCGAAAACGCCGTTCTCGGGATCCAGCAGGAGGACATTATCTATCAGGGATTCTCCGTGGCGTTCGATATGTCCTTTGAGGAAATCTGGATTTCCTACCTCGTGGGGGCCTCCATCTGGATCGCCCCCGCAGAAGTCGTTGCCGATCCGGACGCCATCTCCGACGCGCTGGAAGCCCAGCACATTACGGTGCTCCACGCAGTTCCAACGCTTGTGGCTTTATTGGAGCGCCTTCCGGCACACCTGCGTCTGCTCAACATCGGCGGGGAAGCTTGTCCCGACGCGCTAGCCCGGAAGCTCACTGGCAAAGGGCGCCGCGTTTTCAACACGTACGGGCCGACGGAAACGACGGTTACCTCCAGTGTGGCGGAACTTTTTCCAAACCAACTTGTTACCATTGGCAGTCCCCTGCCAAACTACGGGATGCTCGTGCTGGACCCCCAACACCAGCCACTTCCAGCAGGTGAGTTGGGCGAAATTGCGGTGTTCGGCCCCGGCGTGAGCCCCGGTTATTTACAACTGCCGGAGTTAACGGCCAGCCGTTTCATCGAGAATCCATCGGCACTCAACGCTTTAGAAGCTCGATTGTACCTCACCGGAGACCTTGGCCGCATCGATGAAAACGGCCAAATCCACTGTTTGGGCAGAGTGGATCATCAGGTCAAAATCCGGGGATTCCGCATCGAATTGGACGAAATAGCCGCAGCGCTGGCCCGCCAAGAGGGCATCGGAACGGCCGCCGCAGTGGTGCGCGAGCTTTACGGATCTGAAGAAATCGTCGCGTTTGCCGTCGCAAGTGCTTCCGAAGGAGCAACGCCTCCAGAGGGGCTACGACAATCTCTGGCGGAGTTTCTTCCCCATTACATGCTGCCGGCGCACATCGAGCTTTTGGAAGAAATGCCTCGGCTGATTTCGGGTAAAATAGACCTGCATGCGCTCAGACGACTGCCGCTAACACTTGGCACTGTGGTTGAAACAGAGGCAGCGTACCAACCCCATACCGCCGCAACCCGGGCACTTTGGAGCGCGCTTGAGTCCCTTTTCCCAGGACGTTCGCCTCGGCCTGAGCACGATTTTTTCGACGATCTCGGCGGGCACTCACTGCTGGCGGCACGGTTGGTGTCACTGCTACGAAAACAGGAGGGTTTTGAGAGCGTCAGCGTGCAGCACATTTACCGCAATCGCATCTTGGGGGAAATCGCCGAGGCTATCGGTGCGCTGGAAGTCGGGGCCGCGCCTTTGGTGGAGCCGCATCCGGCACCGCCGCTGTGGCGGAGGGCGCTTTGCGGAACGGCACAATTCGTTTGCCTGCCGTTTCTTATACTACTGCAACTATTGCAATGGCTGGCTCCATTTTTGACTTACCACTCGCTGACGGGCTCGAACACCGACAGCATTCCAAGGGCAGTCGGAGTCTCTGTTGTCGTTTACCTCCTTACCCTGCTACTGTCCTTCCCTCTGAGCGTCGGCTTGCGCGCTTTGCTGGTGGGGCGGCTCCACCCCGGCTCCTATCCGCTCTGGGGGATAACATACTTCCGCTGGTGGCTGGGAACCCAACTGACCAACATCTGTCCGGTCCACCTGATTTCAGGTACACCGTGGAACATGCTCCATTTCAAAATGCTAGGAGCCAAGGTTAGCAGGGATGTGATGCTCAATTCTCTCACCGTTGCCGTGCCTGAGTTGCTGGAAATTGGACCAGGAGTTTGCGTCGGCACCTTTGTGAATCTCGAAAATGCCCGGGTGGAGGCCGGGCGTTTATTAGTAGGCCGCATCAAAATTGGAGCCGGCGCGACGGTGGAATCTTATTCGGTGATGGAAAACGACACCGAATTGGGGGCCGGTGCGAGGCTAGGCGGACAATCGACCTTGTCGCAGGGGCGCACGGTGCCGCCCGGAGAGACGTGGTCTGGGGCCCCCGCAAAGCCTGTGGTGGACGCCGAACCTGACCCGCTGGCGACGTGGGGAGTTGCGCCTAAAAAGGGTACGCTAAACCACTTCGGCCGCTTGGTATATTACGCCATCGGCGGGGCGCTAGTGGCTGTATTGTTTTTCGTTCCAACCTTCCCTGCCTTCGTACTGCTGGACTGGATTGATGCCCGCACCATCGATCTCTTTGAAAGCACGCTCAATTGGTGGGAGGCCTTTCCTTTTTTCTTCGCCTTGGCGATGCCCGCAGCCTTTCTTTTCGTGTTGCTCACCGCCCTGATCGCAGGCGGTTTGCTCTGGTGCTTCCCAAAACTTCGACCGGGCCACTTCCCCCTGCACGGCTCCACCTACAGGCGCAAATGGCTCCTTTCAAAAGTTTTAGATACAAGCCTCCAAGTCCTTCACGGCCTTTACGCCTCCCTCTACGCCTCTTCCTGGCTACGTCTGCTGGGAGCCAAAATTGGCCGCGACGCCGAAATCTCCACAGCCGAGGGCGTCATCCCCGGCCTCCTGCAGTTGGGCGAAGGCTCCTTCATCGCAGACGGAGCTCTGCTCGGCGACGAGGAACAGCGCCACGGCTGGATGCAACTGAAAGGGACCGTGATTGGCAACCGCAGTTTTGTGGGAAACAGCGCGTATGTTCCCGACGGCGCTATTTTCCCAGACGACCTGCTGCTGGGTGTCCAGTCCAGCGCCCCGCTGAATTCCATGCTCAAGCCCGGACAGACCTGGATGGGGTCGCCCGCGATGGTCCTGCCCGCACGAGAAGCCATCGAGACGCCGGATGCCTCCCTCACCTTTCACCCGCCTTTGTGGCGCAAACTAGTGCGAGGCACCATCGAGGCCATCCGAATCGTGTTGCCCATGGCGTTCGTAATAGCCTCGGGCTACGTCATTGTCTTTAAAGTAATGGAGTATGCCGAGGAAGGCGAATGGTCCGCCGCGCTGCTCATGGCCGCGCATTGCGGGCTGATGTACTGCGCCGGATCCTTCCTCATTGTGTTTCTTTTAAAGTGGCTTTTGATAGGACGTTATAAACCACGAAAAGCGCCCATGTGGACGCTCTTTGTCTGGTTAAGCGAGGCCGTGACCGTCGCCTACGAATCCCTTGCAGTGCCCGCCTTGTTGGATCAGTTGCGCGGGACGCCGTTTCTTCCATGGGCCCTGCGGCTGTTGGGGACTAAAATCGGTAAAGGTGTGTGGCTCAACACCACGGATATTACGGAATTTGACTGCGTGGAGATTGGGGACTACGCCGAGCTCAATGCCCACAGCGGTCCCCAGACCCACCTTTTTGAGGACCGTGTCATGCGCGTGGGCAAGGTCCATATCGGTGCGGGGGCCACACTGGGATCCCGCGCTATCGTGCTCTATGACGCCTCCGTGGGCGATTATTGCCGTCTGGGCTCCCTAACCTTGGTTGCCAAAGGCGAATCGCTCCCGGCCCAAACGCGCTGGGAAGGATGCCCAGCCCAGCATCACGGCCTACGGTTTTGACGTAGCTGCGGTTGTCTCCTAGAACAGTAAATCTATGAGACCCTCACACTCCGCCATCCTCCTTTCCTTGGCCGTCACATCCGCCGCCTTTGCGCAAGACGCAAAACCCATTGGCTACCAAGACACTCCAATGATCCCAGGCACCAATTGGCATGTCCATGACGGGCTCCGCCCCCAGCCCAAGGTCATCACTCCTGGGAAAAATCCAGGCGATGCTCCCAGCGATGCCATTGTGCTTTTCGATGGAAATAACCTTTCCCAGTTTAAGAAAAACCCCGACGGAAAGCCGAACTGGACCGTCGAAGAAGGCTGCGCAGTCTCCGTAAAGGGAGCAGGTTATCTCGAAAGCACAGGCCAATTCGGCCCGGACATTCAACTCCATGTAGAATGGGCGGCTCCCACCCCTCCCGAAGGCACCAGCCAGGGCCGCGGCAACAGTGGAGTCTTCCTCTTTGGCGTCTATGAAATCCAGGTACTGGATTGCTACGAAAACAAAACCTACCCAGACGGCCAAACCGCAGCACTTTACGGCCAGACACCTCCCTTGGTTAACGCCTGCCGCAAACCCGGCGAATTCCAGACCTACGACATCATTTTCAATGGTCCTCGTTTCGAAGGCGCCGAGTTGAAACAGCCTGCCTACGCGACGGTTCTCCACAACGGAGTAGTGGTGCAAAACCACGTCCAGCTCTTGGGAGCCACCGGGCACAAGACCCCGGGCAAATACACCCCTCACGGCGAAAAGGGCCCCATCAAACTGCAGGATCACGGCAATCCAGTACGCTACCGCAACATGTGGCTACGCGAATTGCAACCCGTTGACTCCCAGTAGACTGCCAGCAGTGAATCGGCGTTTCTAGCGACCCCTAGAAACGCCTCACTCCAGGACAAAAGAAGAACGCCTCTCCTGCTTTCGCGGGAGAGGCGTTCTCGGGTTTTGTCTAGGGAGACATTGATCTGGGGGATCTATTCTCGGGGGAATCAGACTCTTGGGGGAGAGCCGTCTTGGGGGTGTTCAAACTTCAACTTAAAGAGCGGCCGATTGCAACAGTTTTGTCAGATTCCTCTTAACTTTTTTGGAAAGGAATCCCCCGCCCTTCTTGGCGACCCTAGAATCTTACGATAGTGTCCCTCTCTCATGAAAGCCGCACGCCTCAACCGCCTCTTTAACGCCGCTTCCGGCCGCTGTTTCGATGTAGCCGTCGATCACGGCTTTTTCAACGAAGCCAGCTTCCTCACCGGCATAGAATCCATGCCAGAAGTCGTCCGCGTTCTTGTGGATGCAGGCCCAGACGCCATCCAGCTCACCGTCGGACAGGCACGCCACTTGCAATTCATTCAGGGCAAGCAAAAGCCCTCGCTGGTACTGCGCACCGACGTGGCTAACGTCTATGGCAAGGAGCTGCCCTCCATTCGCTTTAGCACACTCATCGCAGATCCCGTCCTCCAAGCCGTGCGCTTGGACGCCGCCTGCCTCTGCGTCAACCTCTTCCAAATCCCCGGAGCCCCCGATGTCTACGCCCAGTGCATAGACAATATCATGCGCCTCAAGGCCGAGTCCGACCATTACGGCATGCCGATGATGGTTGAGCCGCTTGTCTTTCGTCCCAACGCACAAAGTGGTGGTTACCAAGTGGATGGCGATATTGAAAAAATCATTCCTCTAGTGCGCCAAGCGGTTGAGCTGGGCGCCGATGTCCTTAAGGCTGATCCCTCCGACGACCTGAGCCTCTACCATCGCGTCGTCGAGATCGCCGGGGTGGTTCCCTTGCTAGTGCGCGGTGGCGGACGCGTCAGCGACGAGGTGTTGCTGGAACGCACCGCCGCGCTTCTGGAGCAGGGCGCCAGTGGCATTGTTTACGGGCGCAACATCATCCAGCACCCCAACCCTTCGGCAATCACCAAGGCGCTCATGGCGATGGTGCACAAAAACGTGAGCGTCGCCCAGGCCTTGGAATTTCTTCGCTCGGAAGAGGAGTAACCGAGCCAGCCTCTGGCTGTCTCGGCGATACCCTGCAAGCCTCTACACCGGAGCTTTGTACACCTCAGCACCCTGCTCGATAAACTCGCGCGACTTCGACTCCATACCCTGCTCAAGCACTGTCTCCTCCGTAATCCCCTGCTCCGCCGCGTAACGCCGAACGTCCTCGGTAATCTTCATCGAGCAAAAGTGCGGTCCGCACATGGAACAAAAGTGGGCAGCTTTTGCGCCTTCACTGGGCAACGTTTCGTCGTGGAACTCCCTCGCCGTTTCCGGATCCAGTGAAAGATTAAACTGATCTTCCCAGCGGAACTCAAAGCGTGCCTTGGAGATGGCATTGTCGCGGTACTGTGCGCCGGGATGGCCCTTGGCGAGATCCGCCGCGTGGGCGGCTATTTTGTAGGCGATGACACCGTCCTTGACGTCCTTGCGATTTGGCAGCCCAAGATGCTCCTTTGGAGTCACATAACACAACATTGCTGTGCCGTACCATCCGATCATCGCAGCCCCAATGGCTGAGGTGATGTGGTCGTAACCCGGTGCAATATCAGTGGTTAACGGCCCAAGCGTGTAGAAAGGCGCCTCGTGGCACCATTCCAACTGCTTCATCATATTCTCGTGAATCAGATGCATCGGCACATGGCCCGGCCCCTCGTTCATCACCTGCACACCCTTCGCCCAGGCCCGCTTGGTCAAATCCCCCTGCACCTCCAACTCCCCGAATTGCGCAGCATCGTTGGCATCCGCATTCGAGCCGGGTCGCAATCCGTCCCCAATGGAAAAGCTGACATCATAAGCCGCCATGATGTCGCAAATATCGTCCCAGTGGGTATATAGAAAGTTTTCCTTGTGATGCGAGAGGCACCACTTCGCCATGATGGATCCGCCCCGTGAAACAATCCCCGTCGCACGCCGCGCGGTCCACGGAATGAAACGCAACAGAACCCCCGCGTGGATAGTGAAATAATCCACTCCCTGCTCGGCCTGCTCGATCAACGTGTCCCGGAAAATTTCCCAAGTGAGATCTTCCGCCCGGCCGCTGACCTTTTCCAACGCCTGATAAATCGGCACCGTTCCGATGGGCACCGCGGAGTTGCGCAAAATCCACTCCCGGGTGGTATGAATGTTTTTGCCAGTGGAAAGATCCATCACGGTGTCCGCGCCCCATTTCGTGGACCACCGCATCTTTTCGACCTCTTCCTCGATGCTGGAAGCCACAGCGGAATTACCGATATTCGCGTTTATCTTCACCAAAAAATTACGCCCGATAATCATCGGCTCCAATTCGGGATGATTGATGTTCGCCGGTATAATCGCCCTTCCGCGAGCAACTTCATCTCGCACAAACTCCGGGGTAATGAACTTTGGCAGCGCTTGGGGAAACTTCCGAAACACCTCCGGCGCATCACTGCGTCCCATAGTCCCTGGATGCTGGTGCTCCAAACGATCACGCGAGGCGTCGGCAGAAAACTTGTCCCGCAGGCGGTCTAGCCCCTGGTTTTCACGGATGGCAATGTACTCCATCTCCGGGGTGATGATCCCCTGTTTTGCGTACCAGAGTTGCGTGACGGGATGTCCCGCTGAACCCCGCAAAGGCCTGCGTGAGGCACTTGCCGGAGCACTGCGCGCGAAAGGTTGACCGGCGCGCTGGGCCGTGGCGGCGGCATGCGCCTCAGAAAGGTAACCGTCGTCACGCGCGGAGTGCCCGCGGCCGTCGTACTCCTCCACATCACCCCGGGCGCGAATCCATTCGGCCCGCGCAGGAGGCAGCCCTTCCTCGACAGATCCAGTAAAAGCCGGGTCTCCCCAAGGACCGCTGGCATCATAAATAAGTACCGGCTCATTTTGCTCGAAGGAGCCATCAGGAAGGCGCGTTTGAGCCAGAGAAACTTTGCGCATAGGAACTTGCACAGAAGGATGCAAGGCCCCCGCAAGATACACCCGCTCCGAATTCGGGAGTGGTGCGGAACTCTGAGGGTAAAGGGATTCGTTCGGAGCGTTCATAAAATTGGTGGGCCGGCAGGGAGACCGATCCTAACAGATAGGCTAACCCGCGCAGGCGTTAAAGCAGAACAATAGCGTAACACAGAAGAAGTGGATTCGATGGCACTCGAAAAAGAAGCCATGCAGTAAGGGCCCGGCTCCACCCAGTTCAGAGAGCAAATTGACTCACACCCGAGGTTGGCCCATCGTTACGGGTATTTATGCTGGACGCTATTATATTTGATATTGGCAACGTACTGCTGCGGTTTGACTTCACGCGCACAATCAAACGCATCGCCCCATTTTGCAGCGTCGCTCCCGCCGATATTCAGGAGCTTTTGGAGCC
>CALQFT020000126.1 GCA_943329925.2 Opitutus sp. GAS368
CTGCTTACCGAACTACCGTCCAGGTGGTCTGTAAATTTCGCTCGATTCTGGCCCCAGTCAGTTCGCTTGATTTTCAGGGAGTTGCAGACTCAAGGTGGTTTGAAAACTCTCTTTTTAGAATGATTGCCGCTAACATTAGCGGTGTCGTAAGGGTTGTACTCAATTGCCGTCAGTCCTTCCAAAAAATACCTCTCATGAACCTCAGGCTTCCTATTTTAGCGCTCAGTGTCTCCATCGCTCTCGTTCCTTCCGTTCGGGCTGATGTAAAACTCCCGAAAATTTTGAGCAACCATATGGTTCTTCAATCGGGTAAACCCGCCGCGATCTGGGGGTGGGCAGATCCGATGGAGAAGGTTTCCGTGGAAATCGGAGGAAAAACAGCTTCCACAATCGCAGGCGACGACGGCAAATGGGCCCTGAAAATCGAGCTGCCCGCCTCCACAAAACCCTTGGAACTGACGGTGACAGGGAAAAATACGCTCAAGGTGGAAGATGTTCTCGTGGGAGAAGTTTGGATCTGTTCTGGCCAGTCCAACATGGAGTGGTCGCTCAAGCAGTCCAGTACCGCAGATACTGACATCCCCGCCGCTAATTTTCCGGGAATCCGCCATTTTAGGCTCACAAAAAACGCGATTAACACGCCTCAAGGAGATGTCACCGGGGAATGGCAGGTCTGTACTCCGGAAACTGCTGGTGGCTTTACCGGGGTCGGGTTTTTCTTCGGACGCGAGCTTCATAAGGAACTAGGCGTGGCCGTGGGGTTGGTCGGCACAAACTGGGGAGGCACGCCTGCCGAAGCTTGGACCAGTCGGAGCGCTCTTCTGGCAGAGCCTTCCCTCAAAGGCATGGTGGAAAACGCGGATGCCAACATCGCTAGCTACGATCCAGAAAAAGCGAAGCTCAACTTGGAGAAAGCAATGGCGGACTGGAAGCTCAAGTCCGAGGCAGCCAAAGCCGAGGGCAAACCCATTCCCCGGCAGCCCCAGCTCGCAAATTCTCCAGCCGTCTCGCCTGGAACCCCCAGCAACCTTTATAACGGCATGATCGCGCCGATTCTTCAGCTCAGTATCCGCGGTGCTATCTGGTACCAGGGGGAATCCAACGTGGGCCGTGCCTTCCAGTACAGGACTCTGTTTCCAACCATGATCCGCAACTGGCGGAAGGACTTTGCCCAAGGCGACTTTCCCTTCCATTTTGTTCAGATCGCGCCTTACGGCTATGCTCGAGGAAATCCTGCGGCGGACCTAACCCCCTGCGCCGAGCTTTGGGATGCCCAATTGTT
The DNA here is from genome assembly GCA_943329925.2 of Opitutus sp. GAS368. Lineage (GTDB taxonomy): Bacteria > Verrucomicrobiota > Verrucomicrobiia > Chthoniobacterales > Chthoniobacteraceae > Chth-196. The sequence continues at coordinate 1,283 of CALQFT020000126.1, forward strand.
CACGCTCAAAACCGTCCCGCATACCGGAATGGCTGTCACCACCGACATTGGAAACATCCAAAACATCCATCCCACTAACAAGGTAGATGTCGGTCATCGACTTGCACTTTGGGCCTTAGCTAAAGACTACGGAAAGAAGGGGGTTATTTACTCCGGACCGATCTACAAGAGTTTCGCCGTGGAAGGCAGCAAGGTGCGTGTTCATTTCGAGATGGGAGCCGGACTAAAGGCCCATGATGGAAAGGCACTCACTCACTTCACCGTGGCCGGAGAAGATCAGAAATTCGTGAGCGCGGAAGCCGCCTTTGACGGGGAAAGCCTTCTTGTGAGCAGCGCGGAAGTTCCCAAGCCGGTAGCTGTGCGTTTCGCCTGGAGAGAAGATGCCGAGCCCAATTTTGTGAACGGCGCAGGCTTGCCGGCGAGTCCGTTCCGCACCGACGGATTCAAATTGGTCACGGACAAGTAACCCTTCGGATGGCCCTCCGGCAGGGCGGTTAATTCTTTTGGAAAACTTTGGAGCACGGTTCTCCTTAGGTTAAGGCAGTAGGGCATTTTGCGGGCTGTGGAATTAGACAACGCTCAAGGCTCCCATTAGGCTGTGCCTATTATGCCAAAGTTACGCGTCACCTTTTTGGGTACCGGCACCTCGCAGGGCGTGCCCCGGATCGGGTGCGACTGCGAGGTTTGTTCTTCCGTCGACCCGCGCGATACCCGAACGCGTTGTTCTATTTACATTGAAACGCCCCAATCTTCCTGGGTCGTGGACACAGGAGCGGATTTTCGCACCCAATGCCTGCGCGAAAAAGTGCGCCGCGTGGATGCTGTCCTTTACACCCACACCCATGCGGACCATGTCATGGGCTTTGATGATTTGCGGCCCTTTTGCCGCTCGGGGGAAGTTCTGCCAGTGTACGGTTCCGAGACGACGTTGGCGCAGTTGGCCGATGTTTTTTCCTTCGCTTTCCGCCCTGCAACGCGGATCTCAGGCTACGTGCATCCTGAAGCGAGGCCGGTAAGCGGCGAGTTTTCGTTGGGTGGCTTTGAGATTACGCCGCTGGAACTGCCACATGGGCGCACCGTTTCAACGGGATATTTACTGCGTTATCAGGGGGAGCCGTTTTTTGCATATTTAACGGATTGCAAGACGGTTCCTGCAGAGGTGGAAAAAGCGGTGGCTGGGGTGCGTCATCTTGTGATTGACGCGCTGAGGGCGCGGCCGCATCCGACGCATTTGAGCACAAGTGAAGCGTTGGAGGTTATCGCGAGGGTGCAACCAGGGAAGGCGTGGTTGACCCATCTGTGCCACGAACACCGGCATAGCGACATCGAGGCGACTCTGCCCGAGACTGTGCGGGTGGCTTACGACGGGCTGGTGTTGGAGGTGGATTGAGCGGTGGGGGCGCCGCCGGTTCGCCTACAAAAAAAGACCGCAGCCCCTTTCGGAGACTGCGGCCTTTGAAGCGCAATAAAGAGAAGCTTACGCCTTCGCGGCAAGGTCTCTGGAATGACTTACTTCATCTAGTTTCACCGTGCGGTAGCCGCCTATGGACTTGAAGAAAATCAGCAGGCCGAGGTAAATGGCTGCCATGGTCATCGGGATGAAGGAGTCCGCCTTGAGCGTGGCGCGATCGCCGGCTTGGTTGGCCTTCACAATCGCCTTCTGTTCGTCAGTGGCTTTGTCTTCCTTGACTGCACCCTTGGCTTCTTCAAGCTTTTTGCCGTCTATGGCGAAAACGCCTTCCAAGAACAGGAACTTGGATTCGGTCGCGGCTTTGGAGCTTTCATAAACCGCAATGTTATCCGTCTTGAGTGCTTCGGAAGCATAGCGATCTTTGGAATAACCCAGACCAGGGCCGCCAAGAAGACCTGCGGAGAGCATGCCCACGCCGCCCATAATGGACATCGCCACCGCACCGGAGCGGGGGAAGCGGTCCCCGACGACTGCCAGCATGGTTGGCCAGAAGAAGGTCTTGCCCAGCGCGTAGACTCCCAGCGCCGCGAGAGCGATGTTGAAGGTCTGCATGCTGCTAGCAAGCGTGAGGCCGACGGCCGCCGTTACCGCAGAGGTCAGCAGGAGGCTGATGGGAGTGAAGCCGAGGCGGGTTTCAATGAAGTGGGCGCAGAAGCGCAGCCCGAACATGATGGCCGAGGTCCAGATGAAGAGGGTTTTACCCTGATCTGCAGTGAAGAGGTTGCCAGTGATGCTTTCAATCCAGCCATCGGTTCCCAGTTCGACGGCACCCACCAGAGCGTGAGTAACAAAGAGCACGAAAAGCAAAATGGAGCCCATGGAGAAGCGTGTCATCAAACCAACCGCAATCACCAGCGCACCGCCAATGGCGAAGCCGATGTTTTGGGAACCCAAAACCCCTCCCAAAAATACGGAGAGCAAATACCCGGCTACCAAGGCGCCAAGAATGCCGACATCCTTGAACATTTCGCCAAGGGTGGCGCCCTTTTCCGCAGCTTCGGATTTTGGAAAATGTTGTCCCATGAACATTACCGCGTAGGCGGCGGTGGGCACTAGATAGAAGGAGAGTTGCCCCTTCCAACCGAGTCCAAGCGTGGTTCCGAGGAGATAGCTAGCCAGAGCGCCGACGACCATGCCCAAGGGCCAGGAGGCGTGGAGGATGTTGAGGTAGTGCATGCGCTTCTGGGGAAACACGGTTGCCACCAGAGGATTAGCGACTGCTTCCAGCGTGCCGTTGGCGTACGCGAAGATGAACATGCCCCAGTAGAGGTAACTGTACGCATTTTCCGGAGTGCTCGCGCCAAAGGTCACCACGGCGGAGAGGATGTGGCCGACTAACGCTAGGGCGACGAGTTTGCCGTAGCCTAGTTTGTCCACGATGACTCCGCCGATAATGATGCCGAAACAGAACCCGGTAAAACCAGCGCCACCGATGGCGCCGAGTTGAGTGGCTGTGAAACCGTATTCCTTGGCCCAGAGACCGAAGATTCCGCCGCGCAGAGCGAATCCGACGCCTGCGGCTAAGATGGCCATAAAGCCGGCCCAAAGAAGCCGGTTAGCATTTGGAACAATGCCTTCGCTAGTGTGTTGACTACTCATAATTGTATTAGTTTGGTTTAGTTTGGGGGTGGGGGATTTTAGGGGAGGTTGTAGGAGGGGGTGAACAAACCAAGGCCGACTTGGAAAACAGGCTGCCTGCTGGTGGGTGCGGCCAAGGACTGGGTTGCAGGGAACGTTCTACTGGTGGTTCTTCTGGGAGTTAGGGGGTAGGTTGAAAAGCCTTCTGGTTGGAAGTGCTTTTTCAGTGGCCCAAGGGCACCATTCAAGCGCGCGCCTGTCAACGGTGAAGTCACTTAGGCGGCGTGGCCGGATTTAAATGAGCGCCTTTTTGTGCACCTTTTTGGGGAAGCTTCGCCTCGGCTACCGCCCTGCGCTCCAATTCCAACAAAGCTGCCTCCATCGCGTCCATACAAATGGTGTTTACTTCAAATCGCGCCCCTATGCCTCTGGGGAGGGTTACGCAAAGTTCGCCGCCCAAATGTTCCTGGAAATCGCGCAATCCCGCGAAAATAAGCCGCTGCCCAGAGTTGTCGCGGAGGTTTAAGGCATCGAACCAGAGGGCGAAGCCGCTTTGGCGCAGGCCGGCGTCGATGCGTTGGAGTTCGGCGGAGGTCAGCCAGCCTTGGCTTTGTGCGTAAATGGAATCCAGTAGCACCCCAGTAGCCACCGCTTCTCCGTGGGACACTGCAAAATCCGAAAGCAACTCCAGCTTGTGTGCCGACCAGTGGCCGAAGTCCAGCGGGCGTGCCGTGCCGTACTCGAAGGGGTCGCCATTGGAGCGGATGTGATCCAAGTGTAACGTGGCGCAGCGGGTGACTAGTTCGGTCATCGCATCAAAGTCGCGGGCGGGATAACGCGGGGCGGCTTCGCAAAGATCCTCAAAAAAGGCCTGGTCTCGAATAATGGCGACCTTGAAGGCTTCGGCAACCCCACTCAACCAATCCCGATCCGGCAGCGTGCGCAGGAATTCGAAGTCGTTGAGCACGGCAAAGGGTGGCGCAAATGTGCCTAGAGCGTTTTTTCCAAAGTAGTTGACCGCATTTTTGACCCCCACTCCGGCATCGTTTTGCGCCAGCACCGTCGTGGGCACCCGGATGAGACGCAGGCCGCGGTGTACCAGCGCCGCAGCGAACCCAATCGCGTCCAGCAGCGCCCCTCCGCCCACCGCCACGACGTAGGATTGGCGGTCCATGCGCAGTTCCAAAAGTTGGCGCATCACGGATTCCGCGTAGCGAAGGTCGTTTTTGCAAGCCTCGCCCCCGGGCACCGACTGCACCTCGGTAGCGAGTTCAAGTGTCGCCGCATGTGCCTGGAAATAAGCCGCTATTCGAGAGCTCAGGCTCGGATCCCGCTCCAGAATGCGAGAGTCCACGTAGACAATGGCTCTATGCCGGCGAGCCTCGTTTAAGCGGCTTGCGGTTTGGGCCAGTACGGGGTTTTCCAGCGAAAAAAGATCACGCGTAAAAACAACTGGGAACTCCCAATTGACGCTGATTTGCTGGTGATAGGTTGGGGCGACTTCCATGAGGCGGGAAACGAGTAGACTGGATGCTGGGCGGGTGAGACAACCCTGATTTATGCGCGCTTCTTTGGAAAAAGCTCGAATGCGGTGCAAAATCTTCCAATGCAGCCGCAAATTGCTGATGAGCTTCCTTTGCTGCGGGCTCTCAGTTTAGACTCTGGGCTCCTGAGGGGGCCGTGTGCTCCCCGAATGCTGATGAATAAACGCGACCTGCTTGATAAAATCATTGCCCACCTTGCCTGCGAGGTGAAAGCACTCACTGGAGCCGCGCTGGCCACGCACGCCGAAGCCACTAACGAGGAAAATAAGGCCGAGGATAAGTACGATACCCGTGGACTGGAGGCATCCTACCTCGCCCACGGCCAGTCCATGGCGGCGGAGGAAGCTGCCCTAGCGCTGTTGCAGTTTGAGGCGCTTGCGGCGCGGGATTTTGCGAAAAACGAGCCCATCCAACTCGGCGCGTTCGTCGTTTTGAGTGAGAAACAGGGTAGCGAAAATTGCTATTTCCTTGGGCCGCGGGCTGGTGGAACCGAGGTGGAAATCGAGGGGCGCAGCGTGGTGGTCATCACGGCGCTCTCTCCCATGGGGCGACTTTTAATGGGAAAGCGCCTCGGAGAACGCGTGTTATTGGAGCTGGACGGAAAACGTCGGGAGTCGCGGATTGCGGTGGTTTCCTGAGAAACAAGTCAGGATTAAGCGCTCGCGCGCACATGCCCAGCGCGCTAGGGAGGTCTCTGTCGCGGGATTCTTCCGCAAACGTTTGTCGAAGCGTCTCACTCTTGGATAATCTGACTGCTTCGCTGACAAAGTTTGGCGCTTTAAAACCTCACTCCAACGGCTTTCATCCATGTTGATTCTTCGCGGTTCCCAAGCTTTCTCCGATTCACGCCTCCAAGCGCTGCGCCAAAATCTAACATCCGCGGGGCTGCCCATAGCGTCCTTGAGCGCCGCCTTTGCCCATCTTGTGGTCACGACCCGGCCGCAAGAGATCCTGTCCCCGGAACAATGCTCCGTTTTGGATCAGATTTTAACTTACGGCCCGACTCGATCCACTCCGGTCGGCAGCGGGCTTTTGAAAATCGTCGCCCCTCGCCCCGGCACCATTTCTCCGTGGTCCTCCAAGGCGACGGACATTGCGCACATCTGTGGCTTGGAGGCGGTTGAACGTATCGAGCGGGTGGTTGTTTACACGCTGAATGCCGGGACGGAGCCGCTCACGCCAGTGCAATTGCGAACGCTGGATGGCCTGCTGCACGACCGCATGACGCAGTCGGTTTTTTCGGATTTCGACGCTCTGGCCACGCTTTTTCAACGCGAAACACCCCGTCAGATGGCCGTCATTCCTGTGATTGCCCAAGGTAGATCCGCCCTGGAATCCGCGAATCACTCGCTGGGTTTGGCCCTCGCTGCGGACGAAATCGACTATCTTCTGGCCAGTTTCACCGCGTTGGGGCGCGACCCTCACGACATTGAGTTGATGATGTTCGCCCAAGCTAATTCCGAACATTGCCGGCACAAAATCTTTAACGCCACTTGGGAAATTGACGGCGAGGAACGCGATCTCTCGCTGTTCCAAATGATTCGAAATACTTACAAACTTCACAGCGAAGGCATTCTTTCCGCCTACAAAGACAACGCCGCGGTTTTTGAAGGTCTCCACGGTGGCCGCTTTTATGCCGATGCTCTTACCGGCGAGTATGCTGCCCATTCGGAGGCTGTGCATATTCTTTGCAAGGTGGAAACACACAATCATCCCACGGCCATAGCACCCTTTGCAGGCGCCGCCACCGGGTCGGGAGGGGAGATTCGCGACGAAGGAGCCACGGGCCGCGGCTCTAAACCCAAGGCTGGCCTGACGGGCTTTTCAGTCTCCAATTTGCGTCTGCCGGGCGCGGAAAAGCCGTGGGAAAAAACAAACGGCAAGCCGGAGCGCATCGTCTCGGCGTTGGAGATCATGCTGCATGGGCCCCTTGGCGCGGCCGCTTTTAATAACGAGTTCGGCCGTCCGGCGTTGAGTGGTTATTTTCGAAGTTACGAGGCAGAAGTGCCTGGTGCGCAAGGTGCGGAATGGCGCGGGTATCATAAGCCAATCATGCTCGCGGGCGGGTTGGGCAACATTAAAGCCGAGCACGTCGAGAAGGGAGCTGTCTCTGCGGGCGATGCGCTGATCGTGCTGGGTGGACCTGCCATGTTAATCGGGCTGGGCGGGGGGGCCGCCAGTTCGGTGGCAAGCGGTTCGGGCAACGCGGATTTGGACTTCGCCAGCGTGCAGCGCGATAACGCGGAAATGGAACGGCGTGCCCAAGAGGTGATTGACCGTTGCTGGGCGCAGGGGGCGGAGAATCCGATTTTATTCATCCACGACGTGGGGGCGGGCGGCATTTCCAACGCGCTGCCGGAGTTGGTGAACGACGCGGGGCGCGGCGGCCATTTCGAATTGCGCAAGGTGCCCAATGCGGAACCCGGCATGAGCCCGCTGGAGATTTGGTGTAACGAGGCCCAAGAGCGCTACGTGCTGGCTGTGGCTGCGGCGCGCTTGCCGGAGTTTGTGCGCTTATGCGAGCGGGAACGCTGCCCTTACGCAGTGGTAGGCGAGGCGACGGCGGCCCGCACGCTTGTACTGGACGACGCACATTTCCATAACCGCCCCATCGAGCTGCCGCTTGAGACGCTGCTGGGCAAGCCGCCCCGGATGCATCGCAAGGCGGCCACTGTCGAGCGCCCGCTTTCGCCGCTGGAACTGGGCGGGGTTTCTTTGAAGCACGTGGCAGAACTTGTTCTGGGGCATCCCACTGTGGCTGACAAAAGTTTTCTTATCACCATCGGCGACCGCACCATTACGGGGCTTGTGGCTCGCGACCAAATGGTGGGGCCTTGGCAGGTGCCCGTGGCGGACTGTGCGGTGACCGCCACAGCGTTTGACGTCTACGTTGGCGAGGCGATGGCCATGGGCGAACGCACTCCTGTGGCGGTGAATTCAGCGGCGGCTTCGGCTCGGCTTGCCGTGGGCGAGGCGCTGACCAATCTCGCGGCGGCTGCAATCGGCGACCTTGGCCGGGTCAACCTTTCCGCCAACTGGATGGCCGCTCCCGCCGTTCCCGGTGATGGCGCCGACCTTTATGCAGCGGTGCAGGCGGTGGGGATGGAGCTGTGTCCCGCTTTGGGCATCACCATCCCGGTGGGGAAGGATTCCATGAGCATGAGCACGGTCTGGGAGCAGGACGGCGTGGAAAAGCGCGTCACAGCGCCGCTTTCGCTGATTGTCTCAGCCTTCGCGCCCTGCCTCGACATTCGCCGCACGCTCACTCCGCAGCTACATCCCGTGCAGGACTCCGTTCTTCTCTTGCTGGACTTGGGCCGCGGGAAAAACCGTCTCGGCGGGTCAATCCTTGCCCAAGTCTGCTCGCAAACTGGGGCGGCTGCCCCAGACGTGGATTCCGCTTCGGAGCTCAAGGCGTTTTGGAACGCCGTTCAGGAGTTGTCGGAAAAAGGGCTGCTTCTTGCGTATCACGATCGTTCGGATGGCGGCTTGTTTGCGTGTGTTTTGGAGATGTGTTTTGCGGGGAGGGTAGGGGTGGAACTCGCTTTGGAAGAGGGCCAGGAGGCGTTAGCGGCGCTTTTTAGCGAGGAGCTTGGCGCCGTAGTGCAGGTGCGCGAGAGCGACTTGGCGGCGGTGAGAGCCGTTTTGGAGCGGCACCAAATCGCGTCTTTGACCCATGAGATAGGCCGTCCTATGGCTGCACGCGATTTTCGCGTGACGCAGAAGGGCGCCGTTTTGCTGGAAGCCCCGCTGAGAGAATGGCGCCGCATTTGGTCGGACGTCACCTTCCGAATTGCCACCCTCCGCGACGATCCCAACTGCGCCCAAGAGGAAATGGCTTGGAAACTGGATGCCCAAGATCCCGGCATTTCTCCGGTCGTAAACTTTGAAATTCGCTTTGGAGCCGACTTTAGCAATCCAGCGCCGATGGCGATTCTGCGCGAGCAGGGCGTCAATGGGCAGGTGGAGATGGCGGCCGCCTTTACGCAAGCCGGATTCAAGGCGGTGGATGTGCACATGAGCGATATTCTTTCGGGGCGAATTTCGCTCTCCTCGTTTCGGGGGTTGGCGGCCTGCGGCGGGTTC
>CALQFT020000127.1 GCA_943329925.2 Opitutus sp. GAS368
CCATGAAATACAGATAGGTCGCATAGCCGCCGCCGCCGAAGACGACCGCCGTCAGCGCCACCACGACCAAGGCTTTGAGGAACCACTTCACGGGTAATACAGGCAATTAATACAGGCAATACATGCGATTTTTCACCGACAGTCTCTCCCAAAACCGTCCAATGCACGTCCAATGCACACTCAATGCAGCTCAGGGAAGTGGGCGAGCAACGTGGACGGGTGAAGCCGAGGGCGCTTGGCACAGCCACCCGCACGCTCCATGTGCCTCTGGCTACCGTAAACGTACAGAAGATTTACAAAAGGCCGCGTCTGCGGAAGTCGCCCAGATTACTGCTGGAGGATTCTTGAATCATGTCAGAGGCAAACTTCAGCAGGCTTACTTCCCAGCCTTCATCCACCCCTTGAAGGATGACGCTCAGGGGGTCCTCGCTCTGATCCACCTGCTCTTTGAGGCGCTGAATGACTTCTTCAACCGAGTTGTGGACAATGGTCTCCTTGACGTCTGTTTTGCGAAACTGGAACCCGTACTTGAGAATGGCCAAGTGGCCGGCGTTGTCTTGCAGCCAATCCATAAACTGCTCGGCGCGTTCGCCGAAACCATCCAGAAGCATCCGCTGCAAGTGTCCCGGCGCGATGATCTGCGGTCGTTCAGCGTGCAAACGCCCGTCGCGAATACGCACTTCGTTGGCAGAATCCATCAACTCCGTGACTAGGAAAAAATGGAAACTGGTAGAGCCAAACGTGTCGATACGCCGCTCTGGGGCGTGGATCACGGAAGTGTTTTCTATCGCGTACTGTACGGACGCGGCGTCGAGCATGGACATAGATGCAATTTAAGCCTCAAACGCCGGAAGGCAAATGGGAACCGAGGGTTGCAAGAGAAAAGCCGTCGGCTGGGTGGGTGGCAAAGTGTGTTGACCATTAGGCTTTTGAACCTACTTCTTGGAAAGGATGCTGTTTGTGCGGGGGGATGGCTGCCTCCAGAAGGCGGTTTCATTGACTTCCGCGCGTTCAATTCTATCTTCGAATGAGTGAATTCGCTCACCGAAACGCAGTTGCCGCCCAAGGCGCCTAGGAACCATCCGGAGGACCGACTGGGGGATAATCCCGGGGATACGACGCTTCCCTTGAAGCGCGCGTTCGAGCCTATCGCGAAGGAATTGCTTGGCGTTGAAGAGCGTATTAGGGAACAGGCGCGGGCTTTCGACCCCGCCGTGGAGCATTACGTTGCCTACGCCATTCAAAGCAGCGGAAAGCGGCTGCGCCCCGCCCTAGCCCTGCTTTCCGGCGGTGCCACCGGCGCTATCCGCTCCGAACACGCCGACCTCGCCGTCATCGTGGAGCTCATCCACGCCGCCACCCTTGTCCACGACGACATTCTCGACCACGCCGACCTTCGCCGCGGTCAGCCCACCGCCAACGCCAAGTGGGGCAACTCCCTCGCCGTACTGCTGGGCGACTGTCTCTTTGCTCATGCGCTGCGCCTCGCTTCCACCTTCGAAGACAACCGCATGTGCCGCGCCCTAGCCGCTGCTGCCAGCGAAGTTTGCTCCGGAGAAATTATCCAAACCCAGCGGCGTTTTGATCTGAATCTTTCTGTGCCCGATTATTTCCGCATTCTGGAAATGAAAACCGGCACTCTCTTCGCTGTGGCCACGCAGTTGGGCGGTCTGCTCAATGGCGCCTCTGCGGCGGTGGAGGCGGGTTTGCACGCTTTCGGAATGCGATTGGGCACAGCCTACCAAATTTACGACGACTGCCTTGATCTGGCCGGAGACGAGGGGCAAGTCGGTAAGACGCTGGGCAGCGATTTGCGCCGCGGCAAACTGACGCTCCCCATCCTGCACTTGTTGCAGATCAGCACGCCTCAGGAGCGCACGCGACTGGCTGGGATTATTTTGGAAGGTAAAGATGAGGAAATCCCCGCGCTTGTAGAATACGCCGTGCAGCAGGGCGCGGTTTCGCACGCCGTAACCACTGGGAGGCGAATGCTCGCCGAAGCGCAGGAGAGCCTTGCGCCTCTGGATTCGGCTGGGGGCGCGCCTTTTGTGGACGCGTTGGTGAGTCTGTGCACGACGCTGGACGGGATGATCGCCCCGCTGGCGCGTTGATTTTTCCGGGTCTCGGGGAGGGCGGGCCCAACCGGGTTGAGGCCAACCGGGTTGAGGCCAACCGGGTTGAGGCCAACCGGTTGAGCAATAAAAAACCCGGGCCGATACGCGTTTGCGCACCAGACCCGGGCTTTTTCGCTTTATGAGCGGTTACCTAATTACTTGCTCTTTTTGCCGCGCGTTGCGCCGGCAAGATACTCTTCAAGCGAGAGGGAGCTATTTCCGTCTTTGTCGAGCTTCTTGAAATCTTCTTCTTTTGCCGTTTTGGCTTCGGCATTTTTTGTTTTGCCGAGGAACTCTTCCAAATTCAATGCGCCATCGCCGTTGGCATCCATCTTCTTGAAGCGCTCTTCGGGCGTGAGTTTGGGTTTCTCAGGAGTGGCTGGTGCAGCTGCGTCGGGAGCCTTGGCCTCCGCTTTGGCATCTGCCTTAGCTTCTGCTTTGGGCTCAGCCTTATCTTGGGCAAATGTTGCCACGGAGGAAAGTGCCACGAGAGCGGCAAATGTGGGAAGTAAACGGAGGATCTTCATAGTTGGGATACGTTTTGTTTTTGGGGACACGGTTTGGTTCATGAACAGCGTTTGCTCCGGGGGGGGACGTGGAGCCGACGCGTCGCATGGGAACTCGTTGAACAATCAAACACCGCTTTTCCCCGAAAGTTGCGAAGGAAAATGGCGCAAAAGCAAAAGTGAGCCGTCGCCGTGTTCAGAACGCGGTTGAGCGCGCGGCTGGCATCACAGCTCCAAGGGAACGCCCGGAGCGACCGTGTGCATTTGCGTCTCCGGTAACCGCGGTTGAAGGGTCTCCCTAAACCAGTCCTGCGCTTGCGGTTCACCATGCACAAAGATGATGTTACGTGGCGCGGTGCGCTCCAAGTAGTCGACGATGGAATCCCGATCGCTGTGCGCACTAAAACCGAAGGTATCAACCTTGCAACGCAACACCTCAGAAGGCGCATTGGCCCCAATTTGAATGGGCTCGCCGTGGGTGGCTGCCCGCAGGCGGCCCGCCGGGGATTCCGGATCGGCGTACCCCACAAAAAAGATACCGTGGGCGGGATTGGGTAAAAATTGGGAAACGATCACGTTGGAGAGGGTGTTCTCTGTCATCATCCCACTGGAAAGGGCGTAAATGCGGCCGGGTCGGATGGGTAAATCGTTGATTTCCCGTCCACTAATGGTGAAGGGCGCTACGGTTTCCAGCAGATCCAAGCCGACGTGTTGTCTGGAGGAGGCGTTAGCCAGACGGTCGTGAATTTCGGTCAGCTTTGTACTCAAGCCCCCGATGTAGATAGGACAATGCGGAAGCAACTTATTCTGCCGCAACTTATGAATCATGGTGAGTAGCTCCTGGGATTTGCCTAGTGCAAACACCGGCACCAGAACGCTCCCCCCGCGAGCGAACACTTCGCGGATGGCCTCCGCGAACCGCAACTCCTCTTGTTCCCGGGTGAAGCCCTCAGGCTGGGGTGCCGCGCCCCGGGTGCATTCCACAATTACCGTATCGATGTTTTTATCGGGCAGACGCGCCCCCTGCATCAGGGTTTGATCTAGGAAATTAACATCGCCAGTGTACAAAATACGGCGGCCTCCAGCCTCAAAAAGTGCGGAGGAAGAACCCAGAATGTGGCCGGCGTCGTCCAGCTGGAGAGAGACGTCGGTGGTTTGATCGAAGCCGAGGCGATCTCCGGTGAGGCTGAAGCGTTGTCCCGTGGGCAAGGACTGGAAGCGGCGGGTGCAGGCTGTGGCGTCCTTGTGGGTAAAAAGCGGGGTTTGACCCTCGCCGTTTTCATGGCGCTTCATCATCACATTGACCGAATTGTGCAGCATGGCGTCGGCCAGTTGACGGGTGGGCTCCGTCATGAACGCGCCCACTTTTGGATGCGCCTTCATGAGCACAGGCAAAGACCCGAGATGGTCCTGGTGGGCGTGTGTCAGGATAACGGCATCCAGTTTAGTATTAGCAAGATGCTCTAATAATGGCAGGCTCTCCTTCCCCTCGCCCTTTGGATGCGCCCCGCAATCCAGTACGATTCGCCGACCGGCGATTTCCAAGAGATAACAGTTGGCGCCGATTTCGATTTGGCGAGTGAGATTAGTGAAACGAAAAGAAGACATGTGGATAGTGCGAACCCCGAAGCGCAAACGGACCGTTCAAGAGGCTCGCGCAGACTGGAAACAGAGGACGTTACCAGAGCACTTTGGAAACAACAGATGAAACACAGAAAGGTTTCACTCCCCTGCAGTTGGCTGGGTGCCACGCCAGAGTTGAAGGTGTGGGGTGCCGCCAGGAGCTTGCGACAAAGAGGGTCGAACTACCGTTGCTGCCTTCCGGCCCTGGCGGGGTTTGCCCGCCCTCAATCCGCATCCCCTGACGGCTTACGTACTATGAACCCCCTGCGGGGAAACTCAACCCCCGCCTGCAATTTTTGCAGTACTTCTCCTCACATCCCGCTTGCAAGAGGACGCAGGGAGAGGATGATAGGGAAAGGCGTTTTTTTCCTTTAACCCCCCGCTTCTTTTCTAACCCCCAGTTCGCCCCTTCCTTGTCAGCTCTGTCTCACGCGCTCCTCCAAGCCCAGCACTTTTGCGTATGACCCGGATATTTCTCATCGTAACCATTGTATTGTCACTGGCTTCTGCCTTCCTAGCTTTCCTAACTAAGGAAAAGGCCGGGGAACTCTCCAAGAAGCTGGATGATGCCACTACCGCTTCCGGTTCCTTGAAATCCGACAACTTGAAACTGAAGGAGGATAAGAAGACGGCCTCTGAGAAAATCAGCGAACTCAACACCGAAACCGCCTCTGTTAAAACACAGGTCGAAACGTTGCGCACCGAAATCGTCGCCAAACAGGCGGAACTCACTGAGCTTCAACAAAAAAAACAGGAGGCAGCCAATCAGATCGTCGAGTTGAATAAGAAAATCGCTCAGATGGCTATCCCCGTAGTGCCCGCTAAGGATCCTGTTATGGAGGAAAAACTTGCGGCCCTCGACGCCGAGCTCAAGAAAAAAGAACAGACTGCAGCTGAAGAAAAAACGAAGCTCACGCAGGAACTGCAACAGCTCAAGGCCAAGGTCGCGGAGGCATCCAAGGCGCCCGGGTCTGGGGGCGTCAAAATTGGTTCAGACGGTAAACCTTTGCCGCAGTCCGCTCGGCCGCCCTCCGGGGTGGTGGTGGCTTTTAATGAAGGCTGGAATTTCGTGGTGGTGAATTTGGGCGACAAAAACGGGGTGACACCCGAAAGCAAGCTGGTCGTTTTCAGGGAAGGCAAAGTCATCGCTAAGTTGAAGATCACCGAAGTGCGGCCCACGCATTCGTCTGCAGGGTTGATTTATCCTGAAGGCCGTCACGTGGAGGCGGTCCAACCCGGCGACCTCGTCATATTTTCCAAGACGGAACCTTCCGGAGCAGACACGGCTCCCAACCTGCGCGCATCCATCCCGTAATGCAGAGCGCCTTTCTCAAGAAGCAGTTCCATCCCATTCTCATGCATCTCCTTTCCAGAATTTTCGCGGGCCTCCTGCTCCTCACCAGCAGCTTGGGCCTCTCGGGTTGTGCGACAACGCCCAAACCGGAGTCTGAAAATAATGTGAGCACTATTCCGTGGAATCGGCCTGCAAGCTGGGAAGGGCGCGGCCCGCTGGGTGGGATGATGATGATGGAAGGACGGTAAACGGCGCGGCAGACGGATCGCGTCTGCTTCGGAAGACAGTTGTTGTTTGGCGGCTTGCCACATGCGCCGCTTTTACGGATGGTTAGCGGACTCATGAAGTACGGCACATATCTCATTTTTGGGGCCCCCGGAGCAGGTAAAGGTACCCAAGGCAAGGTGCTTGGAACTATCCCCCGCTTTTTCCACTGCGCCTGCGGTGATGTCTTTCGCTCGCTGGACACCCGCACCTCGCTGGGAAAGGCCTTTCTCGAATACTCCAGCCGAGGCGAACTCGTCCCCGATGAAATGACCGTGCGACTTTGGATGGCGGTCATTGGGGACATGGTCGGCTTGCGTAAGTTCAAGCCGGACATCGACTCCCTCGTGCTCGACGGCATCCCTCGTAATGTGCAGCAGGCCGAAATCATGCGGGATATTCTCGATGTTAAACGCGTCTTCCATCTCTCCTGCCCGGACCGGGATGCGCTGATTTCCCGACTTAAAAAGCGCGCCTTGAAGGAGAACCGCCTTGATGACGCCAACGAGGAAACCATTCGCCGCCGTTTGGTCACCTACGAAACGGAATCCAGACCGGTGCTGGACTTTTACGGACCGGGCAAAGTGGTCGATATTGATGCGACTCAGCTTCCTGTAAAAGTCACGCACGACATTCTCACCGCGATTATAAACGGTTAGTTTCAAGACCGATGCGTATTGTTTTTGCGGGAACCGGCGATATCGGGGTGCCAACTTTGGAGTGGTTGCTGGCCTCTTCTCACCGCGTGGTGGGAGTGCTGACCCAGCCGGACAAGCCGGTGGGACGGCATCAGGAGCTTCAGGCGTCTGCGATCAAGCAGGTTGCGCAACGTGAAGGACTGCCGCTTCAGCAGCCGCTCAAACTGCGCGACCCGGCCGCCGTGGAGGCGTTGCGAACCTTCGCCCCGGAAGTCCTCGTGGTCATGGCGTACGGCCAGATTTTGCCACGCTCCGTGCTGGATCTGCCCGCCCGCACCTGTCTCAACCTGCACGCCTCCCTGCTACCGAGGCATCGCGGCGCCGCCCCCATTCAGGCGGCCATCGAGGCGGGCGATGCCGAATCGGGCATCACGGTCATGTACATGGCCGAGGGGCTGGACACCGGGGATATTCTTCTGGAAAAACGCCTTCCCCTACGCCGTAGAGAAACCGGAGGAACGCTCCACGACAGACTTGCCGCACTTGCGCCAGAAGCGCTTGCAGAGGCGCTTGTCCTGCTCGAACAGGGAAACGCTCCGCGCCTTCCGCAGGATCCCGCCGCAGCAACTTACGCCAAAAAGCTGACCCGCGAGGACGGCTGGATTACCTGGGAATCGCCCCTCGCAGTGGATCGCAAGGTCCGCGCAATGAACCCGTGGCCCGGCGCCTATACGAGGCTTCCCTCACCTCCGTCTTCCTCGGAACCGGGGCGGAAGCTCAAAGTGTTTTCGGTGATTCAAAGCTGTGTTCCCAGCGGTGATGCCGCTCCGGGCACCGTTTTGAGCGTGGAGTCTCGCGGGGTGCTCGTTGCCGCAGGCGCTGCGGGTGTTTGGCTGGGAGAGGTGCAACTCGAGGGAAAACGCAGGATGCGCATGGGCGATTTCCTCAGGGGCAACCCGATTTCACCCGGGATTGTGCTCGGCGGCGCGGCCCTTCCTTGACGCTCGGCACGCAGGACGCATCATAGGCGAATGTCCGATTCTGTAACCACCTCTGTTATCCCGGAAAAAGGCTGGCACGTTCTCCATCTGTTTTACCGGGTGGAACATGGCCAGTGGTCCATGCTCTCCCCCGAAGAGCGCATCACGGCCAAAACCCAGCTCACCGAGCTTATTCAGGAAATCCGCGCCACAGAGGACACCCAGCTGCTGGTCTTCAGCATCGTCTCTCCCAAGGCGGATATCTGCTTCATGCTCCTGACCCCGGATTTACACGTCGCCAATGGTTACGAAAAACGACTCTCCCTCGGCCTAGGCCCCGATGTCTTTACCCCAGTTTACAGCTTCCTCTCGCTCACCGAAGAAAGTGAATACGTTTCCACTCCGGAGGAATACGCCGTCACTTTGGAGAAGGAGCAAAACCTCAAGCCGGGTTCTCCCGAGTTCGACAAGGGGCTCGCCGAATTTCAGGCCCGCATGGCCAAGTACGGCAAGGACAAGCTTTACCCCACGCTGCCGACTTGGGAAGTCTTCTGCTTTTACCCGATGAGCAAGCGGCGTTCGCCTTCTCAAAACTGGTACGAATTGTCCTTCCAAGAACGCAAAGCGCTTATGGCAGGCCACGGCCGGGTCGGTCGCCAATATCACGGCAAGGTGCTTCAGCTTATCACCGGCAGCACCGGTCTGGATGACGCCGAATGGGGCGTCACTCTCTTTGCCCACGACACTTTCTGGATCAAGGACATCGTCTACAAAATGCGCTTCGATCCGGTCAGCGTGAAGTTTGCCGAGTTCGGTGACTTTTATATCGGGCTAAGCCTTCCTTTGGACGAACTCTTTCGTCGGGTGCTGATTTAACTCCCATGCTGATGGAACCGCTTCGGGCCAAGCAGGAAATCCTCCGTCAAATCCTCCGCGCCCATGCCCCTTTACTCATCGCCTATTCTGGCGGAGTGGACAGCGCTTACTTGCTGGCGGAGGCCCGTCGTACCCTGGGCTCCGGTGCGATGCTGGGCGTCATTGCCGATAGCGCAAGTTTGCCTCGCAAGGCGCTCGCCGCCGCGTTGACTCTCGCCGAGGGGCTTGATGCGCCGGTGGAAGTGGTGGCAACAGGCGAGCTTCAAAACCCAGAGTACGCAAAGAACCCGTTGAATCGGTGTTACTTCTGTAAGGCAGAGCTTTTCTTGCAATTGGAGTCCCTCGCGGCAAAGCGCCACTTCAAGGGCCTCGCCTACGGGGAAAACGCAGACGACATGCTCCAGGTCCGTCCGGGCCGCGCTGCCGCCGTGGAGTTTAAGGTGCTAGCTCCTTTGCGTGATGCCGGGCTTACCAAGGAGGAGATCCGCGCCGCCTCCCGTGAACTTTTTTTGCCAACGGCTGATGCCCCGGCGCAGCCCTGCCTTTCCTCGCGCATTCCGCACGGCACCCCGGTGACCCTCGACGTGCTTGCCATGGTCGAGGCGGCAGAGGAATGGGTGCGTAGCCTTGGCTTTTCCGTGTTTCGTGTCCGGCATATCCTCACGGGTGAAGCGGCACCGCAGGCCAAAGTGCAAATTTCGCCGGTGGAGATGCCGCAACTCTCAACGGTGGGCACGGCTTTGGAGGCGGGCCTCAAGGCCGTGGGGTACGGGACGGTGGAGATAGACAAAGACGGATACAGAACCGCTTAATACCATCTCTTTTAGATTTATGGATGATTAAAAGACCTCAGCACCTGGGAAGGCGGAGCTCCGCGGTCCCGGGAGAGAAGGACCAGTTTTCTTCAAGATTTGGTATAACACGATTATCTTGATCTGCTTGCTGGCTATATGCATCGCTGGCTACAGGGATTTGACTAGCGAGCGCGGCACCCCAAGCGGCGACAACGAATGTTTTGCAGTGAACCTAGATTCATCCCTGATGGAACCCGTCTTTCGGAGGAGTTGCTAAAGGGCTGCACAAAAAGCCGTATGGCTGAGAACATTCACAGCGGTGATTTCCAATTCTGATCCCTGATTGAACATCTCTAGCGCTTCCTCTGTCAGATGAAATAAGGAATCTATGAGCAGTGCCCCCGTCTATTTCCGATCACCCACTCGGCTAACATCTATGCCGATCTTTGTTCAGGACGCTGCTACCGCCGGCTCTGGGGATTCAGACGTTTTATGCCGCGCGTTGGACGGAGCCTTGTTTGAACCCGCCATGCTCCCGGGGGCTGCGCTGCTTTCTTCAGAGACGCGGCGACGACGGCCTGCTAAAAGTAAAACCGTGGGAACGCATGACGAACACACTCCTCAAGAGAGAGCAGCAGCAGTGCCTGCTCCCTTTCTCGGGAGCGCTGCGCAGCCACCGGCTTCTCCCCTTCCTTCGCTAGATGCGGCCCCGGACCCACGCGCCGACCCCGCCAGCAGCAACATGGAAGACGTGGCCTGGGTCGCCCGCGCCCAAACAGGGGACTCTGCAGCGTTTGATTCGCTGGTGCTGAAACACTCCGGCAGACTCTATGCCTTGGTGTTTCAAATGACTGCAAATCACGATGA
>CALQFT020000128.1 GCA_943329925.2 Opitutus sp. GAS368
AACAGTGAATGTTTGTCTCATAAGGCTCAGTTATTGCGTTTTGGGAGGTGTGGCAGCAGCTTCTCAAACAGCGCTTGCTGCTGTTTGAGCACGGCGGCGTACTCGCTCGTGCCTGCAAAATTCACCTGTTCGAGCGGATCAGTCTGATAGTCGTAGAGTTCAGTCGCTTGTACCCGGTCGCTAAACATCGGCATGTCTGCACTGAAATCGGCGGCCCGCCACTCGATGTAGCGATATCGTAGCGTGCGGATTGCCCAGCCCATGGTCCCATTCTTACCTTTTCCCTGGCTCATCTGCGTGAGCGCAGCCTCGTGCAACGGCTTGTTTTCCCCTCGCATTAGCGGAACGAGGCTTTTGCCTTCCAAGTTTGGTGGAATCGGCATGCCAGCGAGCTCGCAGAGGGTCGGATACACATCGAGAAGCTCGGTGAGGGCGAGAGCCCTCATTCCACCTGGAAATTTCGGAGCCGAGATGATGAGCGGAACGCGTGCTGCATCTTCATAGTTGGTCAACTTACCCCAGTGTCCGTGTTCACCCAGATGCCATCCGTTATCGCCCCAAAAACAAACGATGGTGTCGTCCGCAACGCCGCAGTCTTTAAGTGTCTGCAGTAGCAGGCCCAACTGCGCGTCGATATAGGAAACGCACGCTGCATAGCCGTGAATTAGTTCGCGCTGCTGCTCCTCGGAAATAGACCCTGTTTTTGGTACGTCTGAGTAAGCTCTCAGTTCGCCCGAGTTGCTGTAAAATGCGAGGTCGTGAGCACTGCTCTGGGGGAGGTTTTGAAACGGAGCGCGCGGAAGTGACGCCCTGTCGTAAAGATCCCAGTATTTCTTTGGAGCAATGAAGGGGAGGTGCGGTTTGACAAAGCCAACTGCGAGAAAGAAGGGCTGATCCTTTGCGGAAAACTCGCGAATGCGTTTCGCTGCGGTGTATGCCACACCTCCGTCGTGGTATGCATTGTCCGGAATGTCGCACGCCTCCGTTGCTGGGCCAGAGGCAGGCTTGCCCTGCTTTAGGAACTCGGCAAGCCGAGCTTTCGTCGTGGGATCCTGATAGCCGCCCGGAGCGGGTTTTTCACCGGCTGCCATCTCCCATGGGCCGTAAGGCACAGTCCAGGATGCAGAGTCGTGCCCTTGATCCACGGTGCGTCCGTCAAAGACCTTGTGCAGCGGATGCGTAATGTAGCCGTGTTTTTTAAAAAGCTGGGGTAACGTCAACGCATCAGGCAGTCGGGTGCGGAGTATGTCCTGTGGCTTATCCGGATTCAGGTACATCCCGGTGGTGTCTGGGCGCAACCCTGTGAGCAGACTGAACCGTGTTGGGGCGCAGAATGCGACCTGACAGTAGTTTGACTTGAAAACGGTGCCCTGCGCTGCCAACCGGTCGATGTTCGGCGATTGAATCCACGACGTGCCGTAACAGCCGAGAAGCGGCTTGAGGTCGTCGGAAATAATGAAAAGAACGTTGGGCTGCTTTCGAGGAGAGTTCGCCGCGTTCATTGGTGACAACGCATTCAGCGACAGAGCACTGAGTAAGAAAATGAGTCGTTTCAATGTCTTCTTCCGGGGTTGACCGCCTTTAGCTGCTCTGCAAGCGCGGGGATGTGTGCCGCGGCTTCGATCGTGCCGGCGAGGTTCACCGTTTCGAGAGGGTCGCTTTGTTCGTCGTAGAGTTCCTGGCCGACGACGTGGCCGGTCTTGAAGTCGCGCCACTCGTGGTAGCTCCAGCGCTCGGTCGTCAGCCCGTAGCCCATCACTTGTGGCAGTGCCTGTGGGCCGCCGCCCCAATAGAGCGCGGGGCGCGGGAACTGCGTGAGCGCGGCAGTTTTTACGGAGGCGCTGGCGTCCTTGAGCACCGGCACGAGACTGTTTCCATCGAGCTTTGGAGGTGAGGGAAGACCACTGAGGTCCGTGAGCGTGGGAAAGATGTCGATCAACTCGCTGATGGCGCTCGTTTTCACACCGCCTTTTGCGACTCCTGGAGCACTGATGATCAGCGGCACGCGTGAGTCCCACCCGAAGAGGGTCATCTTTCCCCAGCAGTCGTGCTCGCCGAGTTCAAAGCCGTTGTCACCGATGATGACGACGATGGTATTGTCGCGGAGCTTGAGGTCATCGAGCGCATCCAGCACGCGCCCAAACTGCGCGTCGGCGAAACTCATCGCGGCATAGTAGCCATGGCGGATCTCGCGCTTCGCCTCCTCATCGAGCGTGCGGTGGGAGTTCGGCTCACCGAGAATTTCATGGTTCGCGTGAAAGGCGATCTCAGGCGCGTTGCGAGGCCGTGCCGGTGTCTCAATGGCCGGTATGTCCTCGCGACGATACATGTCCCAATAGCGCTTTGGCACCTTGTACGGCGTATGCGGCTTGAAGATGCCGAGCGCAAGAAAGAACGGCTCCGGTTTCTTCGCGAGCGTCCGCAACTCAGTAATCGCGAGACTGGCCGACACCGCGTCAAAGCACGCCTCGTCCGGCACATCGCGATTCTCACAGAGCAGGTCTTTCGCGAGATTCGCCGGCAAAGCGCCCGCATCGCGCAAGGCAAACTCATCCTTCGTCTTTCCGCCCGTGCGCCGATCCGGTACGCTCAGCGTCTTGAAGTCCGCCTCCTTGCCATAGCCGCCAAGTACCTTGCCAATGCTCATGGACGTGTAGCCGTGCTGCATGAACCACTGCGGAATCGTCACTGCATCGGGATGCAGATCGTAGAGATACTTCGTCATGCTCCAGATGCCGAGCGAGTCCGGTCTGCGTCCGCTCATGAATGAGGCGCGCGATGGTCCGCAGATTGGCTGCTGACAGAAGTTCCGCGTGAACACCGTGCCGCGCGCCGCAAGCCTGTCGAGGTTGGGTGACTTCGCCACCGGATCGCCGTAGCAACCAAGGCGGTTGTTGAGGTCGTCAAAAACCACGAAGAGAACGTTGGGCTTTTTCGATGAAGCCGCGTCGGCGGCCTGAGAAGTTTGGCACGCCAGCGCAAGGAGGAAAAGAGCCCGTGTAAATGGGGGCCTGATCATACTTCCTCCAGCATCACTTTCCCATCGCCGAAACCCTTCGGGCGCACGTCCATTTTGTCCATCATCGAGAGGAACAGGCGGCAAAACTGGCGCTCGGGTTTGTCTTTGTAGTCGAGCACGCGGCCGCCCTTGAGCCTTCCACCTGCGCCGCCAAGAAGGATGACCGGGAGTTGGTCGTTATCGTGTTTGGCACCGGCCATCATGCTGGAGCAGTGGAGCAGCATGGTGTTGTCCAGCAGGGTACGCGGTCCTTCCTGGATCGCATCCATCTTCCGGGCAAGGTAGGCGGTCTGTTCGAGAAAAAATTGATTCACCTTGAGCCAGTCTCCCGCGTCGGAATGCGAGAGCAGGTGATGGATCATGTAGTCAATTCCGCTGCCCGGTTGCTGGATGCTGGCGAGGTTGGGAAAGCGCAGAGCGCTGTGGTCGTTGTTGAGCTTCAGCGTGGTGATCCGCGTGGTGTCAGTTTGGAAGCCAAGCACCAGGATGTCGCACATCAAGCGCATGTGCTCCGCGATGTCCTGAGGGATGCCGTCCGCGGGCCGTTTCATGTCCGGTTTTTCTAGGGTGGGCCGCCAGCCCTGCAGTTCCCCGCGTTTGCCCGCGTTTTCGATGCGCTTCTCCACATCCCGGACCGAGTCCAAATATTCATCCAGCTTACGTTGGTCTGCGGTGCTGATGTCGCGGCGCAGGTCCTGGGCGTCTGCGAGGACGGCATCGAGCACGCTCTTGTCGCCGCGGGCGACTTCGTTCTTGAAGAGCCTGTCAAAGGCGAGAGCTGGGTAGATCTCAAGGGGCGTCGGCGTTGTCGGAGAGCTCCAGGAGATGTGGGAGCTGTAGAGCATCGAGTAGTTTTTGTGCACCGAAGGATTGGCCCGCTCACAGCCGAGGACCAGACTCGGAACCTTGGTGGAGCGGCCGTAGGTTTGGGCCAGTAGTTGGTCCATGCTCGTGCCCGAGCGGATGTCACCCCCGGAGGCAATGGGCGCCCCTGAAAGCATGTTGCCGGTCTGGGAGCTGTGGATGTTTCCTTTCCTTGCCTCTTCGTGGTAGAGCCCGCGCACAAATAGAAGCTTTTCGCGGAAGTCGCTGAGCGGCTCGAGGACTTTGCCCAGTTCCATGGTCTTGCCCTCGCCCTTGGCCCACCATTCCTTGGAGTGAAATCCATTGCCTGAAAACAGCACGGCGAGCCTCACGGGAGCTTCGCTGGCAGGTTTGTTCCGGGTGGGTTCGTCGCCCCAGACATTGCGGGATTCGAGCCAGGGCAGTGCCATGCTGACGCCAAGGCCACGGAGGAAGCTGCGACGGGAGAAGCGGTGTGTTTGCATTTGAGGGTGGTGGAATGGGGGTTAGTTTCCTGTGAGAGAGTCGTATGCTTTGCCGCGGACTTCGCGGAATTGGGGGCTGGTCACGATGAGTTCGACCGCTTGTCCCACTTGGTGCCCGTGAGCCTGCAATTGGGCAACCATGGCGGTGATGAGAGGTTTGTCGGAAAGCTGCACACTGCGGCCGAGGGCGTAGCCCAGAAGCTTCCTGCAAAACTGGCGTTCGAAATCCGCAGAGCGCGTGCTCAAAAGAGCCTCCCGGAGGCCTGCGAGGCCGTTAATGTGGGTGCCGTCGGGAAGGGTGGTGGCGGTGTCGATGGGAAGACCTGCGGAGTCTTTGGTTCGGGCTCGGCCGATCGCGTCGAACCCTTCGAGCGCAAATCCAAAGGGGTCCATGCGCTTGTGGCAGTTGGCGCAGACAGGGTCTGAGCTGTGTTTTTCAATCAGCTGCCGTTCTGTCAGTCCTTGTGGCGCCTCCTCGGGTAGGATGGGAACGCCCTTTGGGGGGCGCGGGAGTTTCTCACCCAACACAACCTCGCTGAGCCAGTTTCCACGCAGGATTGGACTTGTGCGCGAAGCGCCGCTTTGTTTTGCGAGCGTACTGCCAAAGCCCAGGATGCCGCCCCGGCCCTTCGCGCGGAGGCCGTCCACACGCCGCCATTCCGTGCCCTTTAAGTCCAGGCCGTAGTGTGCGGCGAGCTGTTCGTTGAGAAAGGAATGATCGGCGTCGAGCAGCGAAAGAACGGAGCGGTTTTGTGCAAAGAAATCCATGAAGAAGAGGACGGCCTCCTCCTGTAAAGGGCCGCGGATTTCGGCGAAAGTAGGGAAGTGGCGTTCACTCTTTTCGTCGAGCGTAGCGACGTCTCGGACATGCAGCCACTGGCAGCCAAACTCTGTTGCGAGCCGGCGTCCACGCGGGTCCTTCAGCATGCGGGTCGCTTGCGCGATAAGGACGTCCGGTTTCGCGAGGGATCCGTCCCTGGCTGCGGCCAGAAGGGTTTCGTCTGGCGGTCCTGACCAGAGGAAATAGCTGAGCCGCGTGGCCAGTTCCCAGGGACTCACGGGGGCGGCCTTTGGGCCGTCTGCCGGGCGTTCGCCGCGGTAGAGGAAAGCCGGAGCGATTAGAGAGCGGGCAAGCAGCATCCGGATGGTCTCGTCATGAGGAATGGCCTCCCTGCGCAGGTTCGCATACAGCGCACGGAGCGCTTTTTCCTCCGTGGGCGTAAGGGGACGGCGCCAGACGCGCATTGTGAATTCTAAAGCAGCCTCTACGTGTCGGGCTTCGGCGTGCAGGAGAACTTTTTGAAATGCTTCGGCGCGCTGCATGATCGGCTCGCGTAGGGGCGCGAGGCGTTTGTCCCCGTTTGGTTTGTCGGGGCCGTCCTGGGTGGAGAACTGCCAGATTTGTTCAAACGCATCCACCAAGGTGAGGGCGTCCTGGCTAACGAAGTGAAGTTCTTCCCACAGGGTGTCCAATTTCCTTTTCGTGGAGTCATCGAGCATGAGTCGCCTTAGCGGCTCGTCCTCGCGGTGAAAAAGCGTCAGTGTCACGACCTCGTCTGAGGGCACAATTTTGGTGTAGCAGAGTGCTGCGGGAAAGAGACGCCTGAACTCCGCATACTCCTTTTCGAACCGTTCGCGTGCGTGGCTTCCCTCATGCACAAGTACGGGCGCGTTAAACGCGACGGCCGGATTGCTGGAGGTCCAGGCCCCGCTCTCCGCCCGCGTGCTGGCTGCGCTGGTTTGCAAGCCATTAATTGCATTGGGTTTGGCGCTCAGGACCTGCATCTGGACGCTTGCATCCGGACCGCTGTCGGGATGCAGTCGGGCGTTGGTGACCAGTTCAGCACCCTGCGCAAGCAGGCCGGGGATTTTGACCGCCACGAGCGAGGGAGCCCGGACACAGAGAAGCTCGGCGCCCACGGGACGGCCGGTTGGATGTTTTCCAAAAAGGTCTGAAGCGACGCCATAGTCGGAGAAGGCACCTGCATCGCCGGTGCCGGTCTTGCGGAGTCCTGAGCGAAGGAGCGGGCCGTTGATGGCGAGGACTTCGGTGAGAAGCTTGCGGTCGGGGCTGTCCGAAGCGAGCGCCTGGAGATCCGACTGGAGGAGCTTTTGGATGCGGTTCGCGATTTCGTCCCGAGTCGCGGAATCCCTGGATTCGCGCCAAAGTGCGACGAGGGAACCTTTCGGAATAGCGGTTTGTGAGGAGGCCTCGGGGCTTTCGCCGAAGAAGTGCCACACGTCTTTGTGGCCGTGGCTGTCTGCGTGTGGATTCCCCGCGAGGATGTCGGGCGAAACTTCGGAGGCGAGGTTCCATTCCATGCCTTCGCTTTTGATAACGAGGTCCACGGCGGTGGCGTCGCAAGTGTGGTTGCCGTTCTTTGGATCGATCACCACGGTCACGGCGTCCCCTGGGCCGATGCGTACGTTTTCATGGACGCCGAAGGCAATGGTTTTGCCTGCGTCACTTGTGCCGCTGGCCAGAGTGTCGCGGTTTTTGCCCCGTCGTACTTGAAGTGTCCAGGTGACGCCGTTGCCGCACCCGGTGTCGATGTCCTGGATGCTGCCGGTGATTTGAAAACGGCCTTCAACAGGGCTTTTCCACGCAATGACTGCAGCGAGTTTCGGAGAGGGGTGCACGGCAATGCTCCGGGGTCTCATCGTGCCCGGGATCTTGACAGTCTGGTCCGAGGCGTTTGCCAAAATGCTGAGTGCGTTGTCGCCGGTCCAGCCCTTGACGAAATCATAGTTGCCTGCGGAGGCAGTTTTTCTGGTCAGCAACGGTCCCAGTTTGGCTTCGCCGGCCGAGTCGAGGCCGAGAAAGTTCAGCCAGTCGGTGAGAAGGTCGACTTCGACCCCGTGCTTTTTCGCCAGTGTATTCAGATCGATTCGTTGAGTGGAAATGTCCGCCTCGTGAGCTGCCGCAAGGCACTTGACCACGGAGGCCGAGATGTCGGCGCGCCGTTTTGAAATTCTTTGCAGGACGGCTGGGAGGTTGCGTAGAGGGAGGTCGGGGCGTTCCGGTGTGACGAGGCGCACATTTTCCCAAATGGCAAAATCTTCTGCGTTTCCGTCTCCGGCGTCCCCAGCGGAGAGGTAAACGGTAAGGTCACTCCCGTCGGCGGGCGGGTTCAGTTTTAGACGGATCTCATGGCTGGCGACCAGTGGTGAGACCGGTTCCATCCAGGATTTTGGGCCGCCCACCTTCCCGAGGTGACCGATGCTGTTGAGTTTCCAGAGCGACTTTTGCCAGGGTTCGATATCGGCTGCGGTGAGTGTCTTGGCGGCGTATTTGGCGCGGAGGTTGTCAAAGAGCGGCGAGGGATTTCCCGTACCGAGAGCGGCGCGGAGGGCCGCGAGGTATTTTGGGCTGAGTGTCCCGGTTTCCGCCTTTCCCTGAAGCGCTGCGAGATAACGGTCCAGAGGCAGTCGCCCGCCCGCCCCAGTGTCCATTTTGATGCCTTGTTGCTCGGAATTCACAGCGGAGCCGTTGGAGGAATGGGTAGCGTAAATGGAGCGTATGTCTTCTAGGATTTGATTGGTCCAATCCCTGGAGGAGGTGCCTTCGGAGAAGCGGATGCCGGTGGGCGTGAGCATTGCATGGGCGGCGATGCCCTTTGCCGCCTCCAGATATTTTCCAAACAGGGAGGGGGACATCACCAACGCTGCACCTGCGTTGGTGAAGCCCTCCCCGGCTGCACCGTCTATCGGAAATTCTTTTGCCGGATCCAGAGTCGCCACGCCGGTGATATCCCGCACCGAGTAGGTGTACTCCATGTTGGAAAGGCGTCGCAGCACGACGGGTCCCGGATCGCCTGCGTTTGAGAGCGCAATCGCGTCGAGCGTCGACTGCATCCAGTTTGTGAGCACTTGCACCTGTTCCGGAGTGGGCTTGGGTTTATCCTTGGGTGGCATTTCCTTGTCGCGGATCTGCTCCAGTGCGTGCTCCCAAACGGCCGGGTCGCGTTTGATTTGTTCCAGGGACTGGAAGCGTTCCAGATCCAGGTCGCCCTTTTGTTTTTCGGTGGAATGGCAGGTGATGCAGAATTCCTTGAGAAGGGGTTGGACCGAGGTTGCGAATGGATCCTCCGCCTTACCTAAAGCCGCCGCGTGGGCAGGATGCGCGCCACTCGCGAGGTTGAGCAAGGCGAGCGCGTATGCCGTGAGGATGCTTTGGGTGCTTGGGCGCAGGTGTTTCATGGGGAGGGGTGGCTTGCCTATCGAATGGAGGTGAGGCGGGATGTTCTCGATGGGGGGAGCGATCTGTAATGGCTGCAGGTTAACGGCTTCTAGATCGCCGGGAGTCCTTCCGACGAGTCGCCGAAGCGGTCGAGTTTGAGTCCACCCCAGTCCATGAGGTTGAGGAAAAGACTGCACATGCGGCGGTTGGGCTTGTCGGAATAGTCCAGAACGCGTCCGCCGCGGAGGTTTCCCCCGGCGCCTCCGAGCAGGATCACGGGCAGCTGTTTGGAGTCGTGGTTGCCATGCAGCATACTGGAACAGTGCATGATGGAGGTGTTTTCGAGGAGGGTGCTGTCTCCCTCTTTGATCTCCGACATCCGCTCGCAGAGGTAGGCGAGTTGGGCCATAAAGAACTGGTTGAGCGCCACGAGGTCCTGGGGCTGTGAATGTGCGATGTAGTGGTGGTGGTCGCGAATTCCGAGGTGCGCGTGTACGATCGTCGAGGCGTCGTTGCAATATTTCATCGTGGCGATCCGCGTGGAATCCGTCCGGAAGGCGAGCAGCAGAATGTCGTTCATCAGCTTCCAGTGCTCCGGGATTTCGGAGGGGATGCCGTCGGCGGGCCTGGGCCGATCGGGACCGGTCAGGGTGGGTTGCCATCCGCCTGCTATTTTTTGCTGCCCGGCCCGTTTAATGCGGCCCTCGATCTCGTGGACCGAGCCGAGGTACTCCTCGAAACGCTGGCGGTCGGCACTGGAGAGTTTGCGCTGCAGCGAACGGGCGTCCTCAAGCACCGCATCGACCACACGCCGGTTGTCCCGTCCGCGTTCGGTGCGGAACAACTGGTCAAAAGCAAGCGAGGGGCGGGTTTCCGTCCAGGTCGGGGACACAGGCGAACTCCAGGAGATATGCGAGCCGTAGAGCAGGGGGTGGCCGTCTTGAAGGCCGGGAACCGCGTCCTCGCAGCCCAGCACGAGCGAGGGGATCCGTGTCCGGTCGCCGATCTGGCGCGCCATGACCTGGTCGAAGCTGATGCCTGTGTGCACCTCATTTTTCGCCATGGTGGCGCCGCTGAGCATGTTCCCCGTCTGCATGCAGTGGATGACCCCGTTGTTTGCCTGTTCGTTCCAGAGGCCGCGGAGGAAAACCATCTTCTCGCGCCAGGGATTGAGCGGCTCGAGGCAGGGCCCAAGTTCCATACCCGCGCCCTCGCCTTTTGCCCACCAGTGCTTGGAGTGGAAACCCATTCCGGTGAAGGTCACGAGAGTGCGCGTTGGGGGGCGGTTTTCAGCGGTTTCGGCGACTGCCCGCAACGGGCGCATGCAGTCTAGCAGGGGCAGGGCGAGGGTGGCGCCGAGGCCACGGAGCGCGTGGCGGCGGCTGATCAGCCATTGGTTGCGTTGGATGTTCAT
>CALQFT020000129.1 GCA_943329925.2 Opitutus sp. GAS368
CAACCGCGGTCACACTTTCTTGGGCGACCCCAACGACCTCACTCGAATTTATCCCGATTACATTAATATTTGCAAAGGCTTCGGGGTCCCCTGTGAACGAGTTATCCACAAGAAAGATCTGCGAGCAGCCATGCAGCGGATGCTGGATTCCAAGGAAGCGTACGTGCTCGACGTCATGGTACCCTACACCGAACACGTGTTGCCAATGATCCCCAGCGGCGCCACTTACAAGGAAGTCATTTACAAGGGGCGCCAGAAACTTGAAGCCGGTAGCGGACTCTAATTCTTGTATTGGGGGCCTACCATTGAGAGCCCCATCCTCACTCACAAAAAGAATGCGCCTCCATCCCCGTGCATTCGCCTCCCGTGAGCTTGTCTTGCGCCTTTGGCCGTCCCTTCTAGCTATCGCGCTGCTGGCCACGGCCGGCGTTTGGGCAAATGCCGCAGAAAAAGAAAGTCACTACTGCCGGTTTTGCGCCCCAACACCGCCACCTCTGTCCGTAGAGTCGCCATTATACCGTAAATACGCCCCGGACAAGCGCGTAGAGGTGCGCCACCTAGAGCTAGACGTCACGCCGGATTTCCAAAAACGCACCCTTCGCGGCACCGCCACACTTCGGTTTCAACCGATTGGAAAACCGCTGGACGAGTTGCGCTTGGATGCGATTGATCTTACGGTTAACTCAATCACAAGTTCAGAATCTGGGTTGCGTTACCAAGCGGGGGACACACAGATTGTCCTGACTTTCCTTACGCCAATTCCAGTGGGCAAGGAAGCGTTCGTCACCGTCCAGTACTCGGCTGAACCCGTGAAAGGCTTGTACTTTCGCACCAAGGAAATGGGTTACTCCCACACTCACCTTTGGACCCAGGGAGAAACAACTGAATCGCGGCACTGGTTTCCTTGCTTGGATTATCCCCTCGCAAAATTCACGTCTGAAATCACCTGCCATTTGCCCGAGGGCATGATCTCGCTCTCTAATGGGAAGCAGCTTGATTCCACACCAGGAACCGACGGACTCGTAATCCATCATTGGCTCCAGGACAAACCTCACGCCAATTACCTCGTAACACTTGTCGCAGGCGAACTCACCAAAGTAGAGGATCAGCTCCGCGACATCCCGCTCCAATTCTGGACCACACCAGACCAGTTGCCTCAGGCCTCCAACTCTTTTTGCAATACGAAGAACATGATGGAATTCTTCGAGCGCGAAACCGGAGTGCCTTATCCTTGGGCAAAATACGCGCAGGTGGTAGTTCATGACTTTCACTGGGGCGGGATGGAAAACACCAGCCTGACAACCCTTACTACGCGGACGCTGTTTACTCAGGACACCGAGAATCTTTTTGACAGCAACAGCCTGGTGGCTCACGAGTTGGCGCACCAGTGGTTTGGTGATTTTGTGACCTGCAAAGACTGGAGTCACACTTGGCTCAACGAAGGGTTCGCCACGTATTACGACTGGCTATGGCAGGGCCATTTTCACGGCGCAGACGAGACCCTTTATCATTTGTACAACGCCGCCAAAGGGATCTTAGCGAACACCAACGAAACACGAGGCATCGTATTTAAAAAATTCACTGATCCTGGCGAGATGTTCACCTACCTTTCTTACCCAAAGGGCGCGTGGGTGTTACAGATGCTCAGATCCGAACTCGGACCTGAGCTCTATCGCAATTGCATTCAGAAGTACTTAGAAAGCAATGCCTACGGTTCGGTTACAAGCGACGATTTACGCAGCGTTATTGAGTCGCTTTCAGGCCGCAGTTTCGAACGTTTCTTTGACCAGTGGGTCAGCGGGGTAGGCGCACCCTCACTTGATGTTGATTATTCTTGGGACGAAAAGGCCCGCCTCGCCAAAATTGCGGTTAAGCAGACCCAGAAAATCTCGGAGGACGCTCCCCTCTTTCAATTCCCACTGATGCTACGGTTCACACTGGGGGGCGTGACACAAGAACGCGTCGTACAGGTACAAAAGAAGAGCGAGGACTTTTATGTGCCATTGCCAACCGCCCCAACTGGGGTGAGGGTCGACCCCCATCAGGCGGTGCTGGCAAAGATCACATTCAAACCATCACGCCCCATGGTGTTGCAGCAGCTTGCAGACAACACCGATTGCGTCGGCCAGTTGATTGCGTTGGATTTGCTCGCGGACAAACCCGACAAACAGGCCGTGGGCAAAATCCAAGAGACACTCCAAAATGCCACTCATTACGGCGTGCGCATTGCCGCCGCTGAGGCACTCCAAAAAGCGCACTCTCAAGAGGCACTAAGCAGCCTGCTCGCCAGTCGCACCCAGCCCGACGCCAGGGTTCGCAACGCAATAGCAAAAGCCTTGGGAGGCTATTTCCAGCCCAATGCACGAGATGCTTTGCTCTCGCTTATTTCCGATAAAAATCCGGGGATAGCGGCAACCGCCTTGCGTGGTTTAGGGGCATACCAGACCCAAGAAATCCGCACAGCGCTTCTCAGAGCAGTTGCAACCCCGTCGTTCCGTGAACGCTTGGCTGAGGGAGCCTTGGCTGCAATCAAAACTCAAGACGACCCGGATCTACTTGCTCCATTAATTGCGACACTACAACAACGCGCCTCGACCCTCCCCTCGCCCACGCTGGCATTGGGGTTGGAAACCGCTGGGACGCTCGCCCGAAATGAACTCAAAAAAGATGGAGCACGGGAGTTTTTAACCTTCTTTCTAACTCACCCAAAGGAACTTGTCCGCATTGCCTCGATCAATGCCCTTGGAAATCTCGAGGATCCACGCGCAATAGCAATCCTAGAAAGCTTCTCCAGCGCGAGTGCCTACCGGCCAGAAAAAGCACCTGCGGAAAATGCTTTGGAAAAGATACGCGCCGCTCGCCGCCCGAGCGAAGAACTCAAAAATTTGCGGACCGAGATCTCGAGCTTGCGAGAGGCCTCGCGAGAATTGAAAAAAGATTTGGATAAGCTGCACCAGCAAGTGGAGGGAAGACCCTGAGTCCCCTAAGTCCCGACCGCCTCGTGAAGCTGGCCTAAAAAAGGCCAAGTGAAATTGGCAAAAGCACCTAATAGGTCACTGGTAAGGAATTATTCTTTAGCGCATCGCATCTTAAAATGTATCTCGCATAACTGACACCTCGAGGCCTTGCCCTTGGCAGAGCCACACCCTCTCTAATGACTCAACGCAGCAATCAGCGTAAACCCAGAGGTTACCTACGCAGCGCTCTACGCGCTGGCTTATTCTTGGGCGGCACGGTCTGCGTAGTAGCCGGCATTGTCGGCGGTTGGCAGTATTTGCAGTGGACTGGGAAAGCTAGGGAATTGGATTACCGGCTCCTTCGGGAGATGGAGTCAGCAAGCCAAATATTCGATCGCAACGGAGAACTATTGGGACGCATCTTCATTAAGAACCGCGACGAAAAGCCACTCTCCGCGCTATCAAGTTTCCTGCCGAAGGCCGTCATCTCGGCGGAGGACTCGCGGTTCTACTCGCACGGAGGCGTTGATTTTTTCGGGATCCTAAGGGCCGTCACCAGGAACCTCCAGGCAAGACGTGGACGAGAAGGAGCTAGCACACTTACTCAGCAACTCGCGCGCAACACCTTCACCGAGGAATTGCCGAGCAAGGATCGATCCATCAAGCGCAAGGTGTTGGAAATATTTGTCGCGCGCGAGGTGGAGAGCCGTCTCAAAAAGGACGAGATACTCGAGCTTTATCTCAACAAGGTATTTTTCGGTAGCGGCTTTTACGGGGCTGAAGCTGCGGCTCAGGGCTACTTTGGAAAGCCCGCTTCCGAGTTAGGCCTGGCTGATGCCGCGCTGTTGGCAGGGTTGCTGCGTAGCCCTAACAACCTCTCTCCGTGGCGTAATCGCAAGGCCTGCATCGATTCAAGAAACCACGTACTCTTCAGGATGAGAGAACTCCACGCAGTCTCCGAGACCGCTTACAGAGAGGCCCTTGCGGAGGAGCCAATCATCAAAAACAAACGCCCAATTGTTCAGGAAAGCTACGCAGCAGCGATTGTTTCCGCACAAATGGCTAAGCTCGTTGGTTTTGAGAACGCACTGATCGAAGGCTACCGCATCTTCACAACCATCGATCTTAGTCTCCAACGCAAGGCCGAAGCCGCGCTCAAAAAGCAGATGGAAGCTCTGGAACGTAAGACTGAACTGCAAGGCAAGCAGACCTACGCCGCTTTCGACACCGACTACCGTGCCTGGCGGCGGCGAATCAATGCCGGAGCAGAAGAACCGGCACCCAAACCAGAATACCTCCAAGGTGCCGCAGTCGTTTTAGACAACACGACAGGTGCCATCCGGGCAATTGTTGGAGGACGCGATGTACAGCACAGCGAGTTCAACCGGGTCACGCAGTCCAAAAAACCACCGGGCAGCGCTTTCAAGCCACTGGTCTATGCTACTGCATTTGAACATGGTATGCACCCTTGGTTTATGATTCAGGACGCCGTCATGGACAACCGAAAGGTCATGATTGGTGGAACCTCAGGAATCCTGGGCGAATGGGCGAGAGAACAAAGCAATACACCTTTCGAAGGGCTGGTCTCAGCCCACAACGCATTAGTGAAATCCAAGAATGCCGCAACAGTTCGCCTCGGGATGCAGATCCGCGGCGACCTCAAAGGCTCACTCGACGCTGTGGCTTCCATGGCAAAAGGGGCTGGCATTCAAAGCGCGGTGCGAGCGTATCCCGCTTCCTTTTTGGGCAGCAGCGAACTGTCCTTAATGGAGCTCGCCCTCGCCTACACAAGTTTTCCGGGAGCGGGAACACGACCAGGAAAATCGTATCTAATCGACCGGGTCGAAGACAGTCGCGGGCATCAGCTTTTTAAGGAGACGCCTACTCGGGAGGCGGTGATGCGACCAGGAACGGCCTTCCAAGTCCACCAAAGTCTGACGGCAGCCCTCTCCGAAGGAACCGGATCCAAAGCCTATAGTACGATGGGGCTTAAGCAGTTGCCTTTTGCAGGAAAAACAGGCACCGCCTACGATTTCACTGACGTCTGGTTCATGGGCTACTCCAGTGAACTCACCTGTGGGGTCTGGGCAGGCTTCGACAAACCACGCACCCCAATTTTCTACGGCGCCTTTGGAAGTGAAATCGCTCTGCCGATTTGGACTGAGATTATGAACGCGAGCGTGGAAAAATATTCTCCACGCCCCATCTCTAAGCCATCCGACCTCCGACGGTACAAGCTTTGTGAAAAATCCGGTTTTATTCCCCTACTAAACTGTGAGGAAACCTCAGGAACTTCGACGCCAACATCCACAGCCGTGGATGCCTGGCTAACGGCATCACAAATCCCGTTGCCGGATGAAACATGCGATGTCCATGGCCCCAAACACCCACGCCGCCGCCACACAGACTCCGAAGAGGAACAACCCCGGGTGGAGTTGGCGCTGGACCTAAGCGGAATTCCGTCCATTGCGCTAAAATCGCCAACGGTACTGGGAGAGGACCCGTTCCGATCGATCCGATCGGAGGATTCAGCGCGCGCCCTTAAAGCGTTTAAGGCCAGCGGGCGGGCGGCGCCATTAGACAACCAGATTCCCAACGCTCAAGCTGGCGGAGAGGCGGCGCAGGAAATCCCCAAAGTACAATTGGTGCGCCCCAGCGATACCATGCCCAGCGCTCCGCCCCAACTACCGACGGGCCCCGCTCTACCAAAAATCGAGTTTTAATTCGTCTGCCACGACGGCCCATAAGCCTCGGAGAGCCGACAATCCAACCGTTCCTGTGTTTACAGCTTCGTGCAAGTTGGCAAACTGGGTGCCTCATGAACGATTTAAACAGCCGTATTCTCGAGGCAGTCCGCGCCGGTCAAGTTCTGGAATCCAGCGCGCGCAATCTCCAACTCATGCTCGCATCCTCCCACGATGCAATCGTTAAGCAAAGTATAACAGAGCTTCTGAATCAAGCTGCTTGGCAGGAACTTAACGATCGTTTTTTTCGCACTCTGGCGTTCGGCACCGGGGGTCTTCGGGGACGCACTATTGGAAAACTGGTCACAGCAGCCGAACGCGGCGCGGCAAGCGACTCAGCCCGGCCGGAACATTCTTGCGTGGGCTCCAACGCGATGAACGCGTTTAACGTTTCCCGCGCAACTCAGGGTCTAGTGGCCTACATCCGGGAATACCACTCCCAACACAAACGGCCTGGGCTCCCCAGGCTAGTCATCGCCCACGATACCCGCTTTTATTCCCCAGAGTTCACAGCCCTCGCTGCCAAGGTCGCCGCAGAAAATGGAGTCAACGTCTTCCTCTTCGCTGGACCGCGTTCCACCCCCCAACTTTCCTTCACAGTTCGCGCCCAAAACGCGCAAGCTGGAATTGTAATTACCGCCAGTCACAACCCTCCGCACGACAACGGTTACAAGGTTTACTTTGAAGATGGAGCACAAGTGGTTGAGCCACACGCTTCGGGCATCATCGCCCGCGTCAATGCTTTAGAAAGCGACCACTATACTCCCCTACCAGAATCCGAGCGGGGCACTATCACCGTGCTCGGCCCAGAGGCGGACGCCGCGTACATGGAGCGGTTAGAGTCATTAATTCTCGATCCTCAGATGGTCAAAAATACCAAGGGGCTGCGATTCGTATACACCTCCATCCACGGCACGGGCGGGGCGATTATCCGGCCAATGTTCGACAAACTGGGGATCCAATACTCCATCGTTCCCGAACAGGAAAAGCAGGATGGACGTTTCCCCACGGTCAAGAGCCCCAATCCTGAAAACGCCGAAGCGCTTTCCCTCGCCATCGCCCAAGCCCGACATGACGGCGCAGACGTTGTCATTGCGACTGATCCAGACTGCGATCGCATGGGTGTGGCGGTGCGCAACAAAACGGGTGAGCTGGAATTAATGACTGGCAACGAGATTGGCTCTCTCATGGCCTATTACCGGGTGCTAAAGCTGCGAGAACAAGGGATCATTACCAGCGCAAATGCGTCCCGCTGCGTTCTTATTAAAACCTTTGTCACAACGGATCTACAAAAAGAGATTGCCGCCCGCAACGGGTTGCGCTGCGTTGAGACGCTCACCGGGTTCAAGTACATCGGCGCAAAGTTGGGCAAATATGAAAACGCCCTGCCCGCAGAAATCAGGGCGCGCTACCGAGCGCTCCCCGAGCCTGAAACCCGCGCGCTCAGGCTTGCTCATTCCAGCTACTACGTGTGTGGAGGTGAAGAAAGTTACGGCTACAGTGCCGCCGATTTTGTCCGCGACAAGGACGGAAACGGCGCCGCTATCGTATTCGCCGAGGTAGCAGCCTACGCAAAATCTCGCGGGCTTACGCTGCCCGAGTTGCTCGATGAGGTCTACGCGCAGTACGGCTTTTACAAGGAGCTAAACGGCTCGCTCACATTTGAGGGCGCAGAAGGTGCCGAGCAAATAGCGAAGCTCGTGGCTTCGTACGCAAAGCACCCACCCTTGGAAGCAGACGGCTCAGCCGTGCTCAGCCTCCGCAACTTCGCCACGGAAACTTTTATCGATGTGGAGGGCGATCCGATCCCGAAAGAAAACATGCTCATCATGGAACTCGCTGACGGCCGCAGAGTGGCGGTGCGTCCCTCAGGCACGGAGCCGAAGATCAAATTCTACCTTTATGCAAAAGAGCTTCCAGCTGAAGGATCAGTGCTAAGCGACGACCAACTCACCGCAGTGAAACCCAAAGTGAAGACCTCTCTGAATCGACTGTGGGATTGGATTCAAAAGGACGCAGCTTCCCGCGCCACCTCGTAAACTCCGACGCTCCACGCAATAGACAACCAACATCCTCAGCGTAGGCAGACTCTTTTTTAACCGCCGCCTGCGGTGGGAGTGCGCCTAAACCTCGTGTTCCGTAATTGATTCAACCCACGCCGATACAAACGCGATCCCAGTCCACTTCAATCTGCCAATCGATGCGCAATGCCTGGCCCGGCAACGATCCGAGAATTGTTACCAGTTCGTCCCGGATGGAGTTGCGGTTGTAGTCGCTTTTAAGATCGCGGGATCTCGCGGATGTGGACAACCTTAATTTCTCTATGAACGTTCCAGATCTCACCAAACGCTCCCCCCGCAGTATGCGCACCCGCCTCGGCGGCTTCGTCATTTTGCCACGCATGCTTGACAAAGGGCGGGCTGAAATCGCCGGCACCAGCGGCGAGTACCATTATAACTGCCCGCTTGACGAGCACTTCCTAAACTTCGTGGGCATTGATGCCGCCGCCGTGCGCGAGCAGTTGGTCCTCGGCAAGGGCGATGGCGAAATCCTCCAATGGATTCTAGAACACTCCAAGCACAAGCGCACACCATGGGAAGTGGAGCAGTGGTCTGCCCACCATGAACACCGCGCCCCCGCCTCGGTGGAGCAGCGGGATTATTTCCACCAATTGCACAAGGACATCGGGCCAGTGAGGGACGACATCGGCTCTTGGGCTGATCTGCTGGACTTGGACGATCACGTGTCCTTCGGTGGCAAGGCGTAAGGCGCGAACACAGATCCCCTACTCCGGATCCACGGGTTCGCCGAGCTGTGGCTTGGTCGTCCCGAAGATTACCCCGCCTTCGCGTGAAAATCGGCTTCGCACAAATTAATCCCACCGTTGGCGACATTACAGCCAACCAGCGGCAGGTTCTTGTCGAATACCAGAACTTGGTGGCCCTCGGCGCAGAACTGGTTCTTGCACCAGAACTTGCGCTGACAGGCTATCCACCGCTGGATTTGCTATTTGAATCCGAGTTTGTACCGCGAAACTTACGAGCGCTAGAGGAACTGGCTTCCGCGTGCGGTTCGGTGCCTCTGGTGGTCGGGTACGTCGATGTGCACGAAGGCAAGGGCAACCCCTTTCGCAACGCCGCTGCCGTTCTTCAGTCTGGACAAATAACCGCACGAGTCTTCAAGTCGCTACTCCCCAACTACGACGTCTTCGACGAAGACCGTTACTTTGAGCCGGCCTCGGAGGTGGCCCCAGTCACCTTACTGGGACGCAAGGTGGGCATCACTTTGTGCGAGGACATCTGGACGGAGCGCCATTTGCCTCGCGCCTATTACCAACACTATCCAGTAGACTCGCTTGTGGAACAAGGTGCAGAGCTGATCCTAAACCTCAGCGCATCGCCCTTCGCCTTGGGTAAGCCCTCGGAGCGGCTGGAGTTGCTCGCAGGCGTCGCCCGCAGGCATCGAGTTCCCATTGCGTACTGCAACTGTACAGGAGCTAACGACCAGCTCGTTTTCGACGGCAGTTCCGTCCTCCTTGGCCCCGACGGTCTACCCCGCCTTCTACTGCCCGCCTTCCGCAGTACCTCGCTCGTGGGCGATCTCAGCGGCCCACCGATCCCCGCCGCTTTCCAACCGGAAATGGAATCCCTATTCGACGCCTTGGTGCTCGGAGTCCGCGATTACCTGCGCAAATGCGGGTTCCGGTCTGCCGTGCTAGGGCTTAGCGGCGGCATCGACAGCGCAGTGACGGCCGTCATCGCAGCGAAGGCGTTGGGCGCCGAAAACGTGCTCGGAGTGACCATGCCCACGCGCTATTCCAGCCCGGGGAGTATCGCTGACTCCGCACAACTTGCCCAGACGCTCGGGCTCAAGTTTCTGCAAATACCTATAGACGAAGCTTTTGACGTTTTCTCTTCACAATTCAAAGATATCTTTGCGGGACTGCCAAATAACGAGACAGAGGAAAACATGCAGCCTCGACTCCGGGGCATGACCCTCATGGCGCTTTCCAACAAACTGGGGCATCTGGTTCTTTCTACGGGCAATAAAAGTGAGCTCGCCGTTGGATATTGCACCCTTTACGGGGATATGTGCGGCGGTTTGGCGGTCATCTCAGACGTCCCCAAAACTCGCATCTATGACCTCGCTCGCTGGATCAACCGCGAGCAGGAAATTATCCCAAAGGCGACCATCGATAAACCACCGAGTGCCGAACTCAAGCCCGATCAGCGC
>CALQFT020000130.1 GCA_943329925.2 Opitutus sp. GAS368
CAACAAAATAACAAAAACGAGAAACGTCGTCGACGCGCAGCCTACCTAGAGCGCCTCAAAACGCGCGCTAAGGAAGCCGCGCTGAAGCACAAAGTTCGCCGCCCCAAGAAGGAAGCCGCCGCAGTGTAAAGGGATCCTCCAACCAAGAGACACCCCTCAGTATCGGGCGAGACTCAAGGGGTTAGCCCCATACAGGGATCCCCACTCTCGAGAACTTACGCGCGAGCACTATAGCTCGCTATTGGTCTGTGAGGTTGGCACGCGCACGCGTTTGCCAAGCCTTCAGGAGGAGCGGATAATCGAGCGCATCACACGGTTTCTTCAGCAAAGAACCGGATGCGCGCCTTCCCCCACCGTGAATTGTAACCGGAACAGCCGCTCGTACATGGCGCACCGCACGACGAGTTCCGCATGGGTCCCGCGATCCACCACGCCCCCTTGGTCCATCACCACAATCTGATCGGCTTCCAGAATTGTTGAAAACCGGTGCGCAATTGCCACCACCGTCCTACCCTGCCTCAAAACGCGCAACGCGTCCTTAAACGCCTGCTCGGTATCCGTATCTAAATTCGAAGTCGCCTCATCCAACAACAGGATGGGCGAATTGCGCAAAATCGCCCGCGCGATGGTCACTCGCTGCAACTGCCCGCCTGAAAGGTTACAGCCCTTGTCGCCAACCAACGTCTGATAACCCTGTGGCTGCTTCAGAATGAAGTCATCCGCGCGCGCAATGAGAGCCGCCGCCCGGACCTCTTCCAAAGTAGCCTCCAGACGCCCGTAACGAATGTTGTTTTCAATGGTGTCGTGAAACAGAAACAAATCCTGATTCACAATCCCGATATTCTCGCGCAACGAATTCTGCTGAATATCTTTAAGATCATTGCCGTCAAGCAGGATGCGGCCCTGCTGCGGATCGTAAAAGCGAAGCATTAACGACATCATCGTGCTCTTTCCCGCGCCACTTTCCCCAACCAGCGCGTAAAACTTGCCGGGTTCAAACTCGAGGCTCAACCCCTTCACCGCCGGAGCCGCTCCTGGGCGATACGAATACGTCACGTCCTCAAAAGTAATCGCCCCTTTGGCCCGCCCTAAATTCAGCGCAGTCGGGGCGTCCTCAATTTCCGAACGCTCATCCAGCATCCGAAACACCTGATCTGAGGCCGTCGTACAGCGTTGGACCACCATCTGAAGCCGGCTCAACGCCTTGATATCCGGATATAACAGCACCAACAGCCCCACCCTGAAGGAAAAGTCATCAAACCGAACCCCTCTCCACCA
Source organism: Opitutus sp. GAS368 (assembly GCA_943329925.2). Classification (GTDB taxonomy): domain Bacteria; phylum Verrucomicrobiota; class Verrucomicrobiia; order Chthoniobacterales; family Chthoniobacteraceae; genus Chth-196. The sequence goes on from CALQFT020000130.1 coordinate 1,279, forward strand.
GCAGTAAACCAGCCCGCCCGCAATCCCAAGTGACGCAGTCGTTTCCACCAGAGGCCCTACAATTTCCACCATCCTGTAAATCCGCATCGTCGTGCTGTTGACGTCCTTTGCCGCGCTGGTAAACCGCTCAATTTCATAAGCTTCACGCGCATGGGACTTCACCACGCGGATCCCCGAAATCGACTCCATCACGATCCCCGAAATCTTTGCGCCCTGCTCCTGCTCCTTCTTGGCCCCTCGCATCACCCGTTTGCGCAATAACAGCACCGGCAACATGCAAATTGGGAACACCACCAAACTGAACCCCATGAAAACAGGGTCCTTAACCGTCAAATACACCAGCGTGGAAATGACCGCCGCTGGCCGCCGAACCAGATCCTGCGCCAATGTCATCGCCGCGCTGGCACAAGTGGTGGTCATCCCGAAAGCCGTTTGAATCAACTCGGCCCCGCGTTGCTTGTTAAAAAACTCCAACGAACGCCCCATGATCCTCGTAAAAACCTTGCGCTGAAGATCCAAGGTCAAGCGCTGTTGCACCCACGTAAGCTGATAATTTGCCAGAAAATCCAGAAGCCCCCGCAGCGCCATGAACAGGGGAATCAGCGCGCATACCGCCACTACCCGTGAGAGAGTCCGCCAATCGCCTTCGGGCCACCACTGTCGAATCCAAGGGGTGAAATCCACCTCACCGACCAAGGGCAGCGTTTTTGCAAAATTAAGCTCCCCGCCCAACACTAGTTTGGAGACGAGCGTGAGCACCGCCATGAGCAATGTAGAACTCATCCCCGCCAAAAGCGCCGTTACCAGTCCGCCAAAAAACCGCCGCCGATAAGGCATCAAGTATACGAACAATCGACGATAAGCCTGAGTCGCGCCCACGAGGAGCGCCTTGGGATGTGGACTAGATTCCATGAGACATTAGAGCAGAAGATTATTTCAGACTAAGTGGATAAAGCAAAGCAGGAGGCGAGGCGTTCAAGCGCATCCATCGCTCCATCGCTCCATCGCCCTGCACCACGCGCTAGCCTCCCAACAATCCGGTGATCCGGCTGCAAACGTGCGCGGCAAACGGGATCGCGCAGGTCCATCCAGGCGATACGGCATTCAACACATGGAACGATTTCGCGTCTCCCTCTAGGACGAAATCCATCTCCAACTTTCTCGTGCGAATGTCCATCAACTGCGCACGAATCCCAGGCCGCCCCCACTTCCGGTACGCCGACGCCTCCACTTGCGTCGCGAGTTCTCCCGCCAACTTCACCAAATGCCGACGGTTGTACTTTTGCAACTCCTCCACAGCGAGACGCCGGAAGTCGAACCCCGCAAACGCAATCAACCCCAACTCCCTTGTCAGCGTCTCCACACAATCCACCAAATCAAAGTTTTGCAGCCCGCCGTACTGTTCCCGCCAAAAGGCGGGTATCGCCGTCGGCCCGATCTTCACATGGCCGTCCACAGTCAGGGTAAAATGCACGCCCAGAAACGGATTGCGCAAATCCGGCACCGGATAAATGTTTGTCCGAAAAGCTCCAGCCGTCTCGTCCCCATAAAGATACAACCCTTTGAAAGGAATGATGCGGTAATGCTCAGAAAACCCGTATTGCCGCGCGATGGAATCCGCGTGCAGGCCCGCCGCATTGATCACATACCCGCCGGTGGCCTTCCCCGCCGCCGACTCAAATCTCCCCTCCCCTCCACCGGCAAAGAGCGTGCCCAGCGCAAATTTCACACCTTCACGTTCGGCCTCTATCCGCATGGCTTCCAGCACCGCCAGCGGATCCGCAGTGGCCGTACTCGGCGAAAAAAGCGCCCGCTGCACCGTCTTGACCCGGGGTTCGATCTCACGCGCCTGCTCTTCTGTAATATTTTCCAAGGGAACGTCATTTGCCATCGCACGTCGCAGTAGTTCGTCCAGTTGCGGCAGGTCCGCCTCAGAACGGGCCACCACCAATTTTCCACACCGGTTCAACGCCAGTCCGCGCTCCTCGCAAAACTGCGTCAGCGAAAGGTTCCCCTGCCGGGTAAACTGCGCCTTGAGAGAATCCGCCGAATAATAAAATCCAGCATGAATCACCCCGCTGTTGCGCCCGCTGGAATGCATCCCCAACGCACGTTCCTTTTCCAGCACAGTGACCGACGCCCCAAAAAAAACGGCCCGCAAGCGCCGGGCAATACTCACCCCGATAATCCCGCCGCCAATTACTAGAAAATCCGGATGTTTAGACATAGATACCAAAACTCTAGACTGAACATCAGCCATCCCACGCTCAACCCCGATCTTTGTTCAGGGTAATTTGAATCATAGGAGCTGATGTTTCATACGCTGCCGTCTGATTGCTCTTCGAGCGCCCAACTCATTCTCAACAAATATTTGGAGCCGCTGCGCCACTATCTTTAGAGCGCGAAAGTCCTTGATAAGTCAGTCACAAGTGACTTGAAAAACTCGTGTCAAATGCGTCTCTCCATAGGAAAAACGGCAAAAAACCGGAATCCGGCGCCGTTTTGAAAAAAACCGGTTAGGATGGACGTCAATGCCATTTCCTTTCTCCTAATTCCAAAGCGCTTTAGATGTTAAAAAAGCTTATGGATAGATTTATTGAGCTCCGCCGATAGTTTTCGTGAGTTCAAACAACGCGACGAACCCCTCGCCTATTCGGTCGGTCAATACGACGTCAACAAGCCTAAAGTTGAGAAGATTTACGTGCCACGTCTCGAAAAAATTGAAGCGTGTTATCGTGAAGCTCTGGCCTCAGTGAAGGACGAAGCACCCTCTTTGTTCCGCCTCAGTGACGAAGAGTATTCGAAATTCGTGGATCGCCCAGAACCACGGGGCCTGCCGCCGGCCTGGTATTACATGCGGAAGATTAATCCTTTGCCACCTAAGACAAAGTAAATCAAATACAAACACAAATCGTACAACCCGAAAATTGCCGCTGGGGATCAAAAAAGTTCGCTCATCGGCAGCCCCTCGGTGAGCGCGATGGGACGGCCGTCAGCTGACGCGTAGCTAATGTTACGCACGTCGTAGCCCAAGGCTGCGTACATCGTCGCGTGAATCTCTGCCGGAGTCGTCGGACGCTCACTGGGGTAGGCACCAATGCTGTCGGAGGCGCCGATGACCTGACCACCGCGAATGCCACCTCCGGCAAGCAACACACTGTAGCAACCTGGCCAATGATCACGTCCCGCTTCAGCGTTGATCTTTGGCGTGCGCCCAAATTCACCCATCCAGACCACGAGCGTAGTATCCAGCAACCCTCTCTCCTGAAGATCATCGAGTAGAGCCGCATAGGCCTGATCCATCGGTGGGACAAGACGGTTTTTGAGCGCGTTAAAATTGTCCTTGTGCGTGTCCCACGTAATGCTCGGCCCATTGACGGTGGTGACAAACCGTGTGCCCGCTTCCACCAACCGGCGCGCGAGCAGATGAGACTGCCCCCAACTGTGCCGACCATAACGTTCGCGCACGGAGTCAGGCTCTTTGGAAAGGTCAAAAGCCTCAGCGGCCTTTCCTGACTGCAAAAGCTCCACGGCTTGATGCTTGAAAATATCAAGCTCAGTAGCCTGCTGTGAGCTAATCGCCGGACCGAACGCCGAGATGTCTTTCAGCAGGCTAAGACGCTGGTCGAAACGCTCCATGCTGATGCTCGAATCCAGCGCCATGTTTTGCACCTTAAAACCAGCCGCATTGGGATCGTCGTCTAGAACAAAGGGGTCAAAGCGAGGCCCAAGACACCCGCCGTACTGACCAGGGGTAATATAGGCTTTGCTATCGCAATGAGGAAAAGGCGTGATGACATAGGGTGGCACCCCCCGGCTAAAGCCGTCGCGCTGGGCGAGCCAACCCACAAGGGTTCCAACACCCGGCAGATCGGTCGGACTCGGGTTAATCAACGTACTGTCGACCCGGTAAGGCCGGCCCGCAGTCGACCAGTACATACCTCCATTGTGACTGCTATGCTCGTGATGAACTGAGCGCACCAGGGCAACCTTGTCCATGCGCTTTGCCATAAGGGGAAGTAGTTCCGAGACACGAACTCCAGACACGTTGGTCTTGATTGTCGAAAAGGGCCCGCGAATCTCGGAGCTAGCCTCCGGTTTAGGATCCCAGAGATCAATGTGACTCGGCGCTCCCCCGTTAAAGATCAAGATCACTGAGGTAGCTTTGCCTGGGCCCGTGCGCACGCCAGAGCCAGCTCCATGGGCAGTGAAGGGGTTGGAAGCTAGGCCCAGCAACCCCATGGCGCCAGAGCGCAAAAGCTCGCGGCGCGTAAGAAATAAGGGGGAATGACTGGCAGGATTCATCGGGGGTAGATGAGCTAACGCACTAAGCGAAACTTATTTCCTAACTGCCACCAAAGAGAATTGAAATACCAAACTTAGAAGCAGCGAGGAATAGCACGCCATCAATGACTGCCGCCACGCAGGAACGTTAAGAGGTCGCGCAATTCTTCGTCGGTCAGCGACATCACAAGACCGCTCGGCATGAGGGATGTTGTCATTTCGGTGCGCTGAAGGACGTCGGTCTTCTCAAAAGTTCGCTCGTTGCCGGTGAGATCGCGGAAGACATCGTTCTTCCAGGAGCGCAGCATGATACCGATGAAGTCGGTGCCGTCTTTGAGCTTGAGTAGCGTGGGGAAGAACTGCGGCGCCACGTCGCGATTCGGTTCGAGAATGGATTGCAGCGTCGATTGCAAATCACCCTGCTGTGCGATGAAACTGAGATCTGGACCGACTACTTTACCGCGGCCGCTGTGGCGATGGCAGCTTGAACACAGAGCCATACTCGGATGGGAAAAAATCCGTCTTCCAACCTCTGCATCCCCCTTCCCTGGCAAAGCTTCGAGACGCTTTAACCACCCGGCCGTGTCTTCGAATTTGGGCCGACCGGCGTTGATGGATGCCGGCTCGAGCAAGGCCCGCGCGAGCGAGGCGGACTCGGGATGAAGCCGAGCGGTTTCACTGGCTGCTTTCTTTGCGGCTTCATCAAGCGTCGACAATCGCAGGGCTCGGAGCGCTTCGTTGCGCACGACGAGGTTGTCATGAACCGCTAGCCTCACCAATAAGGCGTGTTGATCTGTCACCCCAGAACCAGAGAGACCAACGATGGCATCGGCGCGCAACTCGGCAGGGCGTGCCTCATCGGCCGCGATTTCCGCGAGTGTTGCGCGGGCATCGTTAGCATTGCGGGCGACAAGTGTGCGCACCACTTCGAGCGAGAGAAATGCGTCGTTGGCTGCGAGCAGATCCCGCAACAGAGGCACGTTCATTTTGGGATGCGTAGCCGGCACTAGACGCAGCGCGAAGCCCTTTAGCCGCGCAGGTGTAGCGGCATTGGTGATGCGCTCCATTAGGACAGTGGCATCCGTGACTCCTGCCTCAGGCTTGCCTCGCAGTGTGTTCCATGTGGCGAGTAGGGCCTCGAACAAACGGTAGTCGGAAATCGGCTGCGAGAGCATTTGCTCCACATCTGAGCTGAAACTGCTCAACACTGCATCGGCGATCCAGCGCAAGCACTCGAAGCGCACCTCTGGATCGGCGTCATGCAACAGGGCTCGCACCCATTTCTCCTCCTTTAAATCAACGCGCCGCAGCGCTACGAGCGCCCAGACACGATCCTTATCCGGCATCGCTTGCAGAGACTTGGTTGTCCATGCGGCACTCTCACGTGCGAGTGCTGCCAGCGCCGCATCGGAGAGATAAGCATCGCTCCCACGCGCATGATCGAAGAGCTGTTGCGTGCTGAGTTTTGCACGCCCCTCACGCAGTTCCTTGGCAAGACGCGCGGCGGCGTTGAGCGGATCCATCGTTTTCTTGACCCACGTCGCCTTAGACTGATCTATCTCAAGCTTCCATAACCGTCCACGACCGTGCAACTCATACGAACTGAACACCCAATCAGTCATGTAGAAATTACCGTCAGGACCTTGAGCAATTCCGGTGGGCCTAAAGTATTCACCGCCGTGAAGTAGTTCGATTCGCTCCGAGCTGTAGCCCGCTCCCTTGCGTGTAAGCGGGAAGTAATCCAGGCAATGATTGCTCCACGAGGGAACAATCACGCCGCCGCCCATCGGCACAAGCGCGCACGGCGCTTCCCCAGAGGGGTAGATCATCCCAAGCGTTCCGCGCAGTTCACCGTTCCATGCAACGAATGGGTGCACGGGATCACTACCGTAAGCTTTTTGATAACCATAGTCTGCTCCTTCAACAACACTCAGAAGGCGGCAAGGAGGACGACTGCCTGGGTCATTGTCCGCAGCGAAGATCTCTCCATCTGCCCGCACAAACAGACCAAATGGATTCCAAAAACCGCGCGCAACATGGCGCAATTTAGTGCCATCAGGATTACAGCGAAACACGCCGCCTTCTCCGCGGCCAGTAATCTTCACCCCATCCTTGGAGGTGAGTGTCCAAGCCTGGGCAAAATTCTCTCCGAGCGAAAATATGAGGGTCCCTTCAGGATCCCAAGCCATGCCGGAGAGTCCGTCGTGAGGATGAACTCCAGCTGTATCAAGAACAGCAATAGTTTCTTCCACATCCGCAACTCCGTCACCATTGGTATCTTTGATTCGCAGAATACGCGCTCGCTCGGAAAGGTAAATCCAGCCATCAGGCCCGACCTTAACGTGCATTGTTGCGTCCGTTTTGTTGTAGAAAACGCGTCTATTTTTGCCCTCACGATCAAAAATCAAAATCTCATCATGCTTTGGTCCCGCATAGCCTGCGGGAGGGAAATGCGTGTGCGAGGACACGAGGTAGATATTGTTCTGCGCATCGACATCGATCCCGATAGGTGTGACCAGCGCGGGCTGCTCCGCGAGCAGCGTGAGCTTTACTCCAGGCTGTAGCACTTTGATTTGCGGCGGAATTTCAGCGGGAACAATAGGCGCCTTCGGTGGCTCAACCGGCAGAACACTGAGCGCAACAAGCGGCAGTCCTAGGATGGAAAAGAGGAGGCGTTTCATAACGTCTGATACATTCAATTAAAGGGAGGTATGGGGGACAAAAAAAGAAACAGGATTCAGGACATTACAAAGACTCACAATTTCACCACCTCGCCGCTCGCTGCTGACTCTTCAGCCGCGAGGCAGGCTCGCACAGCTTCGCGGGATTCCTCCGCGGTGATGACACTCGGTGCAGTGCCTACGGTGATACAGTTGACGAAGTACGAGAGCTCGTCGCGCAGCGCGCCGCGAAGTTGGCCATGAATTATCGGCCAGTAGGTTGTGTCGGGACAGCGCGCGCCATCCTTGTCCACGATCATAAGATTTGGATGAGTGTCGTGTATGGATATAGAACCTTCAGTTCCGACGACTTCCAGCCGCTCATCAATCTGGTACGGCATGGCATTCGGCATGCACCACACAGACTCCAGAATGCACGACGCACCGCTCTCCAACCGATACATTACCTGGCCGAGATCAGGATTCGCGTGCGCACGAAACTTCACCGTCTGCGCGTAGGCCGATATCGCGCGTGAACCGCTGAACCAGAACATCAAGTCCGTATCATGCACGCAGTCACCGATGATCGGGCCGATTTTATCGAGCACCGAGGCTCCGACCCACGCCTGCAAATTACGGCGGGAATACATCGAGATAATTCTGCCGATCTTTCCTGCGGCGATCTCCTGCTTGGCGGCGGCGTAGCGTGGGTTAAAACGACAAATATGGCCAACCATGAAGAAGCCCTTCGCCGTTTTTGCAGCATCTATGATCGCGTCGCAATCGGCCAAGTTGGAGGCCATTGGCTTTTCAAGAAAAACGTGTTTGCCAGCCTGCAGCGCGGCGATGGCCGGAGCGGCGTGTTGTTCCCACATTGTGGTGATGCTCACGGCTTCAACCTCAGGGTCCGCAAGCATTTCGTGATAGTCGCTGAAGACTTTCGAGACACCGAACTTCTTCTGGATATCCCCAAGTCGCTCGGGGTTGCGAGTGCAGACTGCGTAAAGCTCGACATTGGGAATCGCAGCGAGCGCCTCGCAATGCTTCTCACCAAACCAGCCAAGCCCGAGAACGGCGTATTTAACTTTTCTCATAAAAATAAGGTCTTTGGGACGCTTGTTAAGCGGACTGCGCAGGTTTCAGCGGCCCGTCGCATCGAATGAGTTCCGCCAGTTCTTTGGCGCGTGCTAGCGCGCGAATCTTCAGTTGATATTTTTTCGTCTCGCCCGGCTCCAAAAATGGCTCTGCGAGCTTGTGCCGATCACGCCCTCGGCCCAGCAATGAGCCCGAGAAGGGCTCCAATCCGCTAACGTAACTGCCGCGCGGCCCGTAGTGTTGCCAGTTGGCCATGCGTGGTAGCGCCTTCTTTGGATAACTGATCTCCAAACCGAATTTGAGCTCTTCATTAATAAGACCGATTCGGCACCAGCCGTCGCGTTGCGCCTCGACATCTACAATCAGGCCACGTTCGCCAGTGCCTGCATGTTCTAACATAGGGCCGGGAACGCGCTTTAGCTTGTTCATTGCCGCCGCAGCGATTGGCCGCACAATGTCTTTCCCCGGCATTGCGGGCGCAACCCAATGCTCCGCCGCTCCCCGATAAATAAAGCGCGCACCGGCATCAAGCAAGGGGTAGCCAAGATTACAGTGGTAAAGCCAATGATGCGCCACGCGGGTATCACCGCGATTCGTCACTGCATCTTCA
>CALQFT020000131.1 GCA_943329925.2 Opitutus sp. GAS368
AGGATGAGGGGAACGGGCGAGGCTCCATTTGATGGAAGTTAGGTCGAATGCCTAGCGAACTCCTGAGCATTCGAAAACCAGAATCCGCCTTCAGTAACGTCATATAAAGTTTACTGAGCTCTGCAGTCTCAATCGTTTTGTCCGTCCTCAACGTGTCCTCATCATAAAGGCTTATCTCGCTTTTTATTACCTCGTCATTACATCCCGCTAACAGTTCACCATTCAGATGGCTGAGTCTAGAAAAACGTTACGAGAAAAGAGAGCGGCCTGCTGTTACCAGTTCAATCAGCGTTCTGATAAAAGGTTAATTTCCCTTTTGCGGCTACGAATGTTGGATGAGGAAAGGTTGGACCGGCTGGATCTTGCCTCCTGCGCCGCTTGCTTGTCAGACTCTGGTGCATGCAAATGAATCTTGTTGGTCAAAGAGTGGCTGTTTTTGGCGCTGTACGGGGAATAGGACGTGCGATCTCCGAAGGGTTCCTCGGGGAAGGCGCTCAGGTGTACGGCTTTGATCGAGACATCGGCGATACCCCTTGGCCCGACGGCCCGGTGCTGACTACCGGCGACGCAACATCCTTCGATGACGTCAAAGCGTTTGCGCAGAGTGTGGGTGAGGCTGACCACGTGGTTTTTTGCATCGGCGTTGGTTCCGGTAAGTTCGGGTTTCCTTTTTGGCAACTCGAACCGGGGGACTGGCCTCGAGTGTTGGAGCTCAATCTGATCACTGCAGTGAATGTGGCGCACGCTTTCGCCCCTATCCTGGCGGCGCGTGGACGAGGAACACTACTGTTTTTGGTTTCGGTGGCGGGGCAGGTTGGTTCCCAGACGGATCCTCCCTATAGCGCTGCAAAGGCAGGGCTTATCAACTTTATGCAATGCGCGGCGAAGGACCTCGCTCCGTTTGGGGTGCGGGTGAATGCGCTTTCCCCAGGCATGGTAAAAACGGACCTCAACGAATCAGTATGGAAGGCGGGGCAGGCTAGGCTCGCTCCGGAAGAGCGCCAGGATTACGCGAGCTGGGGAGGGGAGAAAATCCGCAAAGTTTCTCCACTGGGTCGCTGGCAAACACCGGCCGAATACGCCGCCATGGCGGTGTTTCTTGCCTCGGAACACGCAAGGAACATCACCGGCCAGACGCTGAACATTGATGGCGGGCAGGTGATGCATTCCTGAGGATTGGAGCGCAACTGGCCAACCCATTGGATCACCTAAACCTCCACTCCGGGCGAGCATGGCTTACTGTTTGTCGTAGAGCAGAAAAAGTCCCGAGTGGTCCTTTTCGCCGTGGCCTTCCTCGTGCACAAACCGCTCCCATTGTACCCGGCAGTTTTCCAGTGTGGGCGAGTGGAAGTTTAGCGACTCTGCCAGTTCGCAAATCAGGCGTACGTCCTTGAGCTGCAGCGCGGCACGTCCTCCTGGGGTGAAATCCCGCCGGACCATCCTGTCGCCGTGCAGGTTGAGAATTCTACTTTCCGCGAAGCCGCCAAGGAGCGCCTCCCTCACCAAGGCGGGATCCACCCCCGAGAGTTCGGCCAGACGCAGCGCTTGGGCGACAGCGTCGATGGTCTGCGCGACGATGAGTTGGTTGGCCAGTTTTGTCACCTGTCCCGCACCTGAGGGCCCCAGATGTGTGCTGCGTTGTCCCACCACCTTGAATACAGGGAGCGCCCGCTGGTAATTCGCCTCGCTGCCGCCGGCCATGATTGTGAGGCTAGCGGCCTCCGCGCCCACTTGGCCGCCGGAGACTGGAGCGTCCACCCACGCGGTGCGTTTTGCAAACTCGCGGGTCTCGGGGACGCCAGTGGTGCCGAAATCGATGAGCAGCGCATTTTCCGCGAGAGCGCCAATGAGCCCGTTGCTTCCAAAGGCAACTTCTTGGACCACTTCGGTCGTCGTGAGGTTGAGGCAGATGGTTTCCCCGCCCACCTCGCGGGCAAGCTCGCGCAACGAGGCGGCTCGGCGCATGCCCTGTGCCTCGGCTGCCTCAGCTGGAGCGCTGCTGCGGTTCCAAACAATAACCTCCGCCCCAGCCTCATGCAAATGCCGCGCCATTGCTCGCCCCATGTTGCCCAAGCCGACGAAACCGACCTTGTGTCCTGCAAGTCCTTTGTCCATGTTCATAAGACTATTCCAGAGCAACCGAGCGCCAATTGTAAAAGATCTCCCGACCCACATATGAAAGTTATTATCACCGGCGGTGGCGGTTTCCTCGGTTCCCAGCTTTGCGAAAAACTTCTTCAACGGGGCGAACTCACCGGTCCCTCAGGCACCCCCGAAAAAATTGAGCAAATAGTACTGCTCGACGCCCGCTTCAGCAGCGCGAGCCATGATGCTCGTGTTCAGCAGATCACCGGCGACATCAGCCAACGGGACATTGTATTTTCAGCAGTCGGAGTGCATCCGGCCACTTCAATTTTCCATCTCGCCTCGATGGTCAGTGGCGAATGCGAGGAGCGTTACGATGATGCGCTCCGGGTGAATCTGGATGGCGGCAGAAACGTGTTTGAAGCAGCCCGGGCGCTGGGCGGGCGGGCTCGGGTCGTGTTCGCCAGCAGTATTGCATGTTTCGGTGGCGGCGTCATGCAGGACCCCAACACTGATGCCACAAAGCTCGCGCCGCAGACCACTTATGGGATGACCAAGGCCATCTGCGAACTCCTCGTAAACGACCACTCGAGAAAGGGCCACTTTGACGGACGCAGCGCCCGCTTGCCCACCGTCATTGTTCGCCCGGGAAAACCCAACGCCGCCGCTTCAAGTTGGGCAAGCGGGATGTTCCGCGAACCGCTTGGGGGAGAGCCCTGCCTTCTCCCAGTGCGCCGCGAGCAAAGTCATCCGATGACCGGTTATAGAACCGTCGTTGACTCTTTGGTGGCGCTGCACGAGGTCCCCGCGGAGCGCTTCAATGACGACCGCGCCATCGGGTTGCCTGCGCACCGCGTTACGCCGCTTTTGGCGGAGGCGACACTTCGGGAAGTTGCCCAAGAGCGTGGACTAAAGTTAGGCCCAATAGTGGACGCCTTCGATCCGCGCATTCAGGGCATCGTGGACAACTGGCCGGTTTCGGTTGAGGGAGGCCGCGCTCTGGCTCTCGGACTGCCTTCGCCTCCACCCTTGAAGGAAATCATCGCGCATTATCTAGAGGACTTCTGCTCCGTGTAGCAGGGCTCCTTGCGCAGACTTTGACCGAGTACATTCCCCCCTCAACTTCGCCGCCTAAATTAAATCTGAGATGATTGATAAACTATTCAACCTTCGGGGCCACACGGCATGGGTCACAGGAGCCACCCGCGGGCTTGGTAAACAAATAGCCAGATGCCTCGCCGCCGCTGGGGCAAACATAGTCACCAATAGCCGCAACGGTGCGGAAGCGGAGGCCGTCGCCCGCGAAATTGCATTGGAGTTCGGTGTCGAAACCTTCGGCACAGCAGCGGACGTGACCGATGAAGAGTCGATTGCGGAGTTTGTCTCCGAAGCGGGTAAAACCGCGGGATCCATCGACATCCTAGTAAACAACGCCGGCGTCAACTTCCGCAAGCCCACCACGGAGATGCCGCTCTCGGAATGGAAGCGCGTGTTGGACATAAATCTCACCGGCCCGTTTCTTTGCTCCAAGGCGGTGCTGCCGGAGATGGTTGCCCGCGGTTGGGGGCGTGTCATCCACATGTCGAGTATGCTTGGAACCGTCGGTCTCGCGGAGAGGGGCCCTTATACGGCGAGCAAGGGCGGGCTGATTCTCCTCACCAAAACACAGGCCCTTGAAGTGGCTCACTCGGGCGTCACCGTCAATGCGCTTTGTCCGGGGCCGTTTCGGACTGAAATGAACAAGGCGTTGTTGGAGGATCCGGTCAAATATCAGGAGTTCTGTTCGCGCCTTCCGGTGGGCCGCTGGGGGGAGATGGAAGAAATTGAAGGACCCATTCTTTTTCTGGCCTCGCCCTCCTCGAGTTTTGTGACGGGCACCTGTCTTCTGGTGGACGGCGGCTGGACGGCCCAGTAGGAGTGTTCTCGCTAAGGTCGGAACTTCGTCCAGCGGAGGCAAAAGTAAATTTCATTGGGGATGCATCGGTTCATGTTAAAGATGGGCTCTCAATTTCTAAATGGCTGGCTCAGTTCCGCTCAGTTCCTGTCGGTAAACTTTCAAAATTTGTACAATACCCCTAGATAGCATTTATACCCATGAACACTCCGAGCCTCCCTCTTACTCAATCCCGGCGCGATTTCCTACGTGTCGGCTCTGCTTCAGCTGCAGCTTTTGCGCTCAGCTTTCCCGTCGTACTCCGTGGAGCGCCGGAGAATCGCAAGTTAAAAATTGGCCTTATCGGCTGCGGTGGTCGTGGTTCGGGCGCGGCAATCAATGCACTCACGGCTGATTCCAACACAGAACTCTGGGCGATGGGAGACGCCTTTTCGGATGCGATCGAGCGGGCACACACAGCGCTGGAGGGCAAGTATCAAGCCACGCCTGGGCGGGTGAATGCGCCCCCGGAGCGACGGTTTGTGGGCTTGGACGCTTACCAGAAGGTGCTCGCAAGCGGGATTGATTTCGTGATTCTCGCAACCCCCGGCGGCTTCAGGCCGATGATGCTTCGTGCGGCGGTGGACGCTGGTAAACATATTTTCTGCGAAAAACCAATGGCGGTGGATCCTGTGGGAGTCCTCTCCGTGCAGGAATCCGTTAAGATTGCAAAGGCGAAGAATTTGGCGATCCGATCTGGATTTTGCATGCGCTTTGACCCGGCTTATGTGGCTGCAATGAAGCGTGTACACGATGGGGAGATTGGCGACATTCTCTCAATCTACTCCACGCGAATGGGCGGTCGGCTCTCACGTTTTAGCGGCGAGCGCTTGCCCGGGCAAAGTGACCTTGAGTGGCAGATGCGTAACTGGCACCACTTTACTTGGCTTTCGGGTGATCTGATTCTTGAGATCAGTGCCCATAGCGTGGATAAAATTGCTTGGGCCATGGGGGATGAGCCTCCGGTGAAATGTGTGGGCTCCGGAGCGTATCATCAGCAGAAGATCGGCGACATTTGGGATCAACACGACGTTACGTATGAATGGTCCAATGGGGTGATTGCCGTACTTCGCAGTCGTTACGAAAATAACTGCCACAATGAGGGCCGGGACGTCATCATCGGAACAAAGGGGCGTTGTGAACTTAGTGATTCGGGTGGGTACAGCGCCAAAATCACGGGAGCTAATCCCTGGAAATTCGAAGGGCCTAAAACGGGCATGCATCAAATCGAGCACGACACCTTCTTTGCGGAGATTCGTGCTGGGCGGAATCCGAATGACGGAGTTGTGATGGCCCAGAGCACTTTGATGGGTGTCATGGGACGGATGTCCGCGTACACGGGCAAGCAAGTGACTTGGGAAAAGGCGCTCACCTCGAAGCTGGACACTATGCCAAAGCAGTTGAGTTGGGATATGAAACTTGAGACGCCGGTGCCAGCCGTTCCCGGCAGTACGCCGCTGATTTAAGGCGGCGGCTATTTTCGTAAGGAATTGGAGAAAAGGAGTCTACATTGGTGTTTAGGCGTGGGGTTCGTTCAGGTGAACTCCACGCCAACCCATCGAGAGGATGTCGCCAACCTTGGCGTTACGATTGCTTCGAGGCAGTGGACCGGTATTCGCGCGGGGTGCGCTCGGTATGTCTACGAAACTGCCGGTTGAAATTCGAAAGGTTCTCGAAGCCGCATTCCAGTGCGATCTGGATCACGCTGAAGTCTGTTTCGGCGAGCATTCGGCAGGCTCTGCTGATGCGGAGCTCATTGACGAAGGCGGGTAATGTTTTGCCGGTGCGGCTTTTGAAATATCGCCCGAAGGCGTCTGGGCTGAGATTGAGAAGTCGGGCGAGGTCTTCCCGGAAAATGGCCTCATGCAGGTGCTCATTAACGTAAAGGCAGACCCTGCTAACACGATCCTGATCAAAGGGGTTTAGATCGGGGTGGAAACCGGGGCTAGAAATGGGGCGCAAGTCGAGGCCTCCGGCTAGGCATTCCAAAATATCCAGAAGCAAGACGACTCTCCGCAGCCCTTGCGTAGCAGAAAGCATCTGGATTTTTTCTTCCACGATTTGGCGCGTACGCCCGTCCACTTGTAAGGCTACTGTTCCGCGTCTGAACAGCCGGCGAAGAGGCGCGCTTTCCGGTAGTGAGAGAAACTCAGCGCCCCAAAAGTTTTCCCGAAACTGTATAACTATCGCGTTTGAAGTCTGGCCGGGTTTCGGGCTGCCTTCCTCATAATGCCATACATGGGGTAGGTTTGGGCCGACAAATACCAGGTCTCCGGGGCCGAATCTGGAGAGATTGTCGCCCACCATACGGTGGCCATGCCCGTGAAGCACCAGTGTGATTTGGCTCTCAGGGTGAAAGTGCCAAGGCGCAGGCGGAGTGGATGCCGTAACAAGCTCACAGTAAAAGGATTCAGTTCGGATGTGAGGGACTTTTTCAAAGATCGGCTTCATGGAATGGGGAGGGTGGCCGGACGCTCTCTTTCTGGGCAAAATGGCGTTGTCTGAAAAGTATCAGTTTTTGCCTGAGGATCGATAGTTTTTGGGCGCCGCAGTGTGCAGAATATTAGAAACCTATGACCACACCTTCTTCCTCCCCAGATCGCTATGCAAAGTCGCGCGCGCTTTTTGAACGCGCCCAGCACTCTGTTGCAGGAGGTGTTAACTCTGGCATTCGAAAAATGGAGGCGCCCGTGCCCCTGTATTTTTCGCATGGTCGTGGCAGCCGGCTTTACGACGTTGATGGGAACGAGTACATCGACTTTCAAATCGGACAGGGTGCCATCTTGTACGGCCACGCGCCGGAGGGAATGGCCGACGCCATTGCCGCCCAAGCGCGCAAGGGACTTCATTGGGCGGCGCAGTCGGAGTTGGAAATAGAGGTGGCCGAGCGGCTTCAAGCCATGATTCCCAGTGCTGAAAGGGTTCGCTTCAATAGTTCAGCGACGGAGGTTGTGCTTGCTGCTTTTCGGCTCGCGCGGGCACACACTGGAAAGCCCCTGATTTTAAAGTTTGAAGGTCATTACCACGGGTGGGGTGACGAAGGATTGGTTGGGTTCGCTCCGCCGCCGGATCAGTGGGGAACGGAAGACGAGCCCTCCCAGCTCCATCCCAGTGCGGGCGTGATTAAGGAAGTGCTCGAGCAGTTTGTGGTGGCGCGCTGGAATGACATCCCTCACTTGCACAAGCGAGTGGCACAGTTTCATGGTCGTATTGCCGCCATTGTGTTTGAGCCCTGCTGCTGCAACACCAGTTGTATGGAGCCTGTCCCCGGAATGTTGGAGGCCATCCGCGAACTATGTAATGCGGAGGGCGCGCTTATGATCGCAGACGAAACAATCACCGGGTTTCGGTTTGGGGCGGGCGGGGCGCAGCAGTTTTATGGGGTAAAGCCCGATCTGACGATTCTCGGCAAGGCGATCGGTGGTGGGGTGCCGTTTGCGGCGCTAGCGGGGAGGGAAGCCCTTTTTTCGACAATCACCAGTGGGAAGGTTGTTCACGCGGGAACTCTTAACGGCAATCCCCTTTGTCTCGCTGCCAGCAAGTGGTGCCTTGATGAGATATTGCGGGTCGGTTCGGACCACCCCAAGTCTGTAAAAAATCTCGGAGTCTTGCTCATGGAGGGCTTGCGCAGTCTGGCTGATAAGTACGGAATTCCCCTCAGGCCTCAGGGGCCGGGTCTGGTTTTTCATACCACCATGCTCAAGCCCGGTGCATCTGAGGGCACGATTGCCGAGTACCGTGACTACGCAAGGCGCCATGACGCGCCGCGTTGGGCCCATCTGCGCCGCTGTCTATTGGATGAGGGCGTGCGTGCCATTGAGCGCGGGCTATGGTTCATAAGTCTCGCCGTGAGTCGGGCGGATATTCTGGAGGCTCTGCAGCGGGCTGAGGTGGCTTTTGCACGGCATGCCCGCGAATGGAAGCACGTATGAAATCTTCGCGCCGAGTCCTTTTTGCGGGTCTTTTCCACGAGACGAACACGTTCGTCGAGACGCACACTCCAGTAAGCGATTTTGTGTCCATGCGGGCGAAGCCGATGTTGAATTGTCTGGGTGATAGCTCTCCGATGGGTGGAGCGCTGGCTGCCGCCCGCTCGTTTAGCTGGGAGATTATCCCGGCCTTAGACATGCGCGCAATGCCCTCTGGAATGGCCTCTGATGCCGTTGTGGAAATCTTCTGGGAAGGGCTTGAAGCGGCATTCAGACAGGCCTTGGTGTCTGGTTTGGATGCCCTGTTTTTTGTGCTCCACGGCGCCATGGTGACCGAGTCGCACGCTGACGTCGAAGGCGAGCTGCTCGCCAGATTACGCAAACTACCCGGCGCCGAATGCCTGCCCGTTTTTGGTGTGTTTGACTTGCACGCAAACTTTACCGAGGCCATGGCGAGGCATGCCGACTGTCTGGTCGCCTATCGCGAAAATCCGCATACGGACGCCCGCGAGGCGGCCGTGCGTGCCGTCGGCCTGCTAGAGGGGGCTCTGAGCACTGGCGCCCTGCCCAGAACGTTTTGGCGGCATCCGCCGATTGTCTGGCCGCCGACTGGGACAGGAACCGCAGCTGAACCGATGCGCTCGTTACTGGCACTCGCCCGCGAAATGGAATCCCGTAATTCGGACTTCGTGTGTGTGAATGTGATCGCCGGGTTTTCCTTCGCGGATACTCCCGAGGCGGGCGTGAGTTTTACTGTTTGCACTGTTGGTGCGGAAAGCCCTGCGCAGGCCGCTTTGGATGAGCTTTCGGCACTGGCGTGGCAGTTGCGCGAAATGGGTAATGTCCTCGAGGAACCTGCGGAAGAGGTCGTTGCGCGGGCCCTTGAGTTTCCTGTTGTCGGTCTTACCGTCATTGCCGAACCTTCGGATAATATCGGAGGAGGCGCTCCCGGGGACGGGACGGGATTGTTGCGTGCGTTCCTAAAATATGGAGTGCAGGGAGCCGCGCTTGCGCTCCTCGATCCGGACGCGGTGGCGTTGATTCGGAATTGCGTTGGTGCAGCACCTGTTGGCGGGCAGCGGCTTCGGATTGCGGTGGGAGGGCGGGGGAGTAAATTGGATGCCGGTCCACTGGAATTGGAGTTTGAGGTTTTATCGCTTTCCGAGGGTTGTTTTGAACTCGCGGATAAGAACAGTCATCTGGCATCGGCGTCTGGTGATTTTTTCGAAATGGGTCCCTGTGCGGTGGTTCGCCATGAGGGCGTTGTCCTTCTGTTGACCAGTCGCGCTACGCCACCGATGGATCTGGCGCAGTGGACCAGTCAGGGGCTGGATCCTGCGGGATTCACTTTCATTGGAGTCAAGGCGGCTGTGGCTCACCGGCGCGCCTATGAGCCAATCGCGACGCGACTGCTCTGGGCAGATACTCCCGGCCCCTGCGCAAGTCGCCTGGCTGTTCTGCCATTTCGAAAGATTCGTCGGCCTGTTTTTCCTTTGGATACAATCAGCGAGCCTTTCCTCGGCGCCCTGCGCGTTCTTTAGCCTCAGAGTAAGCGGATTTACTTAATTAGATTTCGGAAGCTGTTGAATGCCTGCTCCAGGGAGGTGTAAGAGTTGAATTCGTTCGTGCCACCACCCACCCCTACCTAAATGCGCATTAATCTTATCGTTCTCTGTTTGTTCACACTGGCAAGTGCTTCGCCTCTTTTTGCACAGGTCATTGACGGCCAGTTTTCGGTGAAATCCAATCTTCGCGCTGGGGTCGCGAAAGTGGACATTACGCCGAGCGACTTGGCCGGCATCACCGTCATTGGGCACAGACGGGAAGTGTTGGGCGTGCGAGATTCACTAAGGGCAGGGGTGCTCATCCTCGATGACGGGGAGACGAAGGCTGCCATGGTCACGATGGACACGATTTTCGCTTGGGATAATATGGTAAAGCTGGCTCGGGCGGGCATCGAAAAAGAGACGGGTGTGCCT
>CALQFT020000132.1 GCA_943329925.2 Opitutus sp. GAS368
GAAAGCAAAATGGAAACTCTGTTCTGAATTAAGTGTGAGATTTGAGTAGTGATATTTTTTTTGACATCACTAAATCAACCCTTTAAAAATGCTTTGATGGAACACACGCAACACCACGAAGGTGCCGGTCACGGCACGGATCATCACAGCGAAGAAAATCGTATCCAACAGCTTATTAAAGCCCAAGTGGATCAACTGCTTCATAAGCGAAAAGAAGTCCTTTCAAAAGTGCAGACGGAATTGGACGACATCGACCGTGCGCTGCATCAGCTTGGTCATGAGGCTCCCGGTTCGCACTCCTCTCATTCTCCTAAACACAAACGCCGGGCCCGCATTACAGATGATGAGATCAAGCATCTGTTGAAAGGGTTCATGCATCATGGAACCCAGTACAGCGGCGCAGATATTTTGAAGAAAACAGGAATCAAGGCCTCGCGCTTCGCTAATTTTAAGGCAGCCAACAAAGGCTTTCTCAAGACGCACGGCGCCAAGCGTGCGATGACCTATTCGGTGGAGTAGGCTTCCTGTAGTGAACTGGTAATCCGCCCCTCTTTTTGGGCGCTGGAATTTCACGCTCGAAGCCGCAATTAGATTCATTGCTCACGTTTCTTCGGTAGATTCTTCCACATTACCAACCGTTGCGCGTTAAGTTTAAAAGCGCTACGTGAAGAAAATCGGCAACCTTCCAAGAGGTTGCCGATTTTCATTTAAAGATACGCTAAGAGGATGTGGGTGTTGGTTAATTCGAAACGGCAGGATTTGGTGTTTTCTACGGGAATCATAACGTGCGCTGGATGCGCTTTTACTTTCTGGATTTTTCGCGTTTATGAAACTATATTTCACATCAACCTTTGCCTGGTGATTTACAAACGTTAATGACGATTGATCCTGCTTAATGGCTCGGCCTCATGCGCCGCCCAACAAACTTTGAATGAACTTTTGGATCCTCTTATTCCTATGTTTACTGACTTTGGCTGGGCAATCTGCAGTGATTATGGCCGCAGCGCTGCGCTCCCTACGGGGTGAAGTGGAGTTGCGTTGGTCTGCTTATATCGGGTTACAAAAATTATTGCTCAGGCAGTTAGACGACGCGGGCGGGGCTGCCGTGGAGCGCTTTGATTTGCTGATTTGCGATACGGCAAAGGGGTTTGAGGATTCCTTGGTGACGCTCTCGGTGCAAAGGGCGGCGGCTGAGCTGGCGTCTAGCCAAGCAAAGTGGATCGATTGCCTGATGCAAAATGCTGTGGTTAAAGGAATTTCCCCACAAGCGGCCGCCTTGCCGTTGCGAATTCTTCATGCGCGCCAAGCTTATGATGCCGCGGTGGACGCCTATGAAATGAGGCGACTGTCTCCCACTGCGTCCCTCCTGGCACGCTGGTTGGGACTCGGGCCGGTGTATCGTCTGGAGAGAGCTTTGAACGGTGGGTGTGATTCCGCCGTTGGCACGCGCACGGATGGCGGTTAGTGTAAAAAAGAAAATCGTTTATGGACCGCACAGCGCTGGTCGCTTCCACCCTTTGTTTTTTGGCGGGCTTTGCACTTTCGGTGCAAGCCTTGAGAGCCCGTGCCCAGGGGCCTTCAGCCTCAACGCTTTGGGTGACGCTTGGCGGTTTTGTGCTGCAAACCCTCTGGCTGTATCAGCGAGGTCAGTTGCTTGGGCGCTGCCCGCTGACCAGTCTCTTCGATGTGTTGGTGTTTCTGGGATGGTCCGTGGCGCTGCTTTATCTAGGAACCGGTGCGACGTACAGGCTTTCTCTTTTAGGGGTGTTTACTTCGCCATTGGTATTCTTGCTCCAGAGTATTGCGCTGGCATTGCCGATGCCCTCGGTGGCCAAAAGTGTTCTGCCGGTTAACCCGTGGTTGGAATTGCACGCGGCGGTGTCCGTGGTGGCTTACGGAGCCTTTGCGCTGGCAGGCATCGCCGGGGCCACGCTTTTGGTGCAGGAGCGCCAACTCAAAACGCGTAAACTGCACTCCTTCTTTTATCGGTTCCCGCCGATTCACGACCTTGCGGCGGCGAACCGGCGCCTGGTTTACATTGGCTTCGCTTTGTTGACGCTGGGATTGGTTGCCGGGATTTTCCAAGGTATTGCGCATGTGAGTTTTCTGCGATTCGTTTCGCTTGGAGTCTGGGTGTTGTACCTGTTTTTGAGCATTGCTCTGGGTTGGAAACGGATTAGTCCGAATCGGGCCGCATGGCTGGCCTCTGGGGCGTTTTTGGTACTTTTAACCACCGTCTGGGCGGTGCAGTTGGTGGGTAAATCTTAATAGGGGTATGGAACTCGTTTGTCTTGGACTCAGTCATCGCTCGGCACCCGTAGAATTACGGGAGCGCTTTGCCATACCAGAAACCCAGCAGGGAGCGCTTTCCATTGAACTTGCGACCATCCCCGGGTTGCGCGAAAGTGTCGTGATTTCAACGTGTAACCGGGTCGAGTTTTACGCAGTCGCGCAGCCGGGCCTCGGGTTTGAGGCGTTGCATGCAGCCCTGGCACAGCGCGGGATGGAGGCTTCGGGAGATGCTTTCTTTCGCCGTTCCTGCGATGATGTGGTACGGCACCTTTTTCGGGTCGTGTGCGGACTGGATTCAATGGTGTTGGGTGAGACAGAGATTTTGGGGCAGGTGAAAAAGGCTTATTCTGCGGCGCAGGAAGCTCGCGCGACGTCGAAGCATCTCAACAAGCTGTTTCAGCGGGCCTTTAACGTCGCCAAAGAAGTGCGCACGCGCACCAACATCACCCGGGGAAGCGTCTCGGTGGGGTCGGCCGCCGTCGAATTGGCCGAACGGATTTTCGGCAAACTTTCCGGCTGTAACGTGATGATCCTTGGCGCGGGGGAGATGGGCGAACTGACAGCGGGTGCGCTTCAGGCGCGCGGGGTGCGTTCGATATTTGTAGCCAACCGATCCCACGACCGGGCGGTGACTTTGGCGCAAACCATGGGCGGCAAGGCCGTGCGTTTTGAGCAGTGGCACGAGGAATTTAGCGAGGTCGATATTCTTATTGGCTCGACGGCGGCACCGCATTTCGTACTGACCCGACCTCAGTTGGAGCCGCTCATGGCGAGGCGTCGGCAGCGGCCGCTGTTCTGTATTGATCTGGCCGTGCCTCGGGACATAGATCCGGAGGTCAATGATTTGGACGGCGTTTATTTGTACGATATTGACTCTTTGCAGGCGATTGCGGATCAATCCATGGAGGAGCGCCGGGGTGAGTTGGTGGTGTGCGAAGCGCTTATTCAAAAACACGTGCAGGACTTTCGTGCCTGGCTCGACAGTGAGGCGGTACGCACCGAGCAAGCTTTGCACTCCTTCGAACGAAGAGCAGGGGATTCGCCGGTGCATGGCGTTTAGAAATTTTCATGATTAAGACTCTCATTCTTGGCACCCGCGCCTCCGCCCTGGCGCTGGCTCAAACCGAACTGACCCGATCGGCGCTGGTCTGGGCATTTCCGCAATTAGAGGTCCGCGTGGAAACTTTTGTAACGCAGGGTGATAAGAAGCTGGATTTAAATCTGCTTCAGCGTTCCCCAGGCGGAGGCAAAGGGCTCTTTACACGCGAATTGGAGGAGGCGTTGCTGTCGCGGCGCATCGATGTTGCGGTGCACAGTCTCAAGGATCTTCCCGGCCACATGCCTGAGGGGTTGGAAATCGCCTCGGTGCTGGAGCGCTCGGCGACTTCAGACCTGCTGGTATCTAAAACCCATGGGGGCCTCGATGGTCTTCCCCACGGAGCGCTCGTGGGAACCAGTAGTATTCGCCGTGCACGGCAGTTGCAGTGGTTGCGGGGGGATTTGCAGGTGGCCGAGTGGCGAGGCAATGTGCAAACGCGACTGCGAAAGCTCGGCGAGTCCCAAGAGTTTGCGGCGATTGTGCTGGCTGAGGCTGGGTTGCTGAGGCTGGGGTTTTATCAGGGCGGAAGTGAGGTTACTTTTGACGACTGGCGGTTTGAGGCGGCGTCTTTGGAGGACCGGATGTATCCGGCGATAGGGCAGGGGGTCATCGCTTTGCAAAGTGAGGTGGGACGCACTGAAGTGCGTCAGTTGCTCCAGTCTGTCAACCATGCCAGTACTTGGTTGGCGGTACGGGCAGAGAGGGAACTGCAGCGGCTGCTTTCTGGCGATTGCACTCTGCCTGTGGGGGTGCGCACGCGGCTTACGGCTGGCGGCATGGAGCTAGAGGCTGTGCTTTTTGAGGAAGGGGTGAACACACCGCGTTTTGCGCAAGCGCGCGGAGAGCATCCTGAAGCGGTTGCCGCGGAAGTGGCTGCAGCTTTGGGGGCCGCGGGGTAGCCGCCGGTTGCGCTCTTGCCGGCTCTTGCCCCTCTGCGCCACGAGCAGGCGGTATTTTACTTTCGAACCAAACGGAAGCCATTTAGGCCATTGGCGCCGCGCGGTCCGTAGTTGTCACGGTAGGCCACTCGACAGAACTCGAGATGGTTGCTCCAACCCCCTCCGCGCACGACTCGGAAATCCCCGCGGTCCGGTCCGTGTGGATCCCGATTGCTTCCCTCGTAGCCACTCCCGTACCAATCCCAGCACCACTCCCACACGTTCCCAGCCATGTCGTACAGTCCGAAATCATTAGGCGGGTAACACTTCACTTTCCTCGTGCCGCCCTTGCTGTCGTCATAATTTGCGTCGTTCTTAGTCAGGTTGACTCCATTTGGATAACGTTGCCCGCTTGCCCCGCCGCGCGCGGCCTTTTCCCACTCCGCTTCTGTGGGTAAACGATAGCCGTCGGCATCCCAATCGACCATCAGCGCGGACAAGTTTTTGTTTCCAACACGATACACATCCGCAAAAGCCCTTCCGGTACTGGTGTAATAACACGGCTTCAATCCGGCGCGTTCACTCTTTGCGTTGCAGTACTTTACAGCGTCATACCAACTTACATTGGTGACTGGATGCTCTTCCCCTCCACCCTCGCCTGATTTTTCGAACACGTAACCAAACGGCACGGCCCACGACCTGACTTTACTCCATTCACCGTAGGTCAATTCAGTCGCGGCTATGGAAAAAGCCTTTACCTTTACCGTATGCAGTGGGGCGTCTGACTCTTCAGGGGCTCCCATCTCAAAGCTGCCACCCGGGATACGCTTAAAGTTCTGCTCAAAAAAAGCAGCCTCTTCCTCTACCGTTTCCGCCCGCCACTTCTCCATCATCGTTTGGGCCTTCGCCAGCCGACCTGCATTCGCATGTCTCTGAAATAAAAGGGTTACGGTTGTTGCCGCAATCGCCACGCCCGCCAGTCCCACTAAGATTTTTTTACGAGTCTTCAGTGCACGGGCCTCCGCCAGTTCTCGCTCCCTTGTCGCCGCTTCGATTTCGCCCATCAACATCAACTGTCTTTCTTTAAGTTGACGATTTATGGCGAGTCCCTCCTCGAAGGTTTGCGCAAGTTCCCCCGCTAAATCCACAGCTTGGAGCTTTTTACGCAGCACCAGTGCATCCACTTCATGCAGCAAACGATCCAACTCGCTCTGTAAAGCCGCGCTGATTCGGCTGATATCCAGATCTCCCCACGGACGCTTACTCATCATCGCCTGAGTGCGCTCCACTTGTGCAAAGTCCCCAGCGTTTAACTGTTCCAATGCCTTTTCCAAAAGATCCTTATCTGCCAGCCAGACAGCTTCGATTTCCTTCAGAATCTGTTCGCACTGTTCCAAGTTACCGAGGACTTCTGCAATTTCAGAAGCAAATATTCCAAACTCTGGCAGCACCTCGGTTTGAGAACAGAGTCCGCATTCCTCCACCTTGATTCCGACGGCATAAAGACCTTCCCTTTCCGCTCCTAGATCGCTCCAAAGCTGCTTTAAGCCAGTCGCAGTAACCGTCGCCCTTTGTTTTTCCACCGTTACGAGTTGGAGTGTGGACTGGATGTGATCCATTCCCTCGCACTTCTCAGAACCTGGTTGCAATTGACTCCGCAGTTGGGTTGAGCGGCCCCTTAACTGAATGTGGACTTCAAGTATGTTAAGCGACTCTTCTTCGATTGAAATAACGCGATCGGCCCAGCGTGCGAGTTCCTTTATTTTCTCGGCGGCGAGATTTAGTAGATTAGTATCTAGCAGGTTAGGATAATCGGAGCAAAGATCGGCAAAAGTATTATCCAAGGCCCCGAGAAGATAGTTATCCGCCACTCCTTTTAATTCGGGCTTTGCCGATAACAAAAATTGCAAACGCCCCCGCACGATTGCCCCCTGAAATGAGGCGACAGAAAAGCCAGCAATCTTTTGGTGCAGAAGTTCCTCTACGAGGTTTATGGCGAAAGTTTGAAGCTCGTCATCCAAGGCAGCCATCGCAGCGCGAATACCCGCATCCTGCTCCGCTTTTTTTTCGGTAGCGTCGCTTTCTGTTGAGTCGTGAGCTTCGTGTGTTGGGTTGGGATTTGAATGTAAAAAGGGGTCTTTAGAATCCGACATGTGGGGTGGTGAAGTCTGATAAGGCTTTTACCATTACGAGGTGTCCTCTGGCTAGCGGTACCGTGCTGAAAATAGGTCTGCCATGATTTGGCAACCTCCCCAAGAATTAGTGCACATTTCCAGTTTTAAGTGGAGTAAATGGTTGCCTCACTAGGATTTGAACCTAGACAAGCAGATTCAGAATCTGCTGTGCTACCGTTACACCATGAGGCAAATAGTGGGCTGCACACGCTACCCGACGAGAGTTCACAAGCAAGCATAAACGCTGTTGGTAAATCGCGCCGGAATTGGTGGCGCCCGCAGCGGGCATCGTCTCGCTCCTCATGGTTGTAGCGATAACCCTGCATTTCAAAGTCCGGGATCCCCTAATTAAGTCGCTGCCGGCGGGTGTGGTCCTAGCCCTCGTCGCCGTCATTCTTGCCAGCGCCCGCAAAGCCCCTCCCTGCCACGGGGCATGTCCCCGCGCCGCGCCGTACCCGCAAAGAGGGCCTCTTCCCAGAAACGCGCCGCTCCAAAACGAAGCGCCCGCACGCGCGAGCTGGGGAATGGGGGCAAAAAGGACGCCTCGTAAACGCGGACAGCTTTAACGCCCCCGCTCCCATGCTGGAAAAATCGTGCCGTGGGGCAAAAAACGAATGCTTTTGAGAGGAAAACGGCAGCGCTGGTAAACCGAAATTACCAGTCCGCAAACGTTGAGTTCAAGCCGGAGCACCGTATTAATGTCCCATGCGTTTACCCCTCTTATTCACGCGTTTTTGTGCGACTCTGTTGGCCGTCGGTTTCCTGCTGGCTTCCAGTTCAAAGGTTCCGGCGGCGGAAGGGGCATTGGAAAAAAACGATCTCTTTAAAGGGGGAGAAAACGGCTTCGTTCTCTATCGAATTCCCGGGATCGTCGTGACCTCCAAAGGCTCTGTTTTGGCTTACTGCGAAGCTCGAAGCGAGTACTCCGATTGGGGTGAAATTCAAATCCATCTTCGTCGAAGCCTCGACTCTGGCAAAACCTGGGATACCGCCCGCCAGATTGCGCACTTCGGAGAACGGCTTCCTGGAAACCCGCGCAAACCTGTGGGCGGTGAAAACGAGCAAACCGTCAACAACCCCGTGGCCATCGTGGATCACCAAACCGGAGTGATCCACTTTCTCTACTGCGTCAATTATGCGCGCTGTTTCTACATGAAAAGCGAGGATGACGGCGTCACCTTTTCCACACCCGTTGAGATCACGCAGGCCTTCGAACCGTTCCGGGCCACCTGCAATTGGACTGTCCTCGCCACCGGACCTGGTCACGGGCTCCAACTTCAAAATGGCCGGCTCGTCGTTCCGATCTGGCTCGCGTACGGCAAAGAGGGTGCCCATGCCCCGTCCGTGAGTGGCACGATTTACAGCGATGACCACGGGCTGAGTTGGCACGCAGGCGAACTCCCGCTGCTCAATACCCCCGAGTGGAAAAATCCGAACGAAACCGCATTGGTCGAGCTCTCGGACGGTCGCGTCATGTTAAACGCCCGTTCCGCCTCCGCTGCTAATCGTCGCCTTGTCACCCTCAGCCCGAACGGTGCGACCGATTGGTCCACTCCCAGCTTTGATCCCGCCCTTTTCGATCCAAGGTGTATGGGTAGTCTCATTCGGATTCCTTCCTCTACCCCTCGTGGGCGACTCCTTTTTTGCAATCCGTATTCGCTCAAACGCGACGCGAACGGCCAGGAAATTCCCGGCGTCAGCGGCCCGCGTAAAAACCTGTCGCTCCGGATCAGCGAAGACGATGGGAAAACCTGGGCGCCTCCGAAAACAATCGAAGAAGACTCCAGCGCCTATTCTGACCTGGCTCTGTTACCGGACGGCACTGTCCTCTGTTTTTATGAACGCCAGAAACTTCTCTCCCTCGTCCGGTTGCCCCTGGCCTGGTTAAACGAGCCGGCTCCCGCGCAAGCCACGGGTAATGGTGGAAGCAAGGCCGTCGAAAAATGAACCTCCCATGAAACACCTCCTGAGACTCCTCGCCCTCACTCTCACCGCCTTTTGGGGAGCCGTCCATGCCGTTGCCGAAGAACTTCCAAAAACCGAGCTGCGTATTGAAAAGCTCAATGAACTGGATGCCACCATCGGGCAGGCAATGCGCGATTCCATGCTGCTCGGCGCAGCCTTGTGGGTGGAGAGCCGCGGTGTTTCCTACCACAAGGCCTATGGCCAGCGGACGCTCCAACCCGTGGCGGAGGTGATGACCGAGGACACTCTCTTTGATGTGGCCTCCATCACCAAAGTCATGGCAGGCGCCAGCGCGGCGATGCTCTGCATCGAGCGCGGCTTCTTCAAACTCGATGACCCCGTGTCACAACACTTGCCTGAGTTCTCCGGCGAAGGGTGTGAGAAAATCACCCTCCGTCATCTGCTGCTGCACACCTCCGGGCTGCCGATTAATCTCAATCCCAAAACTCAGCCCTTCACCACCCACGACGAAGCCGTCTCGCAGATCTGCGGTACGAAGCTCTTGTTTGAACCCGGCTCCCAATTTGCCTACAGCAGTGTGGGCGCCATGCTTCTTGGCGGAGTAATCGAACGCGTGACCGGCAGGAAGTTTGACGAGTTCTGCACCACAGAAATCTTCCGCCTCCTGCGCATGAACGACACCGTGTTTCGCCCCGGCGGCGAGCTGTTAAATCGGGTCGCGCCCTCCAGTGCTCCGGAGCGTGGGCTTGTGGATGACACCGTGGCACGTCTGGCCGGTGGTGTGGCCGCGCACGCTTCGCTCTTCACCACCACGGCGGACATGGCGCGCTTTGCCCGCATGATGCTGAACCTCGGCGAGCTCGATGGCGTCCGCGTCCTCAAACCCGAAACCGTCAGGCTCAAGACCAGCGTTCAAAGCCCCGCCGGCTTGACCAGCCTCGACGCCAAAAATCGGCCCGTGCGCCGCGCCCTCGGCTGGGACATAGACACACCCTACCGCACTCCGCCGCACGACTACTCTTTGTCCCGCGGCGCCCTCTTCTCCATCGGCGGCTACGGCCACACCGGCTGGACCGGGCAGATGCTGTGGATCGATCCCTTCTCCCGCACCTTCGTGATCTTCCTCTGCAACCGCTACGTGGACTCCTCCACAGACACACGCCCTGCCGTCTATCAGCTCCACCACCGCATCTCCACCCTCGCAGCCGAGGCCGTGCCAGACTTTGATTTCAAAAACGTCCCCGGCGCGCTGCCTGGCAGGCATGTGAGATAAAGGTCCTGCTTTCGCGTGCCGAACGGCTTAGGCTACGGAACCACATTCAAGCGCACCAAGCCTGCGAGCATCCTTTGCTTTTGATCGAAACTCAGGAACGCATCACGCCCTCTCTTTTAGGTTTATGGATGATTAAAAGACCTCAGCGGTCCCGGGAGAGAAGGACCAGTTTTCTTCAAGATTTGGTATTGACCTACAAGCCCCACAAAAACGGCCCGCTAGCAACGTGACGAAGGGCTGCGTATCAGCGA
>CALQFT020000133.1 GCA_943329925.2 Opitutus sp. GAS368
CCGACATACAATTTGGTACCCATTCCGTTTTCTCAATTAGCTGCCAAGCAAAGAATTCGGTAAGGTTTCCGGTCATCGGATCTCAAGCTCCCAGCACGGCGTTATCGCCCTTCTGATTACTCCCCGTTGCCGAGGCTCTGCTTAACTGAAATCGAAAGTTAATGCAGAGCAAAGCGCTTGGCAACATAAAAAGAATATAAAACGCCAATGTCGTTAAAAAACTTTTCTCCACCGCTCCCACGCACTCCAAATACAGTTCAACTAGGCAAAGCCCAGATTCAAATCCTCGGCGGCGTGGCCCGTCTGTATTTCATGCGACGTGGCCCGCCTGTATTTTCTACGGCATGGCCCGCCTTTGCTTTCTACGGCGTGGCGCGCCTTTACTTCACAGCGATGAGCTCCACCTCAAAGATCAACGTCTCATCCGGCCCAATCGAACCGCCGGCACCCCGGGCTCCATAAGCCAAATCCGAGGGGATATAGAGCTCCGCCTTGCCGCCCTCTTTGAGCAGTTGCAGACCTTCCGTCCAGCCCTTGATTACCTGGTTCAAGCGGAAAGTGGCAGGCTCTCCGCGCTTGTAAGAACTGTCAAATTCCGTGCCGGCAATGAGTCGCCCGCGATAATGTACCACCACCGTGTCCGTCGCCTTGGGCTGGCGACCGGTTCCTTCTGAAACCATCTTAATCTGCAAGCCGCTGGGGAGCGTTTTGACCCCCTCAAGTTTACTATTTTGCTTAAGAAAAGTTTCGCCCTTGATGATCGGAGATTGTGACATCCCCGAAAAAGGGGTGAAAACAAAGGTTAGGCCAAGCCAAATTAAAGGAAGTTTTCGCATGAGAGTAAAATGAAAGAAAAAGG
Organism: Opitutus sp. GAS368; assembly: GCA_943329925.2. Taxonomy (GTDB): domain Bacteria; phylum Verrucomicrobiota; class Verrucomicrobiia; order Chthoniobacterales; family Chthoniobacteraceae; genus Chth-196. Next base: position 860 of record CALQFT020000133.1, read on the forward strand.
AACCGCACTTTGGCGCGGGGTGAATTAAGATAATTTGCGGAAACTCCGCTCCCGCGCAAGCACAACTCCGACTCAGAGAGAATCTGGGCAACTAAGCCAATAGCGCCTTTACCACGTTCGCCTTCTCAACGCCCGTCAGCCGGAAATCCAGCCCCTGGGAGCGGAACGTGAAACGCTCGTGGTCAATTCCAAGAAGATGCAAGACCGTAGCGTGCAAGTCGCGTACGTGCACCGGATCCTTGACGATGTTGTAGGAAAAGTCGTCCGTCTCCCCGTAAATTGCCCCGCCCTTGGCTCCGCCGCCCGCCAACCACATCGTGAAGCAGCGCGGATGATGGTCGCGGCCGTAGTTCTCCTTGGTCAGCCCCCCCTGAGAATAAATGGTGCGGCCGAATTCGCCTCCCCATACGATCAAGGTTTCCTCAAACATCCCCCTCATTTTCAAGTCTTTAATGAGCGCCGCTGTGGCCTGGTCGATGTCCTTGCACTGGCTCGGCAACCGACCGGTCAGATTGCCATGGTGATCCCAATTATTAAGGTACAACTGCACAAAACGCACCCCGCGTTCCACCAACCGCCTGGACATCAAAGCGCAGTTTGCAAAACTCCCCGGCTTGCGAGCCTCCTCGCCGTAGAGGTCAAATACGCTTTGGGATTCCTGCGAAAGATCAGTGAGTTCCGGGACGCTACTTTGCATGCGAAACGCCATTTCATACTGCTGAATGCGGGTGCGAGTCTCCGGATCACCCAAGCTGTCCAATGTCATTGTGTTAAGCGCATTCAACCCATCCAGACTGCGGCGACGAAGCTCCGGGGAAACTCCGGGAGGATTGTTGATGAAAAGAATGGGGTCGCCCTTGCTTCGAAAGGAAACTCCAGCGTGCTCACCAGGCAGGTAGCCACTGCTCCAGAGTTTGGAGGAAATCGCCTGTTCCTGTTCGCGGTTGGTCGGGTTGGCCACAAGCACGACGAAAGTCGGTAAATTTTCATTCAACGCGCCCAAGCCGTAACTGAGCCAAGAGCCGATACAAGGCCTGCCGCCGATCTGCGAGCCCGTCTGCATTTCAGTAATGGCAGGCTCATGGTTGATGGCCTCGGTGTGCATCGACCGGATGAACGCCATGTCGTCAACGCACTGCGCGGTTTGGGGCAGCAACTCACTCACCCACATCCCGCTTTGACCGTGTTGCGCGAAGGAAAACTTCGAGGGCGCCACAGGAAAGCGCGCTTGGCCGCTGGTCATGCCCGTCAAGCGCTGGCCGTTGCGCACGCTGTCAGGAAGATCCTTGTCGAACATCTCCTGCATGCCCGGCTTGTAATCGTAAAGATCCAGCTGAGAAGGGCCGCCGACCATGTGAAGGTAGATCACCTGCTTGGCCTTCGGCGCAAAATGAGGCACAGAGCGGGCCGCAGCCTGCGCGCCAAAGGTGGTGCTCTGCCCGCCTAGAAGAGAGCCCAGAGCGGCGGCTCCCAACACATTGGTACCCGCTCCCAAAAACTGACGGCGAGTGAGGGCGAGACGCACTTCGGGGGGCAAGTTGCGGAACAGGTGGGAATTACAGTTCATAATTTGAGGATGTTTAAAGTGGGGCTGTTGGTGGGATTCCTATGGAGCGGGACTTATTTATTCAGCATTTCATCCAGATTGAGCACTTCGTTGCACACCATCGTCCACGCTGCCAGTTGTGCCGGAGTCACCGTAGCAGCTGGAAGCACCGGCTTGGATTCCCCCACCCCAAGCAGCGCAGTCGCGTCCTCTGGTTTAGCCTCGTAGTGCTTCAAAAAGTCCCGGCGACTGCTCAGCAGAATATCGCGCTCAGCAGGCTTGGCCGGGCGGGAAAGCACCTTCTCAAGAATAAAATCAATCACCTTTGCGTCCTGATCGCCGCCCGCCTGAATCGCCGTCTCAGCCAGATGCCGAGCAGCCTCCACGAACTGCGGGTCGTTAAGGGTTACCAATGCCTGCAACGGAGTATTAGTGCGCTCCCTGCGCAGGCAGCTGACCTCCCGACTGGGGGCGTTGAACAAGTCCAGGCTGGGCGGGGGCGCCATACGCTTCCAGAAGTTGTACAATGTGCGGCGGTAGAGCGAGACGCCGTGATCCTGCACATAATTGCGCGTATTGCCGCCGGGCAACCCGACTACCTCCCAGATACTCTCTGGCTGATAAGGCCGCACGGGGGGTCCGTACAGCTTTGAAACCAGCAGACCGCTGGTCGCCAACGCGTTGTCACGCACCATCTCGGCATCCATCCGGAAGCGAGGCCCGCGCGAAACCAGCGCGTTGTCGCGGTCTTTCTCGAGCTTCTCGGGGGTGACCTTCGCAGACTGGCGGTAGGCGGCGCTGGAAAGCATGAGCTTAAACAGGTGCCGGATGTCTCCGCCGTTGTCGCGAAAATCAGCGGCGAGCCAGTCCAACAGGGCTTGGTTGCTGGGCGTGGCCCCCATGAGGCCGAAGTCGTCGCTGGTGCGCACTAGGCCTTGGCCGAAAACCTCTTGCCAAAAGCGGTTCACCGTCACTCGCGAAGTCAGCGGGTTGCGCTTGTCCACGAGCCACTGAGCCAAACCCAGCCGGTTTCTCGGCGCCCCCTCGGGTAGCGGATGCAGCGCCGCTGGCGGCAGCGCCTCCACGGCATCTCCTACCTTGTTGTATTGTCCGCGCAGGAGGACGTTGGCCATTGGCATTTTGTCCTTCATCTCCTCTTGGATATGGGTCATCGGACTGCGCTCCCTGATGGCCTCCTGTTCCTGAGTCAACTTGATGAGGCTCGCGTTGAGCGCCATGTGCGACTTGTCCGTAAAATTAAAATAATGCTCCTGTAACGCGGTGCGCTGCGCGGGGGTCCGCTTCTCGGGAGCCGCCGCCAGCGCCGTTTTGAGCGCGGGCAAGCCTACCAACCCCTTGACATCCACCGCCGCGAGCACCTTCCCATACACGCGGACGTCCTGCACCGCCCCACCCTCAAAACCGGGACCATCCCCGCGCTGTCCCACGACGAAGCTCGCTTGCGAACGGATGGTTCCCCCGGAAACCAAATCGTTCTTTTCCACCTTTAACTTCTCCTCCTTGCCGTCGACGTAAACCTTCACGCCCGCTCCTTTTCCAGATCCGTCGTAAGTGACAAACACATGCTGCCACACGCCCGGCCGCACCACCGCTCCAGTCGTCACCTTAAGCGCCTTCTCCGGCCACGCATCGATGATGTGAACCGCAAACATCTTGTCCGACTGAAACAAGTCGTACCCGCGCAACTTCGCTTTTGTGTCCATGCGCGAAAGAATCCCTCCGCTAACCCCCGCCTTCGCCTTCACCCAGGCTCCGTAACTAAACGGCTGCTTGGTGTCAAAATCCGCCACATCCCCAAGCGAAATCCCCGTTGCCTTCCCAAAAACCGGCGCCGGCCCCGACTTACCCGCCGGAATCCACTCCAGCTCGGCCTTGTTTGTAAAACCGCTCGGCTCGCCCGCTCCCTCGGCAAAGCGCTTTAACTCATTCCCCTTCCCCTCATCCAGCGGCACGGTAATGACCAATTTATCTGACAAAGTTCCCGCAGCCAACCCAACGGACTTAACGGACGCCAGCCAAGCTTCTAACTCAGGAACACCTGCCTGCATGCGCGTCTTTCGCTCTTCTGTGTTTTTCGCAAGCGCTTCGGGCAATTCCTTCCAACGCACCCGGTCCATCTCATTAGGCACCACCAACACCGGTCCTTTGCCATCCTTCACGTTCCCGTCCGAGCCGCCCTGCGTGGTATTTCGGAAAAAGGCTGCCATTGAGTAGTAATCCCGCTGCGTGATGGGATCGAACTTATGGTCGTGACACTGGCTGCAATTCATCGTCAATCCGAGGTACACCCAGCCCATGGTTTGAACGCGATCCGCAGCGTAATTCGCGAGGTTTTCCTCAGCAATAGTACCGCCCTCGGCCGTGGTAATGTTGCAGCGCTGAAAACCGGTTGCCACCAACTGATCCTGCCTGGGGTGTGGCAGCAAATCTCCAGCAATCTGCTCCATCGTGAACTCCGAAAACAGTTTATTGGTGTTGAATGCGCGAATCACCCAGTCCCGGTAAAGCCACATCTCGCGGTAGTTGTCGATGTGCAATCCGTGCGTATCGCCGTAGCGCGCGGCATCCAGCCAGTAACGCGCCCGGTGTTCCCCCCAAGCGGTGGAGTGCATGAGGCGGTCTATCCACTGGGAAAGCGCCAACTCGGGCTCGGCTGCGTAATCCGCAAGAAACGCATCCGTGTCTTCGCCACGGGGCGGGAGCCCAGTCAAATCCAAGTGCAAGCGACGAAAAAGCACGCGCGGTTCAGCCTCGGGGGCCGGTTGCAGCCCCTTGGACTCCAGCTTGGCTAGAATAAAGCGATCCAAAGGCGTCTTCACCCAAGCCTCGTTTTTCACAGCAGGCAGCGCTGCTTTCTCCGGCGCAATAAACGACCAATGCGGCTGCCAGGGCGCCCCTTGTTTAATCCAACGCTGAAGCAGCTCGACTTCCCCTGGCTTGAGCTCCTTATGCGACTTCGGCGGCGGCATCACCTCCTCCTTGTCAGTACTCGTGATGCGGCGAACCAACTCGCTCTCCGAGACCTTGCCACGCAACACCACTGCGGGATCATTCTTGCGTGCGTTAAAAAGCCCAGCCTCCGTATCCAAGCGCAATTCAGCCTTTCGGGTGCCGGGATCGGGCCCGTGACAAAAAAAACATTTCTCCGCCAAAATAGGGCGGATATCCCGGTTAAAACTCAATTCGCCGACAGGCCCAGTCGGGCTTTTTGCGTCCGGCGCGGATGAGGAAACCGCAGCTTGGGAATGAATCACCGCGGCTAAACTGAAAACGGTTAGAAAAGCAAAACGAACTGTGGGGGCGGTCATCATATCGTATTCTAAAAAGACCCCCGATTGTGAAGGACTGATAGGGGGTAAGACAACCCGTAAAGCCCCGTTTTCTTGGGGCTCCGTCAAATTCACAATGCCCTGCATATTTGAGCAAAGGGCGCCTCTGGATAGATTGCCGCCGGCTACCGGCTTAAGCTCCGCTGAGGGACTGGAGTTTGGAGGGCTGAACTATTGACTAGATTGTCGCACTTTTCCGAACTCCTTTACACAACCGCATTTTATCGATTTCTTTACCCAAAAGCCATGATCACCTTTATCGCTGCCGCAGCCAAATACGTTGACCATCTTGGCAAGCAAGCGGTGCAAGCAGCTCTGGACAAGGCTACAAAAATCACAGGGCAACGCGCGGAAAAATCCGCGGCAAAGCGATACAAGAGCACTTTTAAGGATTGCCCGGGCGGCGGCTCTGACCTTCAAAGTGAAGCCCAACGCTCGGCAAAAGGTTAGCCCCACGCTCAGTCTAAAAGGCAGTACACCTGCCTTCCCTCGTAACCCCAACGAGAGACAAAGCCGCATTTAACCTTTTGAGTGCCGTCGACCTCGCCGTGCTCAAACCCGGCGCTTTTATCGTCAATACAGCCCGCGAAGCCGTCATCCAGAAGACTGCTATCCTGCAGGCCCTCCGTGAGGGACGCATCGCAGGCGCCGGTCTGGATGTCGTTAAAGACGAGCCCCTCAAGACCGCCGAGGAAGCCGCCGCCCCGAATCTTATCGTGACCTGTCACTCCGCCTTCAGCAGCGTGGAGTCCAAACTTCAAATGCGTTCCACCTTCGCCCTCATCGCACTGGATTCCGTCCGGGGCGATCCGCTGGAAAACGTGGTCACCGGAGTGGTTTAGCCCGCGAGGAGTTCCTTCACCACTTTGGAGGGATCAACCCCGGTGAGCCGGAAGTCCAGCCCCTGATGGCGAAAGGTGAACCTTTCGTGATTAATCCCCATCAGATGCAGGATCGTGGCGTGCAAATCGTGCACATGCACCCCGTCCTTTGCCACGTTGTAACTGAAGTCGTCGGTCTCGCCGTGGGTGTAGCCGCTCTTGGCTCCGCCCCCCGCCATCCACATCGTAAAGCACCGCGGATGATGGTCCCGGCCAGCCTCCGGACTGTCCCACTTGCCCTGACCGGCAACGCCACGGCCAAATTCTCCCCCCCAAATAACGAGGGTATCATCCAGTAATCCGCGCCTCTTAAGATCCTTGACTAGGGCCGCACTCGCTTGATCCGTATCCCGGCACCGGGCCGCGCACCACGAAGTCAGCCGACTGTGATGGTCCCAATCCGGGTGAAAGAGTTGGACGAAGCGCACGCCGCGCTCAATCAGTCGGCGTGCGAGAATACAGTTTGCCGCGTAACTTCCCGGGCGCCTGGAATCCGCTCCATAGAGTTCGAAAACCTCGTCCTTCTCGTCACTCAAATCGGTAAGTTCCGGCACGCTGGCCTGCATCCGGTATGCCATCTCGTATTGGCGAATGCGTGTCGCAATTTCGGGGTCTCCCATCTGGGTGAGGTGCATGTCGTTGAGTTCCGCCATGCCATCCAGCATGCCACGGCGAAGATGCCGCGGTAGGCCGTCTGGATCCCGCAGGTAAAGCACCGGGTCTTTTGCGCTGCGCAATTTCACCCCCTGATACCGTGAGGGCAAAAAACCACTGCCCCAATAATGGTCGTAGAGGGGTTGGTCGCTCGGTCTCTGCATTTTGGATAAAAGCACCAAGTAATCGGGCAGATTGCCGTTTTCGCTACCCAACCCATAGCTCGCCCAGGCACCGAGGCTCGGGCGTCCGGGAATTTGATTGCCAGTCAAAAACTGCGTCATGGCTGGAGCATGGTTGATCTGGTCGGTGTACATCGACTTGATGAAACAGACGTCATCCACCACGGTTTTGAGGTGTGGAAGCCATTCGCTAACGCTCGCACCGCTGCGCCCGCATTGCTCAAACTTCGTCGCCGCCGGCTTGATGAGTTGCTTCTGATTGGCTGTCATGGTGGTCAACCGTTGCCCCTGCCGCACAGACTCGGGCAGTTCCGTGCCGGCGAGCTTCAGGAGCCCCGGCTTGTGATCGAACAGCTCGATTTGCGAGGGCCCACCCGATTGGGTCAGAAAAATCACACGCTTCGCTTTTGGAGTGAAATGCGGGAGGTTCGGCAAACCAAGCTTCGCTCCACCCACGCCGGATTCTGAGGATGCGCGACTCAACAGGGCTGAGAGCGCCATCGCCCCCACGGATACGCCGGTACATTGCCCCAAAAAATACCGCCTGCTCGCGTTGGAAAGATACTCGTTCATGAGATGCGGTGCAGTTTGTAGGGGTAGACGTTTCCACTGTTCCACTGGCAAACATAAAGATCGCCCTTGGAATCCACGCAGACGTCATGGCAGTTGTTAAAAACGGGGGCATCCTGAAGCATGGGTTTGAGCCGCCCCTCCTCATAACGCGGTTCCTGCCCGCCGGGATTAGAAACGACCTTGTCGCTCTCGTCCAAAATCGTCACAAACCCCCGGCCCTGCCACATTCGGTAGTCGTATGGTTTCGCGCCAAAGCAGACCCCGGAATAGAGATGCTTTCCGTGAATGACAGGCCGGCTGACGTAGGCCCCAGGAAGATAGACGCCGCGCACAAATTTCCCCTCAAGCGTGAACCAGTTGAATTCATTGCGCACCCGCTCCGTGCAGACAAGAAGCGGCTCCGGACCTCTTTGGTCGATGGCCACCCCATGCGCCTGCATGAACTTTCCGGGATTTATAGGCTGCGTGCTTTTGCCTCCGAACTTGCCCAAAAAAACCCCGCTCCGATCGAATCTCAAAATAAATTGGGAGCCGTAACCGTCCGCGACGTAAATATCTCCATTGGGAGCTATCGCGGTTTCTGTCGGGGAATAGGAGTCCTTTTCCGTATATGCACCGCACTTGAGTGCGTGAGGGAGTTCCAGCACCGGCTTCCCCTCAAGCGTGGTTTTGATAATGCGCCCGGAATTGTCTGTCAGGTACAAATACTCCGTCTCGCCTTCGAGGTGAAGGGTGAGACCGTGCCCCGCACTGAGGCCCACCGACCAGGCATCCAGCAAGTTTCCATCCGTATCAAACGTGAGAATATTATTTTGTTTGAGGTTGGTAATGAGGAAGAGTCGGCCGTCGCGGGACTGAACCATCTCGTGACAATCCTTCACCGGATTCTTTTCTCGATCCGCTTTGCACCAAAGTTTGTCGACCCGGTATTGGAATGCCCCGTGGCCAACGCTCGCCCCGTGATGAGGTGGGACGGCCCCTGTCTGAGCGATCAGATTTGGAGCGGCGAGCAGCAGGGCGCTTGTTTGGATAAAGTCGCGTCTGGAGATGGGATTACTCATGGGTGATAGTTTCGTCGAGATTGAGTGTCAGGCTTGCAATTAGCGTGTGGGCGGCCAGCGCACAAAGGTCGGCTCCCGATTCTGGGATCCGTTGTCCGAATTGAAGCAGCGTCTTCGCCTGATCCAAGTGCGAGCCGTAATACGCCAGCGCTTTCTCCAATTCACGCTGCAAAACTTTGAGCTCCGGTTCAGTTGGCGGCCTAGAAAGAACGCTTCTATAGAGGTGCGAGAAGCGCTGGGGCAGAGGCAAACTGACCATTTGCCTGGCTAACTCCCTGGCAGCTTCCATGAAGGTGCCGTCGTTGAGAAGGGTGAGCGCTTGAAGCGGGGTGTTGGTGCGGCCCGTTCGCACCTCGCACGAGCGTCTTTGTGCTGAATCAAAAAGGAAAGTGGGTGCGATCGATCTCCTCCAAAATGCATACAGCGTGCGGCGATACTGCGCACTGCCATCGCTCGGTTCATACTTAAAGCGGCCCATGAAAAGCTCTTCCCAGACACCCTCGGGCTGGTACGGGCGCACGGGAGGGCCACCAAGACTCACATTCAGCAGCCCCGAAGCGCGGAGTGCACTATCCCGCAGCATCCAGCTCGGGAGCCTGAATCGAGCTCCGCGCGCGAGGAGCCGGTTGTCGGGATCCCTCGTCATCAAAGCGGGAGTCACTGCGCAGCTTTGGCGGTAG
>CALQFT020000134.1 GCA_943329925.2 Opitutus sp. GAS368
CTATGGCTTGCTCGCAAAGGCAGAGGATCTCGGACAGGCACTGCTGCAAGTGCTTCAGGACCGCTCCCTCCGGGAGCGCTTTGAGCACGCAGGGATTGAAAGGGCCTGCTCTTTCAGCTGGGAATCTGTTTGCGCACAATACGAGGAAGTATATCGCGGCGACGCACAATCTTGTGAAGCCCCAGCAGAAGAAGCGCCCTCCAAATTATAAACGCCGTCCAACAAGCAATACAAAGAGATGGGGAATGCCGACGGCAAACTTTCACCCAGAACTTCTCACCCAGAACTTCTCACCCAGAACTTCCCCGTGAGCTATGAAGCTTCACAGAGAGTAATCACGTTTAAAAACAACATTGAGCGCGCTCAAATACTCGTGAATCTGTCATTACTGATGACAGTCCCTCTGCCTGACGTCATCAGGTGCCGAAAGATAGCTGCCTTCAGACAGTTCACGAGAACCTTGTAAACGGCTCTGCAACACCCGCCCCCAAGACCGCCGAGTACGACAACCCAGCGGTCCCAGACCCCCAAGAAACACGGAATACGCGGCGCCTAGGGTTTACTCTCCAACATGACCAACCGACTGCCGCCACGCGTGTAAACCCGAAGCAAAACCTGTTTCTCCTTTTTGAGTTCCTCACTCAATTTAACTGCCTCATCAGCACTGGATATCGGCCTCCGCTTTACCTCCTGAATCACATCCCCGGGCCGGATCCCGGCGGCGGCGGCGATTGAGTCCGGCTCCACAGCCGTCACCAAGGCGCCCTTGACGGAGGAAGGCACCTTGAATTCCTGACGGCTCGCCTCTTCAAGATCGGCTACCGTCACGCCGTCAAGCACGTCGGGATCCGCCTCCTTGGCGACCACTGGAGCATCTTTTTTCTCCGCCTTTTCTCCCAACTGCACGGTGACGTCCATGTTCTTTCGCTCCCGAATAATTTGGAGGGTGACCTTGGTTCCCGGCTGCATCGAGGCGACCGTCAGACGCAAATCCTGCATTCCATCGATCTTTTTCCCGTTAACGGCTGTTACGACGTCGTATTCCCGGAGTCCAGCCTTCTGGGCTGGGCTATTAGGCTGCACCTCAGTGATCGCCGCGCCGCTTCCCGCCTCTACGTTTAACTCTTTTTGCAATGCCTCATCGACGTCCTGAAGGCCAATCCCGAGAAATCCGCGCAGCACTCGCCCATGTTTGATCAGACTCTCCATGACGGAACGCGCCATGTTGGAAGGAACCGAGAATCCGATACCTTGGTTGCCGCCAGAGCGACTAAAAATGGCAGTGTTGAGCCCCACTAAGCGCCCCAAATAGTCCACCAACGCCCCGCCTGAATTCCCCATGTTAATCGCGGCGTCTGTTTGGATAAAATTCCCGAGGTCGGCCAACTGCGCCATCTGAGAATTGCGGCCCACAGCGCTCACCACCCCCATGGTAGCGGAGCGGGTCAGACCGAAGGGACTGCCCACCGCGATGACGATATCCCCTGCACGGAGTTGGTCGCTGTTGGAAAAAGTGATCGGAGTAAGGTTTGTTGCGTCAATCTTGAGCACGGCAACGTCTGTGCGAACATCCCCGCCAACCTTGCGCGCGATGTAGGATTTACCTGCTTTGCCGAAGCTCACTTCAATTTTATCCGCACCTTCAAGCACGTGATTATTGGTGAGAATATAACCGTCCGCGCTGACAATCACTCCGGAGCCCAGGCCCAGCGGCGTGCTTTGTTCGCGCTTTCGGCCGCGGAATTTTCCGCTGTCCTTGCCACCCTCGCCATCCCGGCCGCCGTCACTTTGCTGGTCACTTTCAGCTCGCTCCTGGCCCCCGCCCTGCCCACGTCGTTTTGGGGTGGGGACATTTGGGTTTTGCCCGCGTCCGGGAGGGTTTTCATCCTCTGGGATGCCAAAAAACTTACGGAACATCGGGTCATCGAAAAGAGGATGTCCGGAGAGTGCATTGGGGCCCTCGCCCCGTTTTGTGGTTTGGGATGTATTGATAGTCACCACGCTGGGAGAGACCTTCTCGACAATTGGCGCGTAAGTGGGGGTGCCGGCCGGGAGGGGCGCGCCATCAAATTTCAGTTCAGGTACAGTTTGACTCTCTGGGTCGGCCGCTTGAAGCGGAATGTTGGCGAACCCAAACAGAAGTGCAGCAGCTCCCGCGGCCACAAAACCAAAAGCGTGCTTTGGGCAAATTTTTGAGCAAATTTTTGGGCCAAGGATTCTGCCCTCAACCCAGTTTCGCACCGAAGCGGTAAGATCCAAACGGACGGAGAGAGGGGAGCGTGAAAAAATAGAGGTGCGTCGAAGATTCATGGGTTTCATAAACAGTTTCTGGGGAGTCTGACAACTAAGTGGGGAGAAGCGTTCAATTCAAAGCACACTGCAAAGCACACTGCGTACTGCGCAAAAGGAATCTGCGAGAATAAAGAAAAGAAGAAAAGAGATACGGAGCAATTCTTTGGCACGCATCTACAGAAAAGAAATTACAGAAAAGAAATTTAGCACAATTTAACAAGGCCTCATCGCCTCACACTCTTGGCTACGGATGAATCATTTCTAAAGTTTGAGAAAAATAACGCACCGCGAAAATATGCGCGGCGGACGGAGGCAACTGGATCGCATTTTGGGCGGCATTGACCTGTTCCACACAGACAAAACGCTGCCAGTCCGCATCGTCCAAATCCGCAAGGGCCGCCGCTTTGGCAATCCAAGGATTCCAGACTACGCTGCTATGGGAGCCCTGTTTTTCAAAAACCAGCTCTCGCGCGGCCGCAGGATCTTGCAACACACAAGTCCGGTCTGTATCCAGATAAAGTCGGTCCGTTTCGGCGGCGAATGTCACAGCCGGCGCAGTGTCGAGCTTGCGCTGCAAGTGATCGGATTTGTCTATGTAAGAGGCGCCTTGAAGCCCCAAAACCCTTGCCTGCCCGACATCCTGCACCGGAAAATACGGGTGCAACGCCTGCTCGAAAGAAAACGCCTCCCGACCCGTGTTCTCCACCGTCCAACGAATTTCCAACGCGACCCCGAGCGTGAACTCCAGCTTTAGGCGGAACGCATACGGCCAAACCGCCTGAGTTTCGGCATCGGAAACAAAGGAAAAACAAACTTTAGCCGGGCCGAGATCGGGCACTTCGATGGAATCGATCGTCCAGGGGCGGCTGCGCACCAAACCATGCATGGGCGCTTCCGGATGCCCCTCGCGCGGGCCAAACCACGGGAAAATAACCGGCACCCCGCCTCGGATCGCCTTGCCGGGCGCGAAGTGAGATTTACTGCTCACAAACAAAAAAGGCGCCTGAGCCTTCGGCGTGAACTCTATAAGATGAGCGCCTTGGATGGCGAACTTCGCCGACCCAAAATGACCTTCCAAAAGGATGAGGGGAAGTCCTTCCGTAGAGCTAGTTATTGTAATATTGGGTAACAATTGCCAATGGGAATAGTCTGATTGAAGCATAAAATTGGATGCCAATGAGGAACGCCAAAGAAGGTGGCATTCTTGTTTCAGGTAGAGATCTTTTGCTCGGTACTGGCGAAATCCGCCCCTTTACGTAATGGAGTTGGAACCTTGTGCAGTTTTGTTGAGTCATTACAGTTCAAAAATGAAGCCCTCCACCCGATCTGCATTGATTTTGGCAAGTTTCGCCGTAGCAGGAGTTAGTTTATCAACCATCTGGGTCGCCAAAGAAGCACGCCGCGTAGCCAACCAAGGGCAGACGCGCCGCGCGTTTCAGGGGCCATTGGGTGTGGATATGGCTTGGATCCCCTCGGGAAAGTTTACCATGGGCTCAAACGACGGACAGCCCGATGAAAAGCCACTCCACGACGCGAAGATCAAGGGCTTCTGGATCGACCGCTACACTGTCACCAACGACCAATTCGCCAAGTTTGTCGAGGCTACCCATTATCAGACCACTGCGGAAAAAAAACCCGAAGCGGCCCAATTTCCAGGTGTGCCAGAGGAAAAGCTGGTTCCCGGCTCTTTAGTTTTCACGCCGCCCGCCCGCGTGGAAACCCTCAACGACGCCACCCAATGGTGGGCGTATTTGCCAGGCGCAGACTGGCGCCATCCCGAAGGCCCCGGTTCGGACTTAAAGGGACGCGGGACGCATCCTGTGGTGCATGTATCTTGGTTTGACGCAGTTGCCTATAGCGATTGGGCTGGAAAACGACTTCCCACCGAAGCGGAATGGGAGTACGCAGCGCGCGGCGGTTTGGAGCAAAACCCCTATCCTTGGGGCCGGGAACGGTTTCCAAAAGGAATTTGGATGATGAACATTTGGCAGGGGCAGTTTCCGACGGAGAATCTGGGGCAGGACGGCTTCAAGGGCACGGCTCCAGTGGGTTCGTTTCCAGCCAACGGCTACGGCTTGTGCGATATGGCCGGAAATGTGTGGGAGTGGTGCTCCGACTGGTACCGCCCCGACTACTATCAAAAAAGTCCCCGAGACAATCCCCAGGGACCCGCGGATAGTTACGACCCCGAAGAACCTGGGATGCCCAAACGCGTCGGGCGCGGAGGCTCCTATCTTTGCAGCGATCTGTACTGCAAAGGGTACCGTCCCAGCGCCCGGCAGAAGACCTCTCCGGATACGAGTTTATCCCACACCGGCTTTCGGTGTGTCAAAGACGCTCCCGCACCATAAGGCATTCAGCGCTTATCACGCCTATCGCTTCGGTGGCATGCAGTTGCCAAAACGCACACCGCCCTCGGAGCCCTCGCAGCGCCCCTGAATTTCAACAACCACCCCGCGTTGCACTTTGAGCACCGGAACGTCGCCGTTGGCATGCGCCACCACATAGAAGACATTTTGCGCCGAACGTTCCTCCCGAACACGGTACTCGTTGGACTGGAACGAACAATCCACCAGCGAGCCGTCCGCGCCTCCGAATAAGACTAGGACATTGCTGGATGGATCCTTCGCATCGGGGCGAACTCCGGCGACACGCCCACGCAAGCTCACTTTCACCCCTTTGTATATTTTGTCGGCCCGCTCCTTCGCCGACTGATAAGCCAGAGCAACATCATCAGCAATTACTTGCGCGCCAGCTGAAAGACGTTGCGCCGGCGCGCCCGCATCCTGCAACCGTTGGATGGAATTACGAACTTCGAGCGCCTCGTCCAATCGGCCTCCCACCGTAAGCGCTTTTTTCATGTCGACCAATCGAGGCACCACCTCTTGGACAATCTGCGTCACCATCTCTGTCTGTTTTGCCAAAAGTTCCAGCTGGGCCTCGCGCAACACCCGGGGCTCCTCCACCAAATGCCTGGAATCCAGAGGCATGTCTGCCTCCGCCCCCAGTCGCCTTTCCTCATTGCGCACCAAAAGAGCGCTTTCCAGATCGGCGGCCTTCTGAAAAACAGCACGCAATTCGCCCAGTCTCTTCTCGTAACGATTCCCAATTTCAACACGCACCTCCCGAATCCGACGCTCACAACGCTCCACCTCGGCTAGAACAGCATCCGCAGAAGTCACCTGTGCATGAGAGCGCTGGGAGCAGAGCACGAATTCTAGAACCATGAATAAACCGAAGACTGCGCGATAAAACGAGGGGCCTGACATACTTCTTATCTGCTCAAATTAAAACCATTCCGCCAACTCGAAAACATCAACACGCGAGTCTGTGGTTGAAAAAGTTGGCAACAAATCTTGTTGGTGAGCATCACGCTCGAAAATAAGATTTAAACATGGCATCATCCCCAAAAGTCCCCAGCCCAGCAAAAGCGGACATCGCATACCAGTACGCCAAAGATCGCTACGCTGATTTTGGGGTGGACATCGACCTCGCCTTGCAGCGGCTCTCCGCCATACCGATTTCCCTTCATTGCTGGCAGGGCGACGATGTAGGCGGATTTGAAAACTTCGGCGAAACACTGGGAGGAGGCATCGCTGTGACTGGAAACTATCCAGGCAAGGCAGCTACAGCGAGCCAGTTGCGAGCGGATTTAGAAAAAGCTTTGTCTTTGATCCCAGGGCGCCACCGGGTAAACCTCCACGCGAGTTACGGGGAATTCGGCGGCAAACGTGTTGACCGGGACGCCATCGAACCAGAGCATTTTCGGGACTGGATCAATTGGGCAAAATCCCACCAAGTCGGCTTGGACTTTAACCCCACTTTCTTCTCACATCCCAAAGCAGCTGACGGGTTCACCCTCTCGCACAAGCACAAGGGCACTCGAAAGTTTTGGATCGAACACGGGAAGCGCTGCCGCGAAATCGGCGCAGTGATGGGAAAGGCTCTCGGCTCAACGACCGTCACAAACTTCTGGATTCCAGATGGGTACAAAGACACCCCCGCAGACCGCTCTGGCCCCAGAGAGAGACTGGAGGAAGCCCTCGACGAGATTTTCGCAACAAACCTCAAACATAACCTCGACGCCGTGGAACCCAAACTTTTCGGAATCGGTTCTGAAAGTTACGTCGTTGGCTCTTCTGAATTCTACCTCGGATACGCTGTCTCCCGGCAAATGGCGTTGTGCTTGGACGCAGGACATTTTCACCCGACCGAATCCATTGCGGACAAAATTTCCAGCGTACTCCAGTTTGTCCCCGAGGTGTTATTGCACGTGAGCCGCGGCGTGCGATGGGACAGCGACCATGTGGTGACTCTCACAGACGAGGTCTTCGCAATCGCCCGCGAAGTGGTGGCTGGAGATTTTCTCAAAAGAGTCCACCTCGGCCTGGACTATTTTGACGCGAGTATCAATCGCGTCGCTGCATGGGTGATTGGCACCAGAGCGCTGCAGCGGGCTCTTTTAAGCGCCCTCCTTGAACCCACCAAAGCACTGCAACAGACTGAATTAGACGGCGACTTTACCAGTCGCCTCGCGCTTCAAGAAGAGCTCAAAGCGCTCCCCTCGGGTATTGTGTGGGAGGCTTTCTGTGTTCAGCAAAACGTACCCTTGGCCGCGGATTGGATTGCAGATGTGCGCCACTACGAGTCCACCGTGCTCTCCCTGCGCAGCTAGCCTAACCATGTGCCCTCCAGACCTGGCATGATGAGCGCCCCCCTACTCCGTCTCACTCAAATCACGAAATCCTTTGGAGCCGTTCGAGCACTTAAGGGGGTGTCCTTTGAATTATATCCGGGCGAAGTGTATGCCCTGCTGGGAGAAAATGGAGCAGGCAAATCGACGTTGATAAAAGTCATCACAGGCGCGCACATGCCAGACGGGGGAACCTTGGAAATCGCCGGAGCGCAAGTGCGTGACCTTACGCCCACCAAGGCCCGCTCTCTGGGTATCGCGTGCATCTATCAGCAGCCCGCACTGTTTCCAGAATTAAGCGTCGCGGAGAACATCGGGCTGCGCTTGGAATGCGGGGCCACATTCGAGCGTGTTGACTGGAAAAAACTGCATTCCAACGCATTGCATTTTCTTAATCAAATCGGTGCGGTGATCGATCCGGAGACCCTCGTGCGCTCGCTTTCGATGCCTCAGCAACAACTCGTCGAAATCGCGTGCGCCCTCGGCTCTGGTGCCAAAACAGTAATCATGGATGAACCCACCGCCTCGCTCACGCGAACGGAGCAGGAACTACTTTTCGGAGTTGTCCGCACCCTCAAGGCCTCCGGGGCGGGCATCGTTTACATATCCCATCGCCTCGAAGAAATTTTCGCACTTGCAGACCGGGTCACAGTTCTTCGCGATGGAGAGAGCATCTCAACCCAAGCGGTACGCGGGTCCGAAGGAACGGTGCAAATTTCGGAAACCGAGTTAATTGGACTGATGGTGGGGCGCCCAGTCAACGCGCTCTATCCTGCAAAGGCGGAAGTTACCGGCAAACCCGTTCTGGAACTACGCGGGGTGGGATGCAAGGAAAGTGGGATACATGCGTGGGTGTTCGCTTTGGGTGCACTCTTTTTCTGGCTGCTCGTGCACCGCACTACGATGGGAAGGAGTTTCAGGGCTATCGGCTTTCTACCGAGGGCGCCCTCTATGCGGGTATTCCTGTCCAGCGCCGCACTACCCTGCCCTACGTACTCTCCGGGCTCGTCGCCGCACTTGCAGCGTTGCTATTCACGGCCCGACTGCACCAAGCGCGCGCAGATGCGGGGACTGGCTATGAACTCGCCGCTATCACCGCAGTGGTGTTGGGGGGGGACAAGCATATTTGGTGGATCCGGCTCCTTGCACGGAACGCTCATTGGGATCGCGGCGATCGCGGTACTCAACAATGGAATCAGCAGGGTCCCCGCCGTGCTGAGAGCCGGAGTGGGAGGTGAATTAGCCTCAATGCTTACCGGAGCCCTCCTTTTGATTGCGCTCGCAGCCCCCATTCTCACAAGGTTCATTACTCAAAAGCGGGGAATCTCGACCTAAAGAATTAAACACCCAATTCAGACCCACAAGATTCCCCACTTCCAGTCTTCCATGAAACGCTCCCGATTCATCCCCTGCCTACTCGCGCTGCCCCTTACATTGCTACTGAGTTGTGAGAAGTCAGCTGCTCCAATCGGCGAAGACCGGCCCAAAACTGCGAAAAAACTGACAATCGCCTTCATGCCTAAAAGCAAGGGCAACAGCTATTTCATAGCATGCGAGAAGGGGGCGCGCGAGGCTGTCCAAGAGCTCGGCGTGGAGTTGCTTTTTGACGGCCCAACCAACACCGATCCGGCCAGACAAAATGAAATTGTCGAAAACTGGATCACTCTGGGTGTTGATGTCATGGCTGTTGCCTGTGAAAATCGAGAAGGCATTTCCGGGCCGCTTAAACGAGCGCAAGAAAAGGGCATCAAGGTCGTCACATTTGACAGCGACACAACGCCGGATGCGCGTTCTTTTTTTGTGAACCAAGCGACACCGCAGGGCATAGGAGAGACGCTCATGGATGAGGCCGCGAGGCTGTGCGGAGAGGAGGGTGAATTCGCTATTATTACCGCCACGCTTACGGCAGCCAACATGAACGAATGGCGCAAAATTATAGAGGCGCGCCTTGCGGAAAAATATCCCAAGATGAAGCTCGTCGATACGAAACCCTGCGATGACCAAAAGGACAAAGCTCAAGCAGAGACGACCAACCTCATGAGCGCCAACCCCAAATTAAAATGCATCATGGCGATTTGTTCGCCAGCCGTTCCAGGTGCAGCCGAAGCCGTAAAACAGGCAGGAAAAGCTGGAGTGGTTAAAGTACTTGGCCTCGGTTTACCCTCCGAAAACAGGGCCTATTTGAAGGACGGCGTGACCCAAAGTGTCATCCTCTGGAGGGCTGCCGATCTCGGCTATCTGAGCGTTCAAGCTGCTTATGCCCTCGGAAACAAAACGCTTGTGCCTGGCAATAACACCATCCATGCAGGCAGATTGGGCGATATTCAAATAAACGGCACCTCTATTATTTTGGGTAAGCCATTTGTATTTACCAAGGATAACGTCGACCAATTCGACTTTTGATTCACTTGCCCGCACCTCACCCCCGTTATCCCGGGGCGACTCGCGAATGCGCAGTCGACTTCACCCCTATCTTCACTTTCCGCCATATGCGCCTGCGCCTTCTGCTTCTTCTTCCCTGCTCCGCGCTTGCCGGCGGGCTTTCTCCCGAGGGACTTCGCTGCGAGTACTTGGTGAGCCCCCTTGCCGTGGAGGGATCCCAGCCCCGCTTAAGCTGGAACCTTACGGGAGACGGGCCGCGCCAAAAGCAGCTGGCCTGGGCGGTGCGAGCCGCTTCGAGCCTCGA
>CALQFT020000135.1 GCA_943329925.2 Opitutus sp. GAS368
GCCATGATGGACATTTGCAAGTAGAGCGAGCGCCTCCCATGGCCATCGAGCGGGCCGGAGAAGAGGCGCTTTTTGTCGTCCTCGACGCTTCGCGGCGGCGAGATAGGTCGACCGTAAAGTTGCGGGTCGAGCCTGCCGGAAACGGCCAGCAGCGCATCGCGAATGCCTTCCGCCTCCAGTCGTCGCGTTGGGTAGTGATGAAGCAGGCGATTACCGGGATCGCGTTCGCGTGCGGCCTGACTCACGAGGCCGGACTGACGAAAAGTCTGGCTGAGCACCAAGCGGCGCACGAGCGACTTGGTGGACCATCCTTCATGCACGAACTCGCGCGCGAGCCAGTCGAGCAGTTCAGGATTCGAGGGCTTTTCGCCGAGCCTGCCAAAGTCATCGGGCGTGGCGACGAGGCCGGTGCCGAAGACCCATTGCCACACGCGGTTCACATAAACGCGCGAGGTGAGCGGATGCTCTGGCTGCAAAAGCGATTCCGCGAGTTCCAGTCGTCCGCTGCCAGCGCTGGCGGCGACGGTGTTCTTCCCGCTGAACATGCGGAGGAAGTCGGGCTGCACTAGTGCTCCGGGCACATCCACATTGCCGCGCACATTGAGCGGGTAGCTGGTCTTGACGGTCTCCCGTTCGTCCATGCTGTTCACGGTGCGCGGATAGGCGATGCCTTGTTCCACGCGGCGGTATTCGGCGAGCAAGCCGGCCAGCGCGCTGCCTTTCGCTGCTTCATTGGGCAGAAGCTTCTTCGACAGCAGCCAGTCCACCACGAGCACATCACCGGCATGCGGCTTGCCCTCGCTCCAGCGACACACCGCGCCCGTGAGCCAGTCGCCGATGCGGTGCCAGGATTCTTGCGTTGATTTTGGCGTGCCCTCATACAAGGGAGCGAATTGCTCCAGCGTGTCCTGCTGCGCTCCCGCTTTGTCGTGGCTCACGATGCCCGTGATGCTGAGCCAACTCCGTTTGTCGTA
Source organism: Opitutus sp. GAS368 (assembly GCA_943329925.2). Lineage (GTDB taxonomy): Bacteria > Verrucomicrobiota > Verrucomicrobiia > Chthoniobacterales > Chthoniobacteraceae > Chth-196. Next base: position 975 of record CALQFT020000135.1, read on the forward strand.
GCCAAAATCTGTATTCGCCAAACCTTTAGCGAGACCCGTGCGAGGTGGAAAATTCGGATTCAGCGACGCGGTCGCAAACTCCACGGTGACGTGCGGGACGCCGTTGTTCAGCGTCTCATCACCAAAGGATTTCCAGACCGGCTGCGTCTCACTCAGAAAAGCAATCGGCTCATTCAAGAAGGCATTTCCCGGCACCAAGAGATGACTGCTGAACTCGCCACCCGCGAGTCGCAAGCTGGTGAACTTGCCGGGCACGGACAACTGCGGCGGCATGTGCAGCGCGCCGGGCAGCTTCGAGGACAAAGCGTGCGTGTGATAGCCGCGCGGCAGCAGCCGCGCCACCACCGCGGCACCATCGAGCGCGATCAAAGGGGTGCCGTCTTCCACGAAACCGTGCTTCATCCCATCGCCTTCGCTGACCCAGCCTTTGGGAAACATCGGTTCCTGAAAATCTGCCAGCGTCTTGAAATCGGCATTGGCCTTGAGCCGCAGCCCGCGTGCGTCCCTCCATTCCTTGGCGAGTTCGTTCCAGAGCTTCCCGACATCCCCCTCAGACTTGATGAGACGTGCCATTGGGTACTCCACCTCATCCAGCTTTACAGTCGGTGCGTGCGCGTCCTTCACGACTGCCGCGGGTTTCGCAGCCGGATTGGGTTTCGCCACAGGCACGTCCTTGACCTCAAGCAGCGCCTTCAACACTTCCGGCGACCACGCGTCCTTCTTCTTCGCTGCCGCGAGCCACTGAGCCGCCATCTCGCGCTGAATCTGGCCGCGCAACTCCTTGAGCTTTGCGATGGCCGTATCGTTTTTTCCCGGTGCATCCACCACGCGTGCGGTCCAGCGTGGGGTCATGAAGACCGCCGCCAGCGCATAGTAGTCGTGCTGCGACACCGCCTCCAGCTTGTGATCGTGACACCGGGCGCAGGCAACGGTGGTGGCAAGAAACGCCTTCGAGAACGCATCAATCTTGTTGTTCACCATCTCCTGATGAATGCCGTTGAAAGCCCCGAGACTGCTGCCGTGGCGGTGCTCACCCATGTGGTAGAACATCGGCCCGATGAGACTCTCATTGATGCCCAGCTTGCGGTTGATGCGCGGTTCCTGCAGCAGGTCTCCCGCGAGCTGCTCGGTCACGAACTGCTGGTAACTCACATCACCATTGAAGCCGCGGATGAGGTAGTCGCGGTATTCGTACGCGCCCTTGGCGGGATTGGCCCATTCGTAGCCGTAGGTATCCGTGTAGCGCACCACATCCATCCAGTGCCGCGCGAAGTGCTCGCCGAAATGTGGCGAGGTAAGCATTTCATCCACCAACGTCTCACAAGCCGCCTCCGCGTTGCGTTGCCAGTGTTGGAGAAACTGCGTGCGCTGTTCCGGTGTCGGCGGCAGCCCCGTTAGCACGAAAGCAAAACGCCGCAGCAGCACCTCGGGTTCTGCAAGAACTGCGGGATTCAACCTCGCCGCCTCCAGCGACCTGCGGATGAAACAGTCCACCGGCTCGCGCGACCACAGTGCATCCGTCACCACCGGCGGCTGTCCTTTGCGCAGCGGCTTTAGGCTCCACCAGTCGAGCCGCTTTTGATAGGCAACTTCCCACTCATCCGCTTCGGGCTTTGTGGAAGCCACCGCCTTAACTTCCGTCACGCGCGGGTCAGCGGCACCTTGCTTCACCCATTCCCTCAGGACCGCCACCTCCTCCGGCGCGAGCTGCTTTTTCGGAGGCATTTGCAGGTCTTTGTCCACATAGCTCACCGCCTTGATGAGCAGACTCTCCTCCGGCTTGCCCGGTACCAGCGCCGCCCCGCTCTCGCCGCCTTTCTGCCAACCGCTCTTCGAGTCCAATCGTAGGTCACCCTTTTGCTTCTTCTCGCCGTGACACTCGAGGCACCGCTCCACGAGCAACGGACGGACTTTGGATTCAAAAAAGCTGAAGTCCTCTGCCATCGCGAACGAGGTGGTCATCATCAAGGCGGCTGCCGCGAGTCGATTCATTTCGCAGTGGGTGTCTTAGAGGAGGCAACGAGCCATTGCAGCCCGATGATGCGGTGCTCGACCAAGCCGCTACGGGGTTCCAACGAGCCTGGCTTTTTCCCCGCAAAGGCATCGACTTCTAGCTTCCAAACCACGCGCTTGTCACGAGTCACTTCAAAGACCTGCACGCGATTTTCGCCCGCAGCCTTGTAGTGCCAGTCGGAGTTCGCGATGAGCGTGTTGCCATTCTCGAAGCGATGGAAGCCGCCGAAGATAATCACCGGAAACTCGGTGATGTCGGCCATCTTGAGTTCCCACACGACCTCGTGTTTCGGCGTCGCCTCAATCAAACCACCGCGCCACGACATGAGCGTGTTGCCGTTCGCCAGACGCTCCGCCACTACCGGCAAATCCGGCACAGCATGACGCCACAGCTCCTTACCCGACTCATCCACCTCGACAAATGCCTTCTCCGTGCGCAACGCGAGCAGGAACGTGCCCACGTCCGTGCGCCGCAGCAGGTTGTAGCGGTTGTGCGGCGACGCCTTCTTATCCGTCGGAACGGGGATGCGTTTCGCGACACGCTGCCCTTGGTCGGTGAGTTGCACCAGTTCCATCGCGTCCGCATCCACCGTCATCACATCGCCATTCGGCAGCGGCACACAGGTCTTCAACTCCACCGGTGCCTTCACCCGAAACTCCCACACGGTTTTCCCATCCGGCTTCAGCTCCCTGACAAAGTGGTGCGAGGAGCAAAGGTAGTTCCCAGAGGGTAGCCTCCAGCCATCGTAAATCATGTCGCTCCACTCCAGCGCCCCCGGCTTCCCAACCACGAGCGTCGTCGAGAACTGGCCAAACGTCATCGCACCATCGCGCTCAAACACACTCACCCCCTCCGCCGAGGCGAGCAACACGGAACCTAGGACGACGCCTGAGCGCTCCTGCGCCGAAACCGGAGCCAGCGGTGCAATGGTCCCGAGGAGACAGAGATGGAGGGCGGGAAGAATCATTTTCAAGCACTTATTACTAACACGGACCTACCCAGAATATCTCTTGCTTGACCGTCATTAAATAGTAATATCCGGTCATTCTTCGTGAATCGATTTCAAACCGACTTCTTCCTTCAAATTGGCGACTTTCGCCAGATGCTTGATGCCATCGAGCGCATCCCTGGCGCGATGTTCATGATCAAGAACCTTGATTCCCGCTACATCTACATGAGCCGGGGTCTACGAGACGCCATTTACTTGGCCGCCGACTTTGAAGTGGTAGGAAAGACCGACTTCGACCTGTTCCCAAAAATCATTGCCCAGAGCTTCCGGCAGAACGACCTTGCCGTCTTCAATCACGGCAAACCGCGGATTAACGAGGTGCATGCCGTGGGCTTTTTCGCGCATGCGATGAAGTGGGCTTATTCCAGCAAATTCCCGCTGCGCAACCAAAATGGAGAAGTGATCGGACTTATCACCATCAACGAACACTACAACGACGTGATGGGCGAGGACGCCGAACTAAACCGCCTGCTACCCGCCCTCAAGCACATCACCGAAAACTACGCAGAGCGCATCACCATCGGGGATCTGGCAAAACGGTGCAGCTACTCAGAGAGCCAGTTCACACGTCTGTTCCGACGGCACATGAGGACGACGGCGTATGGCTTCGTCGAACAGGTGCGCATCCATCACGCCATCGAGGCACTCAAGCACAGCGCCAAGAGCATCATCCAGATCGCTCTAGAGTGTGGCTTCTACGACCACAGCGCCTTCGTGAAGCGCTTTAAGCGGTTCACCGGCACCACGCCGCTACGCTATCGCCGCGAAGAGCAGGCCAAACTCAAAGAGGACCGTGCCATCGCGCTGCTCGATCCGGCTCCAGCACGGCAAGCGCAATGATAAATTGGTAAGAAATCGCTTTTGCCCCCGTTTCCGCCGCTCGCGCGCGGTATTGTCGCGGGGCGCGCTAAAGGGCGGTGAGGGTGACAATGGAGCTTCGCATGGGGTGGATGCTGATAAGTACATTAGAAAATCTGTAATGATGCCAGCATAACGAAAATTTGAGGGGTGTTCTTCCGTACGGGTGTTTGTGGTCGATCTGGGGTGTGACTGGCTGGCATTCGATACGTAGAATGGCACAGCGGGCTACTCCGAATGATAGATGCCAAGATGTTGTCGATCTCCGGCTCCCCGGCTATAGATCCCGTGACCTTAAAGGCCTATTAAAACCAATCCACCCCTTGCCGTCTGCTGGATGAAGTCGCGAAATTTCTTCCTGTTCGCTGACTCTATTAAAGTGGACGCTGGATCTAGATATAATCAATGCGATGTGTTTTTTACAAAAGCATCATACATCAATAAAATTCATTCCTGGCATTCAAAACGTGCAAACATGTCCTCCTCAAAAATGAACTCCTCCCGCCGCCAATTCCTTCAAACCTCCACTGCCGCCTTGGCCTCCTCCATCTTTGGAGCGCCCCTTTTTGCTGCCGAAACCAAGCCGAAACGGGCGATTCAAAAAGCCATGATGATTGGCACCATTGGCTTCCCAGGCACCGTTCTGGAAAAATTCCAAGCGATCAAGTTGGCGGGCTTCGCCGGCGTTGAAACCATGAGCCACATGAATCAGGACGAGGTTCTAAAGGCTTTGCAAGAAACTGGTTTGAAAGCGGCGAGTGTCTGCTGTGCCACCCATTGGAAGAAGGAGAGCTCCCTCTCTAGTCCTGATCCGGAGTCACGGGCCAAAGGGCTGGAAGGTCTCAAACAGTCCATCCGCGATGCTAAACATTACGGCGCGAGCTCCGTGTTACTGGTTCCCGGCACAGTGAATGACGAGGTAACTTACGAAGAATGCTGGCAACGCTCGATTGCAGAAATCCGCAAAGCCCTTCCAGAGTGCGAGCAAACCGGAGTCAAAATCGCCATCGAAAACGTCTGGAACAACTTCATTATGAAGCCAGAACAGGCCAAGCAGTACCTCGACGAAATCAATAGTCCAATGGTTGGCTGGCACTTCGATATCGGTAATATGATCCGGTATTGCCCTGCCGAAGAATGGATCAACGTGCTCGGTAAACGCATCCTCAAACTCCACATCAAGGAGTACGGAAACAAACCGGACGCCAACGGCAAGGCTCCGGGCTTTAACGTCAAACTGATGGAAGGCGATAACCACTGGCCCGAAATCATGGCTGCACTCGACAAATGCGGGTACACAGGCTGGGCAATCACCGAACAGCCCTCTGCGCAGACCAAGGACGCCGAATTACTCAAGGACTTCTCAGAACGCCTAGACAAGATACTAACGAGCTAAAGTCTGGGGCATAGACGCCACCAGTAGCACAAGCCGGACTGCGGCGTCCGTACGGTGGTGCCATCGTTCCGAGATCATCGTCTCCGCAAATCGTTCCTGCTTTGTGGTCAAATCCATCGGGAGTCGACCCCGAGGAGACCTTCACTGCCTCCGTCTCCAGCTGCCACATGCTCTGGTTCCTTCATGTGGCCTGCGCCGCCGGCTTTATCCCCGAGATCTATGATGGTGCAGCAGAAGGCGTCATGACGGAAAACGAATACAGGGTGCTCTGGATCAGCCTGATCACCTTGCAATCCACCATCGTATGGGGCGATGAGAAACAGCCCGTAGCCACAGAAGTCGATTGCATGCATAATCTTGCACGCAAACACTGCTTCATTGCCAATGTTGTAACCGGAATGGTTGCTCGTGGGGCCTTGATGGCGAGTGAAGCTAAACGCTCCGTTTTCAATGGGGTGCTCGGATGCTTTTGCGTGCGGGGCCGTTGAGGTTGCTCAGACAACGTGTTTGTGGAGCGGTTGTGGCGAGCGGTGAAACACGAGGGAGTGTATATGTGGGGAGTGGAGAAGGTGCATGAACTCGAGCGGCACCTTGGGCGCTGGTTTGAGGATTACAACCGGAGGAAGCCGCATTCGTCGTTGGGAAACCAGACCCCGTGGGAGTGTTACCGACCAAAAGACGCGACGCCATGGAGGGCAGCGGCATAAGGGAAGGCACGGCCCATTTCGGGACGATTTGGGGCCGTCTATCGCCCTCTACGCTACGCTTCGAGGGCTTCAGCCGTCCCCAAATCGAGAAAGATTGCCCCCAAGAACAAAGAGAACTAAACAGAAACACGAACCAAGGAATGTCGGCCTTTACCATCTAATGGACGCACCGAACTGGCTTGGAGTGGAATATGGGATAGATGTTCAAGGAATCATTTCCCATTGGTTAGCCCTCCTGCGCCCTTCTGTTTAGACGCCCAACCCTTTGGTTGGATAGAAACCTTCTAAAGAAAAGGGCCGCAATGTATAATCCCTAGCACCATCCACCTCCTATGCCTACCCCATCCACTCACAGCACCCGCCGCCAATTCCTAAAACAAACAACAGCCGCTTCGGCCGGGATTCTGGGTTTTCCAGCCCTGCTTCGAAGTCAGTCGCCCAATAGCCTGCTCAACATAGCCGTCATCGGCTGCGGTGGACGCGGTGCCGCCAACATGGCGGGCATCACTGGGGAAAACATCGTGGCATTGTGTGATGTCAATGAACTCAATCTAAAGGCCGCAGCAGTGAAAAATCCCGGCGCCAAACAGTTCCGGGATTTCCGCAAGTTCTACGATTCCATCAAGGACTCGGAATTCGATGCGGTGTTGGTTTCAACCACGGAACATACCCACGCTTTTGCGACCCTTCCCGCGCTGCTGCGCAAGAAACACGTCTACTGCGAAAAGCCGCTGAGCCGCGATGTTTTTGAGGCGCGAACCGTGACTGAAGCCGCCCTCAAAGCGGGAGTTGCAACACAGATGGGAACGCAAGTTCATGCGAGCGCAAACTACCGGCGCGTCGTTGAGCTCGTTCAGGGAAACGCAATCGGCACGGTGCGCGAGGCTCACGTTTGGGTCAACCGGACATGGGGCTGGCAAAGCGACGCCGATGCCAAGGCCAACGGCGACAGGTTCAGTACCCAAGAACGGCCCACCGAAACTGAACCCGTCCCCTCGGAACTCGACTGGGATCTGTGGATCGGCCCCGCCCCTTGGCGGCCCTTTAACAGCATCTACATCCCCGGAAACAAGTGGTACCGTTGGTGGGATTTCGGCAATGGCACGATGAGCGACCTCGGCTCCCACTGGAACGACTTGCCCTTTTGGGCGCTCAATCTCGACGCCCCGCTTTCCATCGAATCCAGCGGCCCGCCGCCCCACGCCGAAATTGCACCGGCCTCGATGACGGCCACCTACCAATATGGCGCGAGAAACGGCCGCGCGCCGGTGAAGATGGTGTGGTACCAAGGCACCTACAGGCCGCCGCTTTGGGAACAGAAGCAGATTCCGCAGTGGCCCAGCGGCGTGTTATTCGTCGGAGACAAAGGGATGCTGCTCGCCGATTACAGCAAGCACCTTTTGCTGCCCGAAAACCAGTTTGTGGATTTTGTGCGCCCAGCGCAGTCCATTCCGGATTCGGTGGGCCACCATAAGGAATGGCTCAACGCCTGCAAAACCGGCTCTCCCACGACCTGCCATTTCGGTTACAGCGGCCCGCTTACCGAGGCGAATCATCTGGGGAATGTGGCCTTTCGGGCGGGCAAAAAAATCGAGTGGGATGCCAAAAATATGCGTATCCCCAATGCGCCTGAGGCCGAACGTTTCCTCAAACGTGAATACCGGAGCGGGTGGAAGTTGGTTTAATCCACACTGGCTCCACTCTAAGAAGATATGCACCCGCTTGCTCGTTCCCTTGCTCTGTGGTTTGTCTGTTTACAGACAGCGCTCGCCGTTGACGTCCGTATCCAAAAGGATATCGAATACCTTGGGCCTGAGCGCGAGGAGAAGGCGGATCTTTATTTGCCGCCGGTTTCGGAGGAGGGCAAGCGGTATCCGGGGGTGGTCATCATCCACGGCGGCGGCTGGACTGGCGGGGACAAAGGTGCCGCCCGCGAAATTAACATTGGCACGACCCTCGCCTCGAAGGGCTATGTGTGTTTGTCGATTAACTACCAACTGGCCAAGGAGGGCCTGCCTACGTTTCCAGCCAACATTCAGGAGGTCAAACGTGCGGTCCGCTGGTTGCGCAAAAACGCCTCGAAATTTCAAATTGATCCTGAGCATATTGGAGCGATCGGGGGGTCTGCCGGAGGCCATTTGACTGCGCTTTTGGCAGTGAGCGGCCCCGAGGTTGGACTCGATCCAAAGGAAGACGCCGAGTTTTCCTGCCGCATTCAGGCGGCGGTTCCCATGTACCCGCATTGCGCTTCCTCGTGGGAGGGAAGCGTGCCGGCGAAGCCCTATCCGAAGCTTCCGATGTTCGCCAAGAGTCAGCTCGAGGCGCCCGCGCTTTGGGACTCCGCTTCGCCCATTAAGCAGCTAACTCGGGACGACCCGCCCATGCTAATTCTCCACGGCACAGCGGATACGACAACGCCCGTGGATCAGTCTGTGCGCTTCAATGAGGCCGCAAAAAAGGCGGGGGTCAGTAGTGAACTGCTGCTTATTGAGGGCGCCCCTCACAGTTTCCATCTGCAGCCCAAGCAGCAGGATTTGCGCAGCGTCGTGTTGGTTTTTTTCAACAAACACCTCAAGCCCGGCGCCCTTTAACCCGAGTTTCTTACCGGCGCAATGTAAGGCCGATAGAATCGCGGGTTGCCCAA
>CALQFT020000136.1 GCA_943329925.2 Opitutus sp. GAS368
GGACTGCTTCACTAATCAGGGCGCGTTTGCACTGAGCTGCGCCAAAGCCGGAGCGAAGGATGTCACGGCGGTGGATATCAGTGCTGGCGCCGTGGAGTTGGCGCAGAGAAATGCCGTGTCTAATGGGCTCTCCATTAAGGCTATCGAGGCTAATGTTTTTGATTTTCTGCACGAGCGGGAGAAGGCGGAAGCAACCTACGACTTGATCATTTTAGATCCCCCTTCCTTTACAAAATCCAAGGGCAAAATTAACGATGCGCTTCGTGGCTACAAAGAGATCCATCTGCGCTCGTTAAAGTTACTGAAGCCCGATGGGTTGCTGGCGACATTTTGTTGCTCGCATCACATGACACACGACTTGTTTATGGGCGTGATTAATGAGGCGGCCGTCGACGCCAAAAAGACTCTGCGCCTGATTGAGTCTTACTCTCAGGGACTCGACCACCCCATTATTTCCACTATCCCGGAGTCTGGGTACCTGCGCGGCTTCCTCTTTGAGCTAGTGCCCGGAAGGTAGGGGCTGGGGGCGGAGCCGGGGCGGGAGGGCGGCCTGTTGTTGCTTGTGGAGTATCTTGATTTCGCATGTGATTTTCGGCTTTCGGCCCGTTAACCTCCAGTTTTGTTGGAAAAACGCTGGCGTCCAAAATGCCGCTGTGCGAACCATCATGCACACCCCTTTTCAAATGTCCGAACGCCCACGCTCCAATCAAGAAAACTTCGAATTATCCGAAGACGAAGTTTCACCCGAACACCTTGATTCTCAGGTGCAGAAGGCCCAGGAGCAATTGCTCTCGCTCAAGCGGCAGCAGGAGGTTATTGAGCGTCAGAAGCGCGAGTTGGAGGAGATGAGTCGCCGACAGGACCAGCTTCACTTGGGTCAGGCGGACATGGTTGAGAAGTTTACGCGGGCAATGGTGGTCATTGAGCGTGAGGAGTTTGAGACGCAGCGCAGGGCGGAGATGCTCCGTGGGGTGAGGGAAAGTTTCGGTCTCCATCTGCAATATTTTGAAAGCTTGGATCTTAAGGGATTTGAAGGTCAGGATTTGACCCGCGAACTCACTCGAGCACTCAGTGCTCTGGATGACGCGCGTTCCGATTATACCCGGACGATTCCTCGCATTGCTTCTCCGGAAATGAGCAACGCCGATCTTGCTGAGGATCTGGGTCATACGGGCTACGGACACGGCGGACTGCCGAACGACTTTGTGTACTGGCTTAAGGCTGGACTGGCGTTCACCCTGCCCTTGGTGATCATTGGTGCAATTATTTGCATTCTAATGATTTCAAAGCCTTAATAGGTTAAAAACGCACTGATTTCGATGCGCACCCACGTTTCACTCCAGCGGCTATGATTTTCCGCTCCAACAGGCCGGCACCGGCGAAAAAAACAAAGACGCCCGGAGTTGAAACTCCTTTTGAGGCGCGTCGACGTGAGCTCGCCGAACAGGAGACATCCTTGAAGGCGGCAACCAAGCGTCATGAGCAGTTTATCGAGAAGGCGCCCAAAATTGCGGAGAAGCTTCAAAAGGAACAACGCGAACGCTTTATTCGAAACGCTGCTCAAATCGACTCGCGCGGCTCTCGCGGTGAGTTCCGTCTTCCGGACAATCGCTACCTTGAAGCAGACGGGGCGGCTGTGCCACGCACTCGCCGCCGGAATCGGCAGCAGGGCAAATGGCTTTTTTTCCTGCTGATCGCCGGCCTTATTGCAGCTGCATTGTGGGCGTGGCAGATGCTGGTGATGCCATCCTATTAAAGGTTGTATTCAATAATGTTGAGTTAATCGCCGATTGGGTGGCGGCTCATTTTTCCCGACAAGGAGTCAAGGGCGGCGACGGATCCATTGGTGTGTGCTGGCAGGAGAGGGCTTGAGGATGGGGCGGCAGTTTCATGAACAGGGGTGCTCACTTTTAGGGGAGAATGTGTTGGATTTCGGATTTGCCAGAGACGAAACGCTGCCATGATTACGTTATGTCTCGAATTCGTCTGCTGAGTGAGGAGGTCGCAAGTCAGGTAGCCGCCGGCGAGGTGGTAGAGCGTCCGTCTGCGGTGGTCAAAGAGTTGGTGGAGAACTCGATCGATGCGCATTCCACCCGCATCGAAGTGCTCACCCGAAGGGGCGGAATTTCGCTCATTCGCGTCACCGACAATGGCACAGGGATGGACCGGGACGACGCGCTGCTTTGTTTGGAGCGTCATGCCACCAGTAAAATACGCACCGGCGCGGATCTGGCATTAATTCACACGTTGGGATTTCGGGGAGAGGCGGTGCCGAGCATAGCTTCAGTATCGCGGTTTAGGCTCTCTACGCGGGAGCATGGCGCGTTGGTGGGTACCGAGGTTTTGGTGAACGCAGGGAAACTGGAAGCCGTTCGTGATGGGGGAGATGCTCCTGGCACGCAGATTGAGGTGCGCTCGTTATTTTATAATTTGCCCGCCCGGCGAAAGTTTTTGCGCACTGAGGCGACTGAGGCGAGTCATGTGGAGCATCAGTTGCATCTGCTTGCGTTGGGGCATCCTAGCATCAGTTTTGTGCATCTGGTTGATGACCGCGTGGCGCTTCAACTTGCGCCGGCTCCGACTTTATTGGACCGCATCCGCGATCTTTCCGGCCCCGAGCTCGCGAGTGAATTGCTTGAAGTTCCACCGACGGAAGAAAATGGAATCAGGATTTCGGGCTATGTCGGGCGCGCTGGCGTGAGTCGTTCTTCGCGCCAGCAGCAACTTTGTTTTCTCAATGGGCGTGCTGTGGAGAACATCACCCTCTCACAAGGACTGCGCGAGGGCTATCATACGGCGCTGATGAAAGGTCAACACCCCGTGACGTTTCTGTTCATCGAGATGGACCCGGGCGCGGTGGATGTGAACGTTCATCCTGCGAAACGCGAAGTCCGGTTTCGAACTCCATCGGAAGTTCGTGATGCAGTGATCAAGGCGGTACGCGGTGCGTTGGAGGGCGATAGGGCGCGTTGGTCCGGTGAATTTCGTGCGACTCCGCAGGAAGGGCAATTGCCCCAGCCAGTTTTGCAACAGGAGATGCCTCACCCGGATTTGCCCCTCCCAGCTCCCGCGCCACGCCCGACACTCCAAATTCCGCCGCCCTCCCGTTCAACGACCCCACCCCCGTCGACGTCCACTTCCTCGATTGCTCCCGCTGCGGCTCGCCTGCCTACCGAACTTCCGCGTGAAGAGGAAGCCGAGCCCGCACCGGCTCCTGTGCCCGAGACGTTCCGGTTCCTCGGGGTGCTTGGGAAGTTATTCGTGCTCATGGAGAACGCTTCGGGTTTGGTTCTGGTAGACCAGCATGCGGCACATGAACGTATTTTATTCGAGGAAATGCAGCGCCGGATGGAGACTCAAGGTGTTCCATCCCAGCGATTGCTATTGCCTCTGACGCTGCGTCTTGCGCCTAAGGACGCGGACTGGGTGGAGCGCAACCTGGAGCTTCTGGATCGCGCGGGCATTACGCTGGAGAGCTTTGGGACTGGGACCTTCAAGGTTGACGCGTTGCCGACGTTTCTAAAAACCGAAGACCCGGTGCAATTGCTGCACGACATTATCGACGATTTGCGCGAGACAAACGCGCAGGGAGCGCGCCTTCGCATGGGACAGGACATGATTGCCAAAACGGTTTGCCGGCACGCGGTTAAGGCCAATGACACCCTTCGGGAACCGGAGCTGGTCAAATTGGTCGAAGACTTATTGCGCTGCGACTTGCCGTATTGCTGCCCGCATGGGCGCCCGACCATGATCCAACTGAGCTATTTGGAGTTGGAGAAAAAGTTCGGTCGCAAAGCCTGATTTAGAAAAGCGGCTCAGGGAATTCGCACTAGCGACACCCGTCGGAGATCCATGACGGCGCCGCCCTTTTTTTCCACGGGCTTGACCGCGAGGGTGGTCTTGCCGGCGGGCAGATCCACAACGCCGACGCGCCGAGGGACGAAGCGTTGGAAATGACCGGTGTCCTCGACTGTGAAACGCACGCTGGCTTCGCCTATGATGACGTCCACGATCGAACCGCCCTTCATGCAACCTTGTAAGACTTCCACCGCGTAACGTCCTGCGCTTGGGATAGTACAGTCCCACTGGGCAAAGTCCCGGGGATCTACCCAAAAGCCAAGGGTGTCTTTTTGCGGGGGCATTTCGTAACGCAGCTTTTCGGCATGCACCTCAGCGTCACGGGCTTCTAGCAGCACGAAGCCGGATGCAGCGGTTGGCCCCGTGGCGTCTGCCTCCTTTCGGTTGCGCGGGTTGGCACCGTCCATAGCCTTACGCCACGGTTCCATCGCGGCGGCTGTTTCCAGGGCTGTGGAGCGGAGTTCTACTCGGGAGGGATCCGTGGTTCCGTAGCAGGCGTCCCAAAGAGCTGGCTCGAAGGCGGGATTCGCCTTTGGCATGGAGGCGTTTACGCTTCTGCGCCAGGCCTCCAGCTTGCCGCGGAGCGCGGCTACGCGAGCAGGTTCGGTGGCCGCAATGTCGGCTTTTTCCGAAACGTCAGCCTTCAAATTAAACAACTCCAAGCGTCCGTCTTCGTAATGCTCAATTAACTTCCAATCGCCCTCGAGCACCGCACCCGAAGGGCGTCCCCCTTGGTTGGTGTAGTTCGGCATGTGCCAGAAAAGCGGCCTTTCAGCGAGGGAACCGGCGCCGAGTAGAAGGGGTGCGATGTTCGTGTAATCACAAGGCAGGCAGGGTTCTGCGCCTGTGAGTGCGGCGATGGTCGGGGCGAGGTCGGCCAAGACCACAGGAGTGGACTCGAGTCCCGGAGCGATTTTGCCAGGCCAGCGCACCAGCAGTGGTTCCCGTATGCCGCCTTCGTAAAGATACCCTTTTCCTGCGCGGTAAGGCGTGTTGTGGGTGGCTGGAGGATCCTTGAGCTCAAGGACATGGAGGCCGCCGTTATCCGAACAAAATACGACTATGGTTGATTCGCGCAGGCCTAATTCGTCCAGCTTTTCGAGAACCCTTCCCACGGCTGTGTCCAAAGTTTCCACCATCGCGGCATACAGCGGGTTGAAGGATCCGGCCTTTGCCGCGACGCGTTCGGGTTGTGCTGCCAAAGGGACGTGTGGACAATCAAAAGCGAGATACAAAAAGAAGGGGCGGTCCTTGTTGGCGGTCAGGAATTGTCCTGCCTGTTCTGCTTGCCCAAACTCGCCCTTGCCGCCTTCCGTGTCGCTTGGCTTGGTGTTTGGTTGCCCCGCGAAGACGAAGTCGAAGCCGCGCGAGGCGGGATTCAGCGGGGCGCGGGCACCGAGATGCCATTTGCCAATGCAAGCGGTTGCATAGCCGACTTTTTTGAGCTTCTCGGCAATGGTAGGAGCATCGGTGGGAAGCCCAGCGGGGAGTGCGGGTTGAATCAGTCTGTGGCCTGGCCAATCGGCGCGGCCTGGGAGAAAACTGGTTATCTGGAGGCGCGCTGGGGATTGCCCAGTCATGATGGCGGCCCGTGTGGGCGAGCAAACGGCAGCTGGGGCGTAGGCGTTGGTGAACCGTTTTCCTTCGGACGCCAAGCGGTCGATGTTGGGTGTGTAGTGGTTGGTGCGCCCGTAGACGCCGAGATCATTGATGCCGAGATCGTCGGCCATGATGAAGACGATGTTGGGATGGGCGGGCGGCGTGGGAACGGGGGCTGCCAAAACGCAGGGCCCAGCGCACGCGGTGAAGAGTAGCAAAAAGAGGGTTTTCATAGGGGAGGGCGATTGGGGTTGATCATCATCGGGCGGGTTCAAAAGTTCCAGCAGTACATTCAGGCCGTTGGCTGGTGCAAGTTGGAGGCGGGAGAAGATGGGTCCCTTTTCGCGCCTTGCACTATCGCTTGGCAGAAGCCCGTTTCCGTTCCAATCTTAGGAGTAATGTCTTTTCGAATTGGCGTCATCGGTACGGGCCATATTGGCCGGTTGCATTCCCGCATCCTTTCAGAGGTTGCAGGAGGGGAGTTCTGCTGTGTGTACGACCAAAACAGTCAGGCGGCGAACGAAGTAGCCCGAGCACACGGGGTGAGGGCCGCGGAGTCTATGGAGGACTTTATAGACTCGGTGGATGCCGCCACGGTGGCCACCCCGACACCCTTTCACTTCAGCATAGGAAAGCGGTTGTTGGATAGCGGGCGCCATGTGCTCATTGAAAAACCCATCACGGAAACCACCGCCGACGCGCAGGCGTTGGTGGACCTTGCGAAAGCCAAAGGCCTAGCCCTTCAGGTTGGCCATGTGGAGCGGTTTAATCCCGTTCTTTCCGCCCTTGAAGCGCGCCTGCACCAGCCTCGCTTTATCGAAAGTCACCGTCTTTCTCCCTATCCGAATCGAAGTACGGAAATTGGTGTAGTGCTGGATCTTATGATTCACGATTTGGAGATAATCCTGCATCTCGTGCGCTCCCCTCTACTCTCGGTGGATGCCGTCGGGGTGCCTGTTTTGAGCGCCAGCGAGGACATTGCCAACGCACGGCTTCATTTCGAAAACGGCTGCATCGCCAATTTGACCGTCTCTCGTGTCAGCCCGGAGCGTTTACGAAAGATCCGAGTGTTTCAGGAGGATTGTTATCTCTCGCTGGATTATATGCGCCAGGAGGGGTTTGTGTATCGCATGGCCGAGGAGCACCAGAGGGAGAGCTCGCTATTGACCAAGCTTTTCGCCTCGGGCGACACTACTTTGGTCAGCGAATTTGCGGGCCGCAAGATTCTGCGGGAACCTGTGCCCATTGAAAAAGGCGAGCCGCTTAAGCGCGAGTTACTGGACTTTGTGCGCTGCGCCAAAGCGGGAGCCGAACCCAAAGTTAGCGGCAGGGAAGGGACCGCTGCGCTGGCGTTGGCGCTAGATATTACCAAGCGGATTCAAGCGCATGGGAAGGCGCATCCCTTTATCGCCAAAAAGTTGTGAGCAACGAGCCTTTGCTATATGTGGTGGCGGGGGAGGCGAGCGGGGACACTCGCGGCGCGGAGCTGCTCGGCGCACTCACGGCGGAGATACCCAAGTTGCAAATTTGTGGCGCGGGTGGGCCGAAGATGCGGCGTTTTGCCACCAGCGCCTTTAGCGAATGGACCGAGGAGGCCGTCGTGGGGATTTGGGAGGTGGCGAAGAAGTGGGGTTATTTTAAGCGAGAGATGGAGCGGATGCTGGGCGAGATCGAGTTGCTGCAGCCTAAAATGCTGTTGTTGATCGACTATCCCGGCTTTAACTTGCGGCTGGCACAAGCAGCTAAGGCGAGGTGTCCGCAGCTTAAAACGGTGTTTTACATCAGCCCACAAGTCTGGGCTTGGAACCAGGGGCGTATTCCGAAGATGGCGCGCTATCTGGATTTGATGCTGTGCATTTTCCCCTTTGAGAAGGATCTGTACGAGGCCTCGGGGCTGCATACCGAGTTTGTGGGCCACCCCATGCTCGACAGCCTCGCGCCGCTCAAAACAAACCCGCCTCGCAGCGAGCATCTCATCGGCCTTTTTCCCGGGAGTCGCGACCGCGAAGTGCGCCGGTTATTCCCGGTCATGCTGGAGGCGGCGCGCCTGCTGAGCGCGAGTCAACCGGGGATTCGTTTTGAGGCGGCGGCGGCGGATGTGCGGCAGGCTGCCTGGATGCTCGAGCACTTGAGCGAGCGGCGGTTTGATCCGTCTTTTTGCAAGGTTGGGCAGGACCGGTTTTACTCCCTTGCGCAGGAGGCTACGGCAGGGATGGTGTGCTCGGGGACGGCGACGTTGGAGGCCGCGTATTTTGGCTTGCCGATGTTGATAACCTACAAGGTTGCGACGCTTACGTGGCTAGCTGCCAAGTTGCTTGTGCGCATCCCATTTATTGGCATGCCCAACGTCATTGCGGGGCGCCTCGTTGCTCCGGAATTTCTGCAGGGTCGCGCTACACCGGCGCGACTGGCCCGTGCGATGGGCGAACTGCTCGACAAGCATCGGGAACGCAGCAGCCAGCAGGACGCGTTTGCTGAGGTCATCAGCAAGCTGGGTGAACTGGGTGCAGGTTCGCGCGCCGCCGCTGCCGTGGCCCGTCTTCTGCGCGAATAGGCGGGACTAGCAACAGGTAAAGAACGGGATGGCTTTTTGTAAGGAAATGCTGGCTGGCGAGATGAGATAGTCGCTGGCTATCAACCGATGAATTTCAACCTGATAAGCGTTCGTCGCTTTTCTTGATATGTGCCACTATGTCGGCGTCAGAATGCACGAAGTTTATCTACGGGCATATCACTCGAAAATGTTAAATCTTTTGCGGGCTTTGCCTTTGAATTTTAGTCTTAAGGTGGAAGAGAAGGGGGTGGCTCCAAGAACGCTTGCCGCTCGCGC
The DNA here is from genome assembly GCA_943329925.2 of Opitutus sp. GAS368. Lineage (GTDB taxonomy): Bacteria > Verrucomicrobiota > Verrucomicrobiia > Chthoniobacterales > Chthoniobacteraceae > Chth-196. Next base: position 8,288 of record CALQFT020000136.1, read on the forward strand.
TCTGGCATCCTTGCGCATTTTCGGCGGAGTATTTCTTGGCGTAGTTCTCGCCCTAGTCTCGTTTGAGAGGGCCAGCGCCGCTCCCTTTGGCAACTTTTCCAAAGCTGAATCCGGCACGCTCCCCATCCCTGCTCCGCTGCTTTACACGGTGACCGGCCGCGAACCGGTGCGCATTCCTCTAAAAATCGTGGGAAGCCAGTCTGAACTAGTGACCTTTATTCTCCGTGCTCCACCTCAACATGGCTCGGTGCGGCTTCTTCGCGCACAGGGAGAGGCCGCCTATGTAGAATACAGGCCCCCCTTGGATATGACTCTTTCGACGGACTCTTTTTCCTATGTGGCTGCCAATGCCAAAGGCGTTTCGGGGGAAGCCGTGGTTCAAATCAAGATTGTGGACCGTGGCCCCAAACTTGAGGTTGCTGCTCAGTTGGACTTTGGCACCGTGCGTGTGGGCGACTCCAAGACCCTTACTTTGGAAGTCCACAATGCGGGGGATTTGCCGGCCGTTGGTTCAATTAACGTGTCACCTCCGTGGATGCTTTCTGAAACGGAGTCGCTGCAGCAATTGGCTCCGGGAAAAAGGCGGACTCTATCGGTCCAATTCGCCCCCATCCTCGCTGGTACAGTCGCGGGCGAACTGCGATTCGACGCGGATTCCTCCAAGGTAGTGACTCTAACGGCAGAGGTGCGGGACTGGATTCACGCCGGCCCAGATCCGCTCAAGTTGCTCGCAACCGAGTCGCAAACGCGTTTGGGCCACCTCCAGCTGTCCAATGAAAACGACGATCCACAAACCGTGACTTTGACTTCAAAGCCGCCCTTGGAGCATCCGGTGGAAGTTAGCCTCGCGCCGCATCAGCAAATCGCCATTCCGCTGCGCTCGACTACCCGAATTCCTAGCAGTTATTCCGGCGTGCTGACTCTGTCGGGAGGTGGCAAACATGAAACCAAGGTACTGCTTTGGGAAGCGGCTGCTCTGGGCCCGTCATTAGGCGGGGCGGATTCGACTCAGGCTCCGCTGCGCCTTTCTCGGGTGCCCTCGGACGCGGCGCCCAGCGTCTTACTCAGAAACGAGGGCGGCCAAGCCGGTTCTTGGGTGCTGCAATGTCCAGTGGGATGTTCGCTTCGTGTGAGAGGTGCTCCGTTAATCGCGCAGGCTACTCTGCAGCTTGCGCCGGGAGAATCCGCCCGCGTTTCCCTCTTTCTAACCGCCAATCCTGCCCCAACTCCCCTTGGAGCGCTCAAAATTCGAGGTCCCGATGGCGAGCATGTTTTGGCGCTCGA
>CALQFT020000137.1 GCA_943329925.2 Opitutus sp. GAS368
ACCAGTGGTGCCAAAGTCGCGGAAGATCATGTGGCCGCTTTGTTCGCCACCGATATTGAGATTTTCCCGAACCATCGCCTCAATCACGTAACGATCACCTACCGCGGTGCGAAGGACTTTGCCTCCGTGGCTGCGGAGGGTCTCATCCAAGCCGAAGTTGCTCATGACCGTGGCCACGAGGGTATTGCGGGAGAGTGCACCGCGCCGGATTGCGTCTATGGCGGCGATGGCAAGGATCTCGTCGCCATCGACGACGTCGCCGTTTTCATCACACAGAAGCACACGGTCGGCGTCGCCATCATGGGAAATACCTATAGTCGCGCCAGTTGCACGCACAATGCGGCTGATTTCATTAGGGTAAGTACTGCCACAATCCGCGTTAATATTGCGACCGTTGGGGGAGTGGTGCTCAAGGGAAAGGCGCGCCCCGAGTTCCCGCAGGACACACGGAGTGGATTTGTAGGCGGCCCCATTGGCGCAATCTACGGCGATATGCATACCCTCCAAAGTCATGCCTTTAGGAAAGCTCGCCTTGGCGAACTCAACGTATCGTCCCAGAGCGTCGTCGATGCGTTTGGCCTGACCAATTTCCCCGGCAATGGGCCGTATGGATTCGATCTCCCCGCCAAAGACCAACTGTTCGATCCGGCGCTCCACTGAATCGTCGAGCTTGTATCCATCATGCCGGAAGAATTTTATCCCGTTGTCTTCGTAGTGGTTGTGAGAAGCACTAAGCACAATACCTGCGTCCGCTCGGAGTGAACGGGTAATGTAGGCGACGCCGGGCGAGGGAAGCGGCCCAATGAACAAAACGTTTGCGCCCAGTGACATCACTCCAGCTGCAAGAGCTGTCTCCAGCATGTATCCGGAGAGTCTCGTGTCTTTTCCAATGACGATGGTGGGGCGCGAACTGTTGGAAGCCCGGGGAGTGCCGCGCTGACTGAGGACATGGGCCGCGGCACGGCCCAGCTTGAGAGCGGTCTCGGCGGTGACGGGCTCGAGGTTGGCGACGCCGCGGACGCCGTCGGTGCCGAAGAGTTTGCGGGAGAGGTCTGTCGGAGGAGTCATGCGGGAGTAGAACGGATGAGGAAAGCAAAGTGCGTTTGCTCTGGAGGCAGGGCAACGCGCAAGTGTGAAAGGGGGCGTTAAATGGAGGTGAAGCGAGCGGGAAAAATATTAGGCAAAAGGTTGACGAAAAGGTTGCTTGGCAAAAGGCGGGGAGGCCGTTAACGAAAGAGGTGAATTCCTAAAAAATATGCTTAAAAAATTCACCCCCCTCGTGGCAGTTCTCTCCCTCGGAATCTCAGCCTTCGCTGAAGACACACCCATGGAAAAAGAAATGGGCACGATGAACAAGGCTTACAAAGCCCTCAAGAAATCCATAGAAGATCCTGCCCAAAAGGCGGAGAACCTCAAGTTTATCGCTCAGATTAAAAAGACCAACGATGCGGCCTCCAAGATGGAGCCCAAGACGCTGGCGGATCAGCCGGCAGCAGCCAAGGCGGCCTACTTGGAGAAGTTCAAGGCGTCCATGGCAGATTTTGGCAAGCACGTGGATGCGCTGGAAGCCGCTGTGAATGCGGGTAACACGGCAGCAGCCAAGGCCGAATTTGATAAGCTTAACGAGCTCAAGAAAAAGGGACACGAAGAGTTCAAAAAGGACTAGTCTGTTCCAATTGCAAGTTAACAGCCTCCCCTCACCCAACTCATGACGCGTCAACAGGTTCTGGACCTGTACTTCATGGATGCCCGCTGCAAGCTCATCGAGCTGGCGGCGTTCTTGGATCGCGTCGAGCGTTCGGATGGGGAGGCTGACTTTCGTCTCGCAGCTATTCGCGAGGCGCTTCCCCTTCTGCAATCCGCGCAACAAGATAAGGCTAAGGCGGTGTTGCTGAGCCTTAGCGACCCTACCAAAGAGCCGCTTCTTGCCGCTCCGGGCAAAGGTGCATGCGGGGCGTGGCCGGGGGCTCCGTGTTGAGCCGTGCCGGAACCGTTTCCCAGCCAGTCCGACTAAGGTCTGGTGAAATGTTTTTGCGTCTTTGCTGAGAGTCGCCATATTTTCTGCGCCCTCAGCTTACTCATTTATCTTTGCCTCGTTGCCATGCGCTACATTGAACCGCACGCCCATATGGTCAGTCGGACCACTGCCGACTATGAAGCCATGCGCCTTGCGGGCTGCGAGGCGGTTTGCGAGCCAGCCTTTTGGGCGGGGTTTGATCGAAGCAGTGCAGATGGTTTTTACGATTACTTTTGCCAGCTAACGGACTACGAACCCAAGCGCGCGGCGAGGTTCGGGTTGCCGCATTTCAGCTGGCTATGCATTAACCCGAAAGAGTCTGAGGACATGGGGCTTGCACGAGAAGTACTGGCCCTCATTCCGAGTTTTCTAGAGCGGCCCAACGTGCTTGGAATCGGCGAGATTGGGTTGAACAAAAACACCCGAAACGAGCTTGCGATATTGGAGGAACACATCGATCTGGCCGCCCGGTTTAACCAGCTCATTTTGGTGCACACACCCCACTTGGAAGACAAACTAAAAGGCACAAAGCTAATCCTCGACGCGCTCAAGGCGGACTCTCGAATCCAACCCGGGCGTGTGATCATCGATCACGTCGAGGAGCATACCGTCTCCTTGGTGCTGGATGCTGGTTTTTGGGCCGGCATTACTTTGTACCCCGAATCCAAGGCGACACCCGCTCGCGCAGCGGACATGGTTGAGCAGGCCGGCATGCAAAATATCTGGCTAAATTGCGCCTGCGATTGGGGCCGCTCCGAACCCCTCGCCGTTCCTCAAACCGCCCTTGAAATGCGACGACGCGGACATTGCGCCACAGCCGTGGACGATTTAATTTACGGAAACCCGTTAAGGTTCCTTTCCCAGAGTCCTCGCTTTAAGATCGCGTAATGGTTTTAAATCAACCCATTACAACGCTCAGAGTTGCAGCGAGAATCGGGAAGAACGTAGCAGCTTTTACATTCGGCACCTGGGTGGCATTGGCGTCTGCAGCGGACCCCGTGCCGGAACCACCCACGGCGGCTATACCCACACCAAGTTGGGACACACAAAAGCAGGCGCGAGTTTGGGCATTCACGATTCCGGCGCCTCGCGGTCAGATTTGTGATCGCAACGGGTCGCCGCTCGCGCTGCAACGGGTGGGTTACAATTTGGGGATTTCGTTTCCGAGACCACTGAATTTCAGCGACGAGGAAGTGACCAAGTTTATTACGGGAGAGGCGGAGAAATTAGGGAAAGTGCTGGGACGAGAATTGCCACTACAACCGGGGGCGGCGCAGAAACATTACCACAACAGAGCCTTACTCCCCTGGGTGATGGTGCAGAATCTGACTGAAGCAGAGCAGACGAAAGTACAAGGGGCACAGAATCCTGCGTGGGAATTGTTGCCGTTTTATGCGCGCTACTATCCCAATGGAAAGTTGGCGGGACACGTTCTGGGATACGTGGGACGCATGGGGCGTTTTCAAGACGGACCGGTGGAAAACGGAGAGGGACTTTGGCCGGATGCCGAGGGGCGGGAGGGGTTGGAAAAAACCTTCGACCAGTTGCTGCGCGGAGAGCCTGGGCAGATGAATGTGACCTACAATGGGGCGGGGAAAAAGGCGTCTGAGACCGTCGGCATTCTGCCGGTCGCGGGCAAAAACGTGATTACGACCATAGACCTGCCGCTTCAGCGCTTGTGTGAGGCAGCGCTCGCTGCGGGAACCAAACGCGGCGCGATGGTGGTGATGGAGCCAGAAAGCGGGGACATTTTGGCCCTCGCCTCCTGGCCTCCGATTGACCCTAACCAGTTTGTTCCATCCATCAGCGAGGCAGACTATAACGCGATGAAGCACGATCCAAACGAGCCTCTCTTCCCGCGCTTTTCACTGGCGGCCTATCCGCCGGGATCGACCTTTAAATGTTTTGTAGGTTTGGCCGGTTTGTCCTCTGGGCGCATCAGCTCCGAGGAACAATTCGATTGCCCAACAGGGTTGCAGATTGGAGATCGTATTTTTCACAACTGGAAGAAGGAGGGAACAGGGAACCTCAATTTTGCAGAGGCCCTCGAACAATCGTGCAACACTTGGTTTTATCAGGCTGGCATGAAGATGGGCAGCGAAGTCATCACAGAATTTGCCAATGGGGTTGGGTTTGGGGAGAAAACCGGCATACCGATTCCCGAGGAAAATGCGGGAATTGTTCCGGACAACGAGTACATGCACAAACATGGGATGCGCATGGTGGGCGGGCAGTTAGCGATGCTCGCAATCGGACAAGGGTCTACGGAGATCACACCATTGCAAATGGCGCAGGCCATGGCGACGGTGGGAAATGGTGGCACTCTTTTTCAGGCACGACTCGTCAAACAAGTGCAGGACATTACCGGTGAGGTCGTGAGTGCGTACGGGGTGCGCGTGCGGCGGCGGGTGGAGATTTCACCCGCCACTCTGGCTGTACTGCGCAGCGGCATGACCAACGTGGTAGCGGGGGGCCGTGGCACTGCGCATCAAGCCAAAGTAGAGAAGGTCAATGTCGCGGGCAAAACAGGCACAGCCCAGTGGCGCAATCGCCGTACCGTGGCATGGTTTGCCGGCTACGCCCCCGCCGAGGGGCCGCGCCTCGCGTTTTCTGTGGTTTATGAAGGCGATCCCGACCGCAACGACGTGCACGGCGGCTCTCATGCCGCACCAATGGTAGGCAAGGTGTTACGCGAATACTTCAAAGATCCCGTCAAGATGAAACCCATCCCACTGCGGGACGCCAACGGCAACGAATTGGAGATACCCACAATTCTTCCAACTCCCAAAAAAGCCTTGCCCGTTCCCGCCGAAATGAACGACGGGGAGACGGTTCCCCAAGAAGCAACGCCCGCACCGGTTCCGCAAAAGAGTCAGTTTTGGAAGCGCATTTTTGGTTAGAGCAATGTGGCTACAGCACCGTTCGACGCTCAGAATTGTGATATGCAAAATCATGCCGCCTCTATTTTGATTGTCGGACTGGAGCTCAGTTCCCGCATAGGCGTGCCGGATGCTGAACGAAAGGAGGCGCAACGCCTCACACTCAACTTAAACCTAGTGCCCGTGCGCGAACTGGCCGCTTTGGAGGACGCACTGGAAAACACGGTCGATTACTTTGCCCTTACGCGGCGAGTTCAACTGCTGGCTGGAGAGCGGCCTCGTAAGCTCATCGAGACTTTGGCGGAAGAAATCTGCGGCTGCGTGCTGGCAGAATTTGCCGTGCGTGAGGTGGACTTGGAACTGCGTAAATACGTTTTGGCGGACACCGAATATGTCGCCATACGGATGCGGCGCGCTCGGGAATAATTGCATGCCGCGGATACGGAAATTTGATTTGCCGGTGGATTTGCCAGCGGCCTAACGGGCACCTACATTGCTTTGTGATGAACTCGCTGCCTCGCCTCATTTTCGCTGCCTCAGACCGGGATCCGGATATGCTCTATGCGACGGGATTCTTTGTGCCAGACGCGTTCGTGTTTTTAGAAAAAGCCGGTGAGAGCACTATCCTGTTGAGTGATTTAGAGGTGGATCGCGCCCGACAAGAAGCCCGAGTGAACAACGTTCTCGCATTGTCGGAGGTAGTTAAAGATTTGGGGTTTGTGGAAGGAACTCCCGTGCGTGCATGGTTGCCCGCCTTCTTAAAAAGCCGCCTCATTAAGGCGGTGGCAGTGCCCCAGAATTTTCCGTTTGCGTTAGGGCGTCATCTGGAAGACGCCGGTGTGTCGTTGATTCCTGTGGAGGGGCTTTTTTGGGCGGCTCGCGAGATGAAACGTCCGGACGAATTAACTCACTTGAAGGCGGCGCTGGCAATCACCGCAGCGGGCATTGCGCGGGGAATTGAGGTGCTTGCTGCGTCCGATTTTGGGGCTGGCGGAGTGCTGCATTGGGGCGGCGGAGTTTTGACTTCGGAACGTTTGCGCGCAGAAATTGATTGCGCGGTTTTGCGGGGCGGCGGCGAACCAGCCCATACCATCGTCGCAGGCGGCATCCAGGCGTGTGATCCCCATGAGCGGGGTTCCGGGCCGTTGCGCGGCGGCGAGTTGATCATCCTCGATGTTTTTCCACGGCACACGGTTTCCGGCTATTTCGGCGACATGACTCGCACGGTGGTGCGAGGGCAGGCGACGAGCGAGCAGCGGCACCTTTGGGAGACAGTGCGAGAGGGGCAGCAGCGCGCGTTGCAGGGAATGAAGCCCGGGGTTTCGGGTAGGACGCTGCACGATGAGGTGAAGCAGTTTTTTACAGCTCAGGGATTTCCCACAGAAAGGCTGAATGGACGCTGGCGCGGATTTTTCCATGGCACGGGCCACGGTTTGGGCTTGGAATTGCATGAGTCTCCTCGTTTTTCGGATACGACTTTCACCCAGGGACAGGTGCTGACTGTCGAACCTGGGATCTACTGGCCCGGTGTGGGTGGCGCCCGAATCGAGGATGTCGCAGTGGTGACCGCCAACGGCGTGGAATTGCTTTCCGAATCGCCTGTGGTTTTGGAGGTCTAAGGTGAGCTTTACGCCAAAGCAGGAGACCGTTCTTCATTGCGATGTCGCTGTCGTGGGCGGTGGCCCTGCGGGATTACGTGCCGCGGAAGTCGCGGCGCTAGGGGGAGCCCGCGTGATAGTTTTTGAACAAAACCCCTCGGTGGGGCGCAAGTTTTTGGTTGCCGGAAAAGGTGGCCTCAACCTGACTCATGAGGCTTCGGTGGATGATTTCGCAATGCACTACAGTGTTGCAGGGCTGGATTTGATCCAAGTGCAGGGCTTGTGGCGGGCGCTCTTGGAAGGCTTTGATCCGAAGGCATTGCGCCTCTGGGCAGGGAGTTTGGGTATTGAAACCTTTTCCGCCAGCAGCGGGCGGGTGTACCCAAAGGAAATGAAGAGCGCGCCTTTGTTGCGCCGCTGGGTGGAGCGTTTGCGGTGTCTGGGCGTGGAGTTCAGGATGCGGCAACGCTGGACGGGGCTGCGTACCAGGGAGAAGTTGCAGTTGGAGTTCTGCGGGACGAGCGACGAGGCAACTGGGTGCGTTGTGGAGGCTGGAGCGGCCGTGCTGGCGTTGGGTGGAGCGTCTTGGCCCCAGACCGGATCAACGGGAATTTGGAGCGATATCTTGACCAAATTAGGCGTGGAAGTTGCCCCGTTGGAGGCTTCCAATTGCGGCTGGGAATGCGAGTGGCCACAGGAGGTTCTTGAGCGGTGTGAGGGCAAGCCCTTGAAAAATGTGCGTGTATCAGCCGGAAAGGCCTGCGTGAGGGGCGAACTTCTGGTGACGCGCTACGGCATGGAAGGCGGTGCGTTGTATGCACTCGGGGCGGCACTTCGTGCGCTACCCCAACCCACTTTGATCGTCGACTTCAAACCCGATTCCAGCGCGGAAAGCCTTCTTGCCCGGCTGGGGAGTGCGCGGCGCAACTTCCTGAGCGAGGCTGCGATGCGATGGCGTTTGGGGGAAACGCTCACCTGCTTTCTGACAGGGCTTTTAAAGGACAGCCCCCCGGAATCTGCTGATGCAATGGTGCAAGCTGTGAAGCATTGCGAGATTCGGTTAGGGAAATCGCGCCCAGTGGCGGAAGCCATTTCCACTGCGGGAGGTGTGAGCTTCGGGGAACTCGATGAAACCCTGATGGTGCGGCGCCTTCCAGGCGTGTTCGTTGCTGGAGAAATGCTCGCATGGGACGCACCCACGGGAGGGTATCTGCTGCAGGGATGTTTTTCGACGGGCACGTGCGCAGGAGAAGCCGCGTGTCGTTGGACGACGAATCGCTAAATTCCCCTAGAGCAACCAATCCCAGTCGGTAAAAAGCAGAACCAGCACCCAAGATGTCGAGATGGAGACCGACGGGCCAAGGTTCAGACGGAGATCCTGCATGAATTTCCTCTCGGACACTCTCCCGCAGACAAAAAAGACCCCCGCCGGTAGAACCGAGCGGGGGTCAAAAACCTGTAGAGATCCGACTGAATTTTACTGAAGTAGCTTCAGTGCGATGGACTGCGAGGCATTGGCCTGCGTGAGCATCGCTGCGCCAGCCTGAATCAAGATGTTAGCGCGGGCGAGTTTGGCTGTTTCCGCAGCAACATCCACATCGTAGATCCGGCTGTTGGCAGCTTCCAAGTTTACCTGATTCACGTTTAGTGAGTCCAAAGCAAATTGAAGGCGACTGGATTCTGAGCCATTCTGAGCCATGATGCTGGCCAGATTCTGAACAGCACTCGTGAGATTGGAAATTCCTGCGGCGGTGGCATTAGCAAAAGATGTTGCTGCTGAATAAGCGTTAGCCAGAGTGGCTTGGCTAATCGTCATGGTCTGACTGCCATCATGAGCGAGAAACACGGTTAGATTGCCCGTGGTTGTGCCAGCGGAGAACATGCTAGTCCCGTTGAAGGAGTCGGACGTCAGCACATTGAGTTCGCTCACTAGAGCATTATACTCTGTACAGTAATTTGAAATATCAGACGAGGACTTCGTTACATCTGAACCAAGCGTCGCAAGCTCAGACAAACGATCCAAAACGCTAGCTGCACTTTTCAAAGTACCGGCTTGAACTTGAAGCATGGAAAGCGCGTTGGACACGTTCACAGAGGCAGACTGGGTACGCTTAACCGCTGCACTTAACTTCATTGAGACAGCCAAACCGCCCGCATCGTCCGCAGGGTTCGCGATCCGGGATCCGCTCGAAAGACGAACCAAGCTTTTCTGCAATAAGTCGCTCGCCTTCTGGAGGTTCAGGGAGGCAAGTGAAGACGAAGAGTTTGTATTAATTGAGATCATGGGATCTAGGCTGAAGTTTGTTGATGCTTGGTTTTAAGGGGAATTAGCAAATGCTCAACCGCACTTACGTTAACGCTATCTAACACCTATTCGGCATAATTAGGTGAGACATTAGGAAAAAGTTTGTTTTTTGAAAAGCAGACTTAATCCTCCTTCATCATGAAGCTGACGTCCATGTTTCAGGAAGCTTAATTTTGAAAAATTTCATGCCTTTTGGCTGGGAGACAGACAGGAGGGCGGGTTAACTGAATTATTGGCACCGAAGTTGCTTCAATTCGGGAATGTCCAAGCCTTTAGAAAGTTTGATAGCAAACGCCACGTCACACGCCAAAGAGCAGTCGTATGAGTCTTGTGTAGCGGTCTTTGGTGAAATATTTACGGCGTATCCAGGGCACCCAAAGGCGATCCAAGCGCTGGCCGCCATCATGTTGGACATGGGACAAACTGAGTCCGCGCTTTCCCTTTTGGCAGATGCCGTGGATACAAATCATCCAGACCCGGAGTCTCTGCATCAATTGAGCACTCTGTTGAAGGGGCAAAACAGACCGGGAGAAGCTGCGGATTTGTTGATATGTGCGGTTTCGAGTGACCCAAGTCGGCAAAATTGGATATCAGAATTAAAGGTACTTCTGAGTC
>CALQFT020000138.1 GCA_943329925.2 Opitutus sp. GAS368
CGACGCATCCATCCATCATGATGCGTCGATTTGTTTTACTTGCTCGCCTCGCCCTCCCCCTTTTTACTCTAATACACCATGTCCCATCCGCTTCATTCCCTTCTCCAAAACCGCGTCGTCATCCTCGACGGCGCCATGGGAACCATGGTCCAGCGCTACAAGCTCGACGAGGCTGCCTACCGAGGAGACCGTTTCGCTGACTGGTCCGGTAAAGACCTCAAGGGCAACAACGAGCTCCTACTGCTCACCCGGCCCAACGTTATCGAGGAAATCCACACAGGGTATCTGGAGGCGGGTTCGGATCTGATTGAAACCAACACATTTTCCGCGACGACCATCGGTCAGCACGATTTCCTGCTTCGGGGAGAACATCCGCGAAAGGATCAGGAGTTCATGGAACGCGTCATTCACGACCCGTTTTTGAGGGAGACGGCTAGGGAAATGAACGTCGTGGCAGCACGTCTGGCGCGCAAGGCGGCGGATCGCGTTGCAGAACGCACTGGGCTCCAGAGATTTGTTGCAGGAGCCATCGGGCCGATGCCGGTTACCGGCTCCCTTTCACCAGACGTCAACGATCCGGGTTTCCGGACGGTAACCTTTGAGCAACTTCGCTTTGCATATAGAGAACAGGTCGAGGCGCTGCTGGAGGGCGGCGTGGACACGCTTCTGGTTGAGACGATATTCGACACGCTCAACGCGAAGGCGGCTTTCGCTGCAATTCTCGATGTCTATGAGGCTCAGGGAATTGATCCCGTTCCGGCCCGGGGCGGAGTCTACACGGCAGGCCGGCGGCGCATTCCGATAATGGCATCAGTGACCTTCACACAGGCCAACAGCGACCGAACCCTCACGGGCCAAACGCCCGAGGGCTTCTGGAACTCGGTTTCCCACGTGCCGCTGCTTAGCGTTGGGATCAACTGCGCTTTGGGCCCCAAGGAGATGCGTCCGCGGGTAGAGGAACTGTCACGCTGCTCGCCGGTTTTTCTAAGCGTGTACCCCAACGCCGGCTTACCCGATCCGCTTTCGGAAACGGGCTTTCCTGAAACCCCGGAATCCCTTGCGCCGCAACTCGGTGAGTGGGCTGAGAACGGTTTCCTCAACATCATTGGAGGCTGCTGCGGCACGACACCGGCGCACATCGCGAAGATCGCCGAGGCGGTTCGGGAAACGGCACCGCGGCAGATTCCAGCGATTACCGAACCCACCGCGCTGCGCTTGTCAGGGCTGGAGGCGTTCAACATCACCTCGGCGACAAATTTTGTGAACGTCGGAGAGCGCACCAACGTAACGGGTTCGCCAAAATTTCAAAAGCTGGTCCTCGCAGGGGATTACGAGGCGGCGGTGGCGGTGGCAAAGCAGCAGGTGGAAAACGGCGCGCAGATCATCGACGTCAACATGGACGAAGGCATGCTCGACGGCGTTGCAGCCATGCGACGGTTTTTGCACCTCATCGGATCTGAACCGGATATCGCCAGGGTGCCCGTAATGGTGGATTCATCCAAATGGACGGTGCTTGAAGCCGGACTCCAATGTCTTCAGGGAAAAGGGGTTGTTAATTCAATATCCCTCAAGGAAGGAGAGGCGAAATTTCTCGAACAGGCGCGCAGTATCCGGCGTTACGGAGCAGCGGTGGTGGTAATGGCCTTCGACGAGCGAGGGCAGGCTGACAACTTTGAACGCCGACAGGAGATCTGCGGCCGCTCCTACCGTCTGCTTGTCGAACAGGTCGGGTTCCCCCCGCAGGACATCATTTTCGACCCTAATGTTCTGACGGTAGCCACTGGCATTGAAGAACATCAAAACTACGCAGTGGACTTCATCAAGTCGACGCGCTGGATCAAGGAGAACCTCTCCGGCGCGAAAATTAGCGGCGGGATTTCCAATATTTCTTTCAGTTTTCGGGGCAACAATCCGGTGCGCGAGGCGATGCATTCGGTGTTTTTATTCCACGCGATACGTGCGGGATTGGACATGGGAATTGTGAATGCGGGGATGCTGGAAGTATACGAAGAGATCCCGCGCGAACTGCTTGAGTTGGTCGAGGACGTGCTTCTGAATCGGCGCGCTGATTCCACCGAGCGGCTGGTGAACTATGCGGAAACCATTCGCCACAAGGATAAAGTGGAGGTTCAGGTAGAGGCTGAGGCGTGGAGGCGTGGCAGCGTCGGCGAGCGACTCAAGCACGCGCTAATCAAGGGTGTGGTGGAGTACATCGAGGCCGATGCAGAGGAGGCGCGGCAACTTTTGGGCCGACCTCTTTTGGTCATCGAAGGGCCGCTCATGGACGGCATGAACGTGGTGGGCGACTTGTTCGGCGAGGGTAAAATGTTCCTGCCCCAAGTGGTGAAATCAGCCCGCGTCATGAAAAAGGCGGTGGCCTATCTCACGCCATTCATGGAGGAGGAAAAGGCGTCGGGCGGCGGACGAGCTCAAGGTAAAGTGCTGCTAGCCACGGTGAAGGGGGATGTCCATGACATCGGCAAAAACATCGTCGGCGTAGTACTCGGCTGCAACAATTACGAGGTCATCGACTTGGGCGTAATGGTGCCCTGCGACAAAATTCTGGAGGCTGCCCGCCAGCACAATGTGGATGTCATCGGCCTCAGCGGCCTGATTACCCCTTCGCTGGACGAGATGATTTATGTGGCGCGGGAGATGCAACGGCAGGGCTTCACGACTCCCCTGCTCATTGGCGGAGCGACCACGAGCAAGGCGCACACGGCAGTGAAAATGGCTCCCGCCTATAACCACGCCGTCGTTCATGTGCTGGACGCCAGTCGTGCCGTACCGACCGTCGGTGCGCTCATTTCGCCTGAACAGCGGCGCAAGTTTGTGGACGACAATTCGCGCATGCAGGAGTCTCTGCGCAACCAGCACCAAGGCGCGGCCGAAGCGTTGGTCTCCATCGCAGAGGCGCGAGCCAAGCGGACGCCGATTCAGTGGAGCACGCAGGACATTGCGCAGCCTGCTTTTACGGGAGAGCGGATATGTGTGACAGAGGCCGCCGCCGGCATCAAGACGCCACCGATGGACGAAAGAGGCGCCCCTGTCTCGGTAGTACGCTTGGAGGAGATTGCGGCATTCATTGATTGGGGCCCGTTCTTCCACACTTGGGGACTGCGTGGCGTGTATCCCAAAATTTTCACCCACGAAAAATACGGCGACGAAGCCCGAAAACTTTTCGCCGATGCGCAGGTGCTGCTAAATCGCATTCTTTCTGAAAAGCTGTTGGCGCTCCGGGCCGTCTATGGCTTTTTTCCTGCTGCGTCAGAGGGGGACGACGTGACGATTTTCTCCGACTCGGAGGAAGGTACTCCTGTGGAAAAGTTTTATTTCCTGCGCCAACAGCGTGAAAAAACAGAGGGCAAACCATACCGTAGCCTCTCGGACTTCATCGCGCCGGCCGGCGGCGGCTGGAAGGACCATTTGGGCGCGTTTGCGGTGACCTCTGGATTCGGACTACCGGAGTTGATGGAGGAGTTCCGCAAGAACAACGACGATTACAACATCATCATGGCAGAAGCTCTGGCGGACCGACTTGCGGAGGCATGCGCCGAATGGCTGCACGCACGCGCCCGCAAGGAGTGGACCTACGGAAATTCTGAAACGCTCACCATTGAGGATATTATTGAGGAGCGTTACCGGGGAATCAGGCCTGCTCCGGGTTATCCGGCGTGCCCGGATCACACCGAGAAGGGAAAGCTGTGGCGACTTTTGCAGGTCGAAGAGCGGCTTGGGATGCGCCTGACGGAGAGTTTTGCAATGTGGCCCGGCTCCAGTGTGAGCGGGCTGTATTTCGGACATCCGGAGTCGCGGTATTTTAGCGTGGGAAATTTGGGCCGGGACCAGGTGGAAGACTACGCAAAGCGAAAAGGGGTGGCTTTCAGCGAGGTGGAACGCTGGCTGGGACCCTGGCTGGGCTATTCGCCAGCGTAGGTTGTTGCAGTCGGATAAACGGGGACCTACCACCTCGCTGCTTTGACTCTAACAGCGGGAACAAATGTTTTGCTGACTTAAATTATTAAGCTTAGAACCCTTAACTTCATGCAATTTGCTATCTGAGATATCATTGACCTTTGAGTGATCTTCGTTAGCCTTTAGGCACACGGTTTATGTGCAATAACTCGCCAGCATCTCTCCATTTGGATAGACATGAGTCAACAGGGAGACCAACGGTAGTGCTAACTTTTCCTTTAAGCGCATCCTCATTGAAAAACGATTCCTCCATTGCAAATAGTTTAACGAAGTCGGTTGTTTCACAACAACTTAAACAACTACCCTACAGAGTGGCGCTGGTTTTAACGTGCGTACTTTCACTCCTACTACTGGGCGGTTGCGGCAAAGATTCCACAGAGAACGCAGAGAGTCCCCAAGTGATGAGAGAACTTCTGGCAGTCAAGCTCCCAAACGGACTTGAACTCTCAGCAGCAAAAGCTCTCATGGAGAAAGAAGGGTTCGCATGTGAGCTCAAGGAGAAGACGTTCTGGAAGAAAAAGGGCGTTATAGATTTCCTGCAGTGCAAACGACAGGACGGTTCCCCTCCGATTTTCCGAATGTGGGATGTCGCCGTTTTCCACGACGGAACAAAGGTGACAGGCGTTGAAGTCCGTTCGGCGCTGAAGTATCCCTAAACTACTTCTGGGGTGCTGACTGGGGAGAGGGCAAGGAATCACGGCAATCGCCGTCCGCTTGCCGTGGCGACGGCATTGCCGTGGCGACGGCATTACAGTTGTTCGATAAGTTTGAGCAGCGCACGCAGGCGCCTGGATGGAGAATCGCTCGGGTTTAAGCGAGGAAACTTGCTCCCGATGAGCACGTAATCCCCCGCCTGCCGCAGCATCACTTTGTGGTCCTTCACCTCCACCGAATGGATGCCACGCTGTGCGGCCGCAATCCGAATGGCGCCCATGAGCAGTAAATTGAACACCGCCTCCGGCAAGCGTCCTCCAAAGCGATCCTTCCAACTGAGTTCCAGCGCTGCCAATCCGGGAGCATCCCGCACAGCGGCCAGACTGCGATACGCCTCAATGCGCGTTTCAGGCGCGGCGATGTAGGCCACCGGCAAAAATGCGGGCGCTTTCTGGCCTCGTGCAGCGGCTAAAAAATCGGGTTCACGGGAGGCTACAAACTCCAGATGCAGAACAGCCTGCTCCTGTTTGGCCTTTGCCTCACCGCGATGCTTGGCCATCGCCTGCTTAAGAAGACTACAATACAACTCAAAGCCAATTGCCACGATGTGACCGCTTTGCTGGGTCCCCAACACGTTGCCCGCGCCACGAATTTCCAAATCGCGCAGCGCTATTTTAAAACCTGCACCCAGAGAGGAATACTGCTTGATGGCGTTAATGCGCTTTCTAGATTCGCCCACCGTCAGCAGTGCTTTGGGCAGCAACAAGTAAGCGTAGGCCTGATGCGTACTGCGCCCAACCCGGCCCCTGAGTTGGTACAGATCAGCGAGACCGAAGCGATCGGCTCGATCGATGAGGATGGTATTGGCGTTAGGGATGTCCAACCCGCTCTCAATAATGGTCGTAGAAATAAGCACATCGGCCTCTCCCGAGACGAACTGGTGCATCACATCTTCCAATTCCGACTCGTCCATGCGGCCGTGTCCAATGAGGATTCTCGCCTTGGGTAACAGCACCTGCAAGCGCTCCCGCACCCGTTGAATGGATTCAATCCGGTTGTGCAAGAAATACACCTGCCCACCGCGGGCCATCTCCCGCTTGATGGCGTCCCGGATGATACGCTCATCGTAAGCACAAATCGCCGTTTCCACAGGCACGCGGTTGGCCGGTGGCGTCTCCAGCGTGCTCATGTCCTTGGCTCCCATGAGCGAAAGATAGAGGGTGCGAGGGATGGGGGTGGCCGAAAGAGTCAACTGATCCACCAGCCGGAAGCGTTCCTTCAAGCGCTCCTTGTGAAGCACCCCAAAGCGCTGTTCTTCATCAATGACCACCAGTCCCAAGTCCCTGAACTCCATACTGGCAGAGAGAATCCGGTGCGTGCCGATGACGATGTCCACCGAGCCGTCTTTCAACCCGCGCAGCGTCTCTTTTTGCTGCGCCTGGGTGCGGAACCGCGAAAGCATCTCAATGCGCACGGGAAATGCACTCATGCGCTCCCTGAAGTTGCGAAAGTGCTGCTCGGCCAGCACGGTGGTGGGCACCAGCATTGCCACCTGCTTGCCACCCATGACCGCCTTAAAGGCCGCGCGAATGGCCACTTCTGTTTTTCCAAAACCCACATCCCCGCAAATGAGCCGATCCATCGGACGCGGCGACTCCATGTCGGCTTTAGCAGCGGCAACCGCCGTGAGCTGATCCGGGGTCTCTTTGTAAGGAAAGGCGTCCTCAAACTCCTCAACCCAGCGGTTGTCCGGGGGGAAAGCGAACCCGTTATTTGTTTCACGCTCAGCCTGTAATGCAAGAAGACGCCCCGCATATTGGAATACCGCTGCTTCAGCATTCTTACGCGCCTTGGCCCATTTCCCATCACCCAACTCACTCAGCGGCGGATTTTTACGCCCTATGCCAATGTAGCGGGTGATCTGCCCGCTTTGTTCCAAGGGCACGTAAAGTCGTGCCTCATGGGCGAAATGCAGCACCAACACCTGCTCCGAGGTTCCCTCGCGAGGAATGTCCCGCAGTCCCTCAAACCGCCCGATCCCATGCTCAAGGTGTACCACCAGTTCACCTTCGTTGAGCTCCGAAAAATCCAGCATCCCACGGGTCAACGCCTCCGCCACCGGTCGGCTACGCATCCGGCCTCCGCGCATTGAGCGCCCCAACAAATCCGCGTCGCACAAAACCGCCACATTTGCTCCAGGACACACAAACCCGCCGGGGATCTCGCCCTGCACCCAGACCAAAGAATCCGCGAGGCCCGCTGGGATAATTTCCTGCAACCGCTCCGTATCGCCCTCGTTACGGCAGAAGAGAAAGACCCGCCACTTCTCTGCAATCCACTGGGCGAGTTGCTGAAAGAAAAGCTCTCGCTTACGCTCATCAACAATAAAATCGCCGACATCGAAGGAGCCGAGTCCAGTGGGATAACAAGCCGTTTGATGATCCTCGGTAAGAGACGCCACGCCCTCCGCCTCGGGCGCGTTTTCAGTGAGAATCAGAAAAGTTTCCGCCCCAGGCACTTCGCAAACGGGCAGATCATCCTCTTGCAAAAAAGCATCGGAATACACCACGCGATCCCGGGCTCCGATAAGCCGCACCAACGGCAGCAGGCCGGCTTCCGGGGCGTCTATCCCCACCAGAGTGCATTGCTCCAAGGCCTCCACCGAGCTTTGCGAGTCCAACTCAAACGCCCGGATGGACTCTACTTCATCCCCAAAAAACTCAAGCCGCACCGGACGCAAATGTTGAAACCCGAATATGTCCAAAATCCCGCCCCGCACCGCAAAATGGCCGCGCTCGGCCACTCGGGGAACCAACTCGTACCCTTCTTTTTCGAGCTGTAAAAGGACAGCCTCTCGCTCAATGGCCTGACCTTTGCGAAACTGCAGCGACGTGCGACGCAGTCCTTCCGGATTTGGAACTTCGGCGAGCAAACTTGCCCGTGTCAGCACGATACACTCGTTAGGCTGCGGCTCATCCTGAAGTTGCGAAAGCAGAGAGAGTCGCTCCGCAACGGACTCAGGATCGGGGATGGCGCCCTCTATCGAAGCGGCCGGGGCTTCGGGAAAAAAAAGGGCGTTGGGTAGCCAAAGCTGGAGCGAGGAGAAAAGGCGCTCCTGAGCGGAGGAATTTGGACAAACCACCCAAGTGCGACCGAGATGCGTGCTCACAAGGAGTGCTGCAAGTACCGGATGCGCTTGGGCAACCGTGTGTTGGAGAGCGGCGGGCTTGGATCGCCGTTTTTGGGCAGCAGTTTTGCGCAGCGCCTTCTGAAAAGCAGGGGCGCTGGAAAAGGTATCAAGAAGAGAGGCGACGGCCATGAACAGACGCCACAACGTACTGGAGCGAGATGGAAAATGCTCGGAATTTCGGAGTTTGTCATTGGCTCCGGAGCGTCAACTAATTAGGGTAACTAACTATGAGGCTCCCCAGCGTTTCAAACTTTGCTTGTGCCCTAATCGCGACGATCACGTTGCCAGCACTCACCACGACGTTTGCTGACATTCAAGATCCGCCATTGCGCGAGCACGGGGCCATCCGAAAACTCGGGCGCGGCATCGGCAATATCATGGGTGGTTCCAGCGAAATCTTAAACTCCATGGACGTGATGAACCCCACGATGTCCAGCACTGGGATTTTCAGCTACGGAGTAGTTCTGGGTGCCGGAAGAACGCTGATGCGTTTAGGTGCAGGCGTTTACGAAGTCATCACATTCCCACTTCCATCCTACCGGGGAGGCTATAAACCCGTTCTCCCTCCCACTACCCCTTGGGTAAAAGGCGGCTATGAAGAGTTCCCGCCGGAACTCGGGTTTGATTCCCGCATGGATTACGTGCGGAATCAAAATTGGAATTCACGGATGCCGTGAGTCAGAAACATTCACAAAGCCAATCGTCGCCCTCTGCTCAGGCATTAGACGAATCAGAGCTGACCCTACAAATTGATAGCATAGCCTATGGCGGGGCCGGAGTGGGGCGGGCCGGAGGGAAGGTCTACTTCGTACCCTTTACCGTTCCAGGCGAGCAAGTTCGAGTCAAGGTGGTGCGCCGACAGAAGCGCTTTTGCGAGGCCCGACTCCTTTCGGTGGAAGTCGCCGCGGCGGAACGAGTGGAGCCGCGCTGCAAACATTTTGGGATCTGCGGTGGATGCGCTTACCAACACGTGCCTTACGCACAGCAACTCCTGTGGAAAGCCGACCAGGTGCGGGAACTTTTACAGCGCGTTGGGCGCATTGAGAATCCGCCCGTTTTACCCACGGTCCCCTCGCCCTCCGAGTGGGCGTATCGCAACCGGATTCGCGTCCACTCCGATGAAAGGCGGGTGGGATTTTACACGAAATTCGGGCGAGATTTGGTGGATGTTGCGGAATGCCCCATAGCCAGTGCTCCTGTGAACCAAGCGTTACGCGCTCTGCGCAAGACCCATCCAGAGCAGGGCGAATATCCGCTCTCGGCCCGCAGTGGCGTCCGTTTTTTTGAACAAACCAACGACGGAGCAGCCGCCGAGTTGTTGCGCGTTGTCGACGCGGCAATTGGAGAAGGAGACGCTGCGCTTGGGGAAGACTTCGCTTTGGTGGACGCCTACAGCGGCGCGGGCTTTTTCGGTCGGCGTCTGGCGCCTCGTTTTGCACAGGTTGTTGGAATTGAGACGCATGAAGGTGCCGTTGAGGCGGCGCAGCGACGAGCCGGGCCGACGGAGCGCTATCTTTGTGGCGACGTCGCTGTGCATTTGGGCCCTGTGCTGGAAGAACTTCCCCGTGCCCGCACGGTTGTTC
>CALQFT020000139.1 GCA_943329925.2 Opitutus sp. GAS368
GTCGGTGATGTCACTGAAGTTCAGATCATTTTCGACAAGTTTACGAATAAGTCGCGCGGTTTCGCCTTTGTGACGATGGCGACCGACGCAGCAGGGCAGGAAGCAGTAACTCGCTTTCATGGCCAGTCAGTAGAAGGCCGTCCGTTGACGGTTAATGAAGCTCGGCCTCGGGAAGCCCGTGGACCCGGCGGCGGTGGCGGCGGTGGTGGTGGCGGCGGCGGCTTTGAGCGTCGTAGCAGCGGCGGTGGCGGCGGCGGCGGCGGAAGCCGTGGCGGCTTCGATCGCGGCGGTGGCGGCGGTGGCCGTGGCGGCGATCGTGGCGGAAGCCGCGGTGGTGGCGGCGGTTTCGATCGCGGCGGCGGCGGTCGTTACTAGACCCCAGCAACTGCATCTTCAAACAAGGCGCTTTAAAACAGCGCGTTGACGAAGTTTCAAACGAGGCTCCCTCACGGGGGCCTCGTTTTTTTTCATACTTCAACTAGCGATGCTCTGATGTATTGGGGCCGCTTGAATCAAGCCAAGACAGATTGCAGATGAGGGCACTTTTCCTAAGTACCTTGAGGAGGCTTGCTTGATGTCTAATACCAAGTCTTGAAGAAAACTGGTTCTTCTCTCCCGGGACCGCGGGCACCAGCTCCGCTTTGACGCTCCAAAAACTCAGACACTCATTGCACGCTGGGGCTCCGCGTTCTCAAGTGCTGAGGTCTTTTAATCATCCATAAACCTAAAAGAGATGGTATAAGCTGGCAGTGGAGTTCGCTTTTTCTCAGTTTGCAGGCTTTCTGTGTCCTTGTTTTGTGAAAGAGCGGTTGTTAGCTGAATTGGCTAACATGCTGACATTCTTGTGTTAGCAAATATCAAATAAGCCCGTTAATATTTTGCTTCAAAGGAATCTAACTCCCTCGCTTTTCAAACTGAAAACAGTCGTATAGTGTCTCCACTCCTTTTCTATGGCCCAAAGTATCATTGATCCCAGTCGCCTCGATCGCATCGAGTTCTCTAACGACGAAATAGCCCGTTATTCCCGGCACCTCATCATGCCGGAGGTCACGTTAGAGGGGCAAAAGCGCATCAAGGCCGCCAGCGTTCTATGCATTGGAACCGGTGGACTAGGTTCTCCTATAGCACTTTATCTGGCAGCTGCCGGCATCGGTCGGCTCGGGCTTGTGGACGGGGACACCGTCGATTTCTCCAACCTTCAGCGCCAGATTCTTCACGGGACAAAGGATGTGGGCCGTAAAAAACTTAACTCCGCTCGCGATAGCATTCGGGAAGTGAATCCCAATGTGCAGGTGGATTTGTATGACACCTTCTTTACTTCCTCCAACGCTCGGGAGATTGCAGAGCCCTATGATGTCATCATTGATGGCACCGACAACTTTCCGACCCGCTACTGCTCGAACGACATTTCGGTCTTTTTGAAAAAGCCGAATGTGTACGGTTCAATTTTCCGCTTTGACGGCCAGTGCACCGTGTTCGCCCCTCACCTCGGCGGCCCCTGTTATCGCTGTATGTTTCCTGAACCGCCTCCACCGGGAATGGTGCCCAGTTGTGCCGAAGGCGGCGTTTTGGGGGTGTTGCCAGGAGTTATCGGTGTGCTGCAGGCCATTGAAGCCATCAAGCTGATTGTGGGCATAGGCGAGTCTTTGATTGGTCGTCTGCTTCATTTTGACGCCTTAAAGCTTAAGTTTCGCGAATTCAAACTCCGCCGCGACCCTAAGTGTCCGGTGTGCAGCGAGCATCCGACAATCACAGAGCTCATTGATTACGAACAGTTTTGCGGCATTCCCGAAGCCCAGGCGGCTGAGGCGCAGGAATCGCTCGTGCCTACCATCACGGCGTTGCAGCTAAAGGGTAAGTTTGATCAAGGCGAACGCTTTGTGCTCGTCGATGTGCGCGAACCCTACGAGTACGACATTTGTCGCATTCCGGGGGCGCGACTCATTCCGCTGGGGGAACTGCCCTCGCGCATGAGCGAGCTGGATAGCGCAGACGAGATTGTGCTGCAGTGCAAGAGCGGGATGCGTTCAGCCCGGGCGCTTAAGCTTTTGCAAGAGGCTGGGTTCGCCAAACTGTGGAATGTCGAGGGCGGTATTCTGGCCTGGTCGGATACTGTAGATTCCTCGGTGCCAAAGTATTAGTAAGTAAGCCCTGCGGCTCCCGAAGGCCCAAAAATGGAGGACGCTTTAGACATGCAATTTGTGCGAACCTTGCGCTGCCCCGCCTCGGGGCAAACTCTGAGTTTTTTCCCGGGGCAATCGCCTTTTCTGGCGACTCTTCCTGCTAGGGAGACCGCCGATTGGACGGGGGTTTTGGTGTGCGCTGACGGCCTCTCATTTTATCCGGTGCGCGGGGGTGTTCCTGTGTTGCTTCCGGAAGAGCTTCGTTCAGTGAGAGATGGTGCTAGTGGGGAAGCGTAAGTTTTTTGGAAGCTGACAATTAATTTAGATGAGTGAACAAGGGAACTATTTGCGATTCAGGAAAGGCCTGCGCCTGGATGCGTTAAACCATCCGGCGGTGGATGAGGCTGAATACAAGCGTCTGCTTAAGACCGCCCAGTTGCGTTTATTGACGTATCAACGGGCGTTGGCGGAGGAAAAGCGGCCGCTGCTGGTGATCTTTGAGGGACCGGATGCGGCGGGAAAGGGAGGGGCTATCAAGCGCATGCTGGAGCGGTTGGATCCGCGTTTGCTTCGGGTGCATTCCATCGTCAAACCCTCGGAGGAGGAGTATGCACATCATTATTTGTGGCGTTTTTGGAGTAAAATTCCAAAACGTGGTCAAATTGCAGTCCTTGATCGTTCGTGGTATGGAAGAGTTTTGGTGGAAAGGGTCGAGAGTTTTGCCTCGGAAAAAGAATGGAAACGTGCGTACGAAGAGATTAATCAAACGGAGCGCACGCTTATTGACGACGGCACTATTATTGTAAAAATCTTCCTTCACATCTCCAAGGATGAACAACTCTCTCGTTTCAAACGGCGTGAGGCCGATCCTTACAAACATTGGAAAATCACGGATGAGGATTGGCGAAATCGTCGGAAATGGGATGATCACAATCAGGCTGCTGAAGATATGTTTGAGCGAACCAACACGGCGCATTCACCCTGGTTGATTATTCCTGGAAATTACAAATGGTTTGCTCGATTGGCATCGCTTCGCGCAGTGAATGACGCAATTGAAGACTCTGGAGTCAAACTTTAGCTCCTTCTACTCATGCGAGTTCTCCGTTTATCCCTCATTTGCGTGTCATTGTTGATCTTGTTCACGGGGTGTGATCCCAAGGGGGATGCTCGCTTTCACCGCGGCTTGACTGAGGCAGATAAGCGTCTTTCCACCGAGGATCTGGAGGGGGCCGTGCGTGTGTATGAGTCTCTTCTGGATGGCACCCCTCGCACCGCCGAATCTCACTACCGCTTGGGGCATGTGTACGCGGACAAACTCAAGGATCCCCTTGGTGCACTCTATCATTTCACTCGCTACGTGGCAGTTTCTCCAGATGGTCCTTTCGCAAAGGAGGCGAAATCCTTTCAAAAGGAGGGTGAATTATTGCTTCTTGCCCATTTGGGAAAGGGGGCGCCCCTTACCCAAGAGGAGGCCGCGCGTTTAAAAAATGAGAACCTCAAGCTTCGCAAGACGCTTGAAGAGCTTCGCGCCATTAAAACCCCTCCGCCAACCACCGGCGTGATTGCCGGCAAACCGGGCGAAGTGCCCCAGCGCCCCATCCCACACGGCGCTCGCACCCACAAGGTCCAACCCGGTGAAACGCTGGGTGTCATCGCGCAGAAATATTATAAAAACAAAAACCGCTGGAAAGAAATCCAGGAGGCCAATTTTTATTCTTCGGATGCAGCCGCTAAATTAAAGCCAGGCCAGGATCTGTATATTCCGTAGCGATCTATTTACGTTAGATTCGCCTGTCTGGTTTAAAATAGCGTCATTTGCGGGCGTTCCGCTTCTGCCGCCATGACGCTTCGGCGTCTGGTCTGCCGGACTGGCGGGGTTCCTGCGCCGGTGGAGGTTTCCGCTGGAACCGGGGCCGCTTCCGCGCTGAGTTCGGAACGTTCTAGGTTTGCTAGAATTTCTCTGGCTCGCTCGAGGATGGCCTTGGGTAACCCAGCCAGACGTGCGACCTGAATGCCGTAGCTTTTGTCCGCGCCGCCGGGGACGATTTTGCGCAGGAAAATGATTTGCTCGTTCCATTCGCGCACTGCGACGTTGAAGTTCTGAACCCCGGTCCGAGTGCGGGCCAGTTCGGTGAGTTCGTGGTAATGTGTCGCAAAGAGGGTGCGCGCTTTAAGCACGTCGTGCAGGTATTCGGCGACGCTCCAGGCAATGGAGAGGCCGTCAAAGGTGGAGGTTCCCCTTCCAATTTCGTCGAGAATCACCAGGGAGCGCGGGGTGGCGTTGTTGGTGATGTTGGCTGTCTCGTGCATTTCGACCATGAAGGTGGATTGCCCGCGGGAGAGATCGTCATTGGCGCCCACGCGAGTGAATATGCGGTCCGCCAACCCCACCACCGCGCGTTTGGCTGGCACCCATGCCCCCATCTGCGCCATGAGGGTCAGTAGGGCGACCTGTCGGATATAGGTGGATTTTCCAGCCATGTTTGGCCCCGTGAGCACTAGCAGCGCATGGGTTTCGCTGTTCAAAAGCACGTCGTTTGGGACGAACTTTTCCTCCACCAACGCCTGATCCAAAACGGGGTGTCGTCCTTCGATAAACTCCAGTTCGCTGCCTTCATGCAATTCCGGTCGGCAGTACCCGTACAAGCGCGCGGTTTCCGCCAGCGACGCCAGCACATCCAGGGTGGCAACCGCATCTGCTGTTTGCTGAAATGCCCGTAATTCGGTTAGGACCTCTTCGCGCAATTGTGCGAATAACTCCAATTCCAACGCCTTTGCTTTTTCTCCTGCGCCCAATATTCGCGATTCTACCTCCTTTAATTCTGGGGTGATAAAGCGTTCCCCATTGGCGACCGTTTGTTTGCGGATCCAACTTTCCGGGACAAGCGATAAGTTCGAGCGCGTAATTTCGATAAAATAGCCGAATACCGACGTATATCGTATTTTTAAGGAACGAATGCCCGTTTCCTCTCCCAGTTTATGCTGGAGCTCAGCGATCCAACGTTTTCCCTCTTCGCCAGCGCAACGTAAGCTATCCAGCAAGTCTGAATAACCTTCGCGAAAAATGCCGCCTTCGCGAAGGATTGCGGGCTGTTCTTCCAAAAGAGCCTTTTCCAATAGGTCCAAGAGCGCGGGTAGGGGATGCAGTCCTGATGCCGCCCGTGCAAGTAAGGGGCTGAGCGCCGCGCAGGGCTCCACGTTGGAGCGCAGCACTGGGACCTGCTCCAGAGCCGAGCGCAAGACCAGCAAGTCCCGCCCGGTGCCCCCGGATTGCGTCAGACGGCCTACCGTTCGCTCAATATCGCGGATGCCGCCGAGCAGTTCGCGTAATTCGAGTAACCCGCCGGGATTCTGTAAAAGGGTCGCCACGGCCTGTTGGCGGGCCTCGATCGGAGCCAAGGTGCACAGGGGTTGGAGGATCCATTCCCGCAACCGCCTCGCGCCCATAGGGGTGCGCGTTCGGTTCAGCGCCCCAAGTAGACTGGTGTCCTTGCCGTTGCCCCGGGAGTCAACCAGTTCCAAGTTGGCCTGGGTGGCGGCGTCCAGCACCATGAACTCGCTACGCTGGTAGGTGCTCAGGCGCGTGACATGGGTGAGGGAACGTCTCAGTTCGTGCTTCAGATAATGGACAATTGCGCCCGCTGCGCAAATCGCGGCTGGCAGCGCTTCGCACCCGAACCCGTCGAGGGCTTGCACTCGGAATTGCTCCCGCAGGGTATGGTAGGCTTGATCGAACAAAAAGCCGTATCCATCTCTTGCAACGATGTTTGGAATGTGTTCGAGGCTTTTTAGTGCAGCCTCGCTCACCAGCACTTCGGCCGGCTTCACTCTGGCCAGTTCGTCCGTGAGTTCCCGCTCGTTTTCCAGTTCGCTGAGGCGGAATTCGCCAGTCATCAAATCTATGTAGGCAAAGCCGTAGCCGCGTTTGGGGTCGGGATGAATCGCTGCCAAAAAGTTGTTCCTGCCCGCATCAAGGAGCAGCAAATCCGAAACAGTGCCCGGCGAGATGACTTGCGTGATTTCGCGTTGTACAATTTTGCCCGGTTGTGGCTCGGAGACTTGATCACACACCGCCACTCGTATTCCAGCGGATAGCAGTTTGCGTAAATAGTTCTCGGCGGCGTGGTAAGGGATGCCGCACATGGGGGTTTCGTGGCGCTTGGTCAAGGCGAGATTGAGCACTGCGGCTGCTCGCTTGGCGTCCTCAAAAAACATTTCGTAAAAGTCACCCAGACGAAACAGCAGGATGGTATCCGCGGGCAGCGTGTTGCGAATGCCCAGATACTGTTGCATCATCGGAGTGAGGGAGGTGGCCATGGGGGAAGGAAAAAGCAATTCAGGCGGGGCGCAAAGCAATTCGGGTCTTCGACGCTGACTTATTGATGATTCGGGCTTGTTTGCGGGCCTCTTTTTAGGCGCAAGTCTGTCTTGGGTGACGAATCAGGGATGAGTCGGAGAAAGCCTCCGACTTGGGGTTACTCTTTACATGGGAGGAGGCGCGTATGTTTGGCTATCGTGCTCGTGGATTCGCTGCTTTGGTGGCGGGAGGACAGTGTATTGCAATTTGGATGGTGCCGGTGGTTACCGGTCATTTCAGTGGCGCAATTGCGCAAATGCTCGCTCCTGGAATGGGGTTGATGCTTTGGCCGTGGATGTTGGGAATTGTGGGAGAGGCGCTTTGGCGGCATGGAGTGGGAGAGCATGCACAGGCCCCAGGCTTAGGTGCCTGTGGTGTGCGCACTATAGCGGCTGCAGTGCTGGCGTGTATTGCTGGCGGGGAACGCTTCGCCGACTATCAGCATCCGACGGCAACGGTGGCGCTCTGGGCAGGCGTGATGGCGCTTTTGGTTGGCACTCATTGGATGCTGCCCAGGCTCTTCACGAGGATTTTGTTTTACGACCAGCATATTCACCGTGTCTTGATCGTGGGCCCCGCCTCGAAGGTCGCTGATCTTGGAAGGGTCTTAAAACTTCATCATCCTCTGGGCATCCATGCCGTGGGCTGGTTGGCTGAGGCGACCGACCCATTTGATCCGCTCGAGGAAACTGGGCTTCCTCAATTGGGCTTGGCGGGCAATCTTCGAGAGGTGGTTCGCCAGGAGGCCGTCGATCAGGTGATTGTGGCGGGAACCCCGCCGGACAAACAGGTGGCGCGTTGGAAAAAGGAATGCGAGCACTTGGGAGTGCGACTCGTCGTGGCTAATAGTCTCGCCATTGCTCACCCCGGACATTTCCGTTGGGAAACCAAGGGGGACTGGTGTTTTGGCGTAGCATATGCCGAGCCTTTGCAAAGCCCTGTTTACAGGCTTCTGAAGCGCTCCTTGGATATAGCCGTAGCGCTTCCTGCCTTAATGTTCGTAGTCCTGCCTGTTGCCCTCATTACTAGGCTCAAGCAGAGGCATGAATCGCCGGGGCCTCTCTTTTACCGGCAGTGGCGGCATGGCCGCTGCAACCGCCCGTTTCAGGTCTGGAAATTCCGGACCATGCATGTGCGTTCCGCCCTCACCGTTCCTGCCGGAGTCCAAGCGCAGCGCGAGGATCCCCGTATCTTTCCCTTTGGTAGTTGGCTGCGCCGCCACAGTCTGGACGAGTTGCCCCAGTTCCTTAACGTGCTCACGGGAGAAATGAGCGTTGTGGGCCCGCGCCCCCATTTTGTGGAGCACACGGATATCTTTGCCGTGCAGGAGCAATACCATATTCGTAGCTTTGTGAAACCGGGTATCACGGGACTGGCCCAAGTCAACGGATGCCGCGGCGAGGTACGCTCGCCCGAGGACATCGAGCATCGAGTACGCTGGGATATCCGGTATGTCCAGCAGTGGACCTTGGCGATGGATGTTTGGCTGATCATACGCACCGCTGGGCAGGTCTTTCGGCCCCCTGGGCAGGCTTATTAGCGGGCGATCCGCTTCTCCCTTCTCCCCCAAAGGAGAGCGTATAAAGTCAGTCCAAGTCTTTGAGCTCGAAGGCAAATGTACTGTCGGCTTTACGCTCACAAGCACGGAGTTCTCTGCGTTGCTGCAAATTTGTCCATATCATCAAGCGCAGTAGACGGCGCCGCCCTGGGGATAGATGTCCTCTTGAACTGGCAAGTAAGGTGCGCTTAGAAAGCACATCCTCGCATTTTCGCGCTTTCGCTTTGGGCAACTTTGTTCTCTGCTAGTATATATGCGCGAATTCGCCCCCCGTTTTCTGGCCAGCAGCGTTGCTCTGCTGATGAGTTCAATCCCTTGTTCGGTATTTGCAAAAGGGGAATGGCCGCAGTTTCGCGGCCCCATGGGCGACGGTTCCTCGGAGGCCACGTCCCTTCCTTCTGCTCCTTCTGAAAACCTGGGGGTGCGCTGGAAAACTCCCATTCCGGGCAAGGCGTGGTCTTCTCCGGTGATTTCTGGAAATCGCATTTGGCTTACATCGGCCACAGAGGATGGCTCCGCGCTTTCCCTAGTGGTTGTCGATCGCGAAACCGGTGCAGTACTGAGGGATGAGGTTATTTTCCGGATCGAAAATCCCCAGTTTTGCCACAAATTTAACAGTTACGCCTCTCCCACTCCTGCCATAGCGGGGGGCAAGGTTTACATCACTTTCGGCTCACCGGGTACCGCCTGTTTCGATGAGGAAACCGGCGCGAAAATCTGGGAGAGGACCGACTTTGTCTGCAATCATTTCAGGGGCGCGGGCTCCTCGCCGGTGGTTTGGCGGGACTTCCTGCTTTTGAATTTCGATGGTAGTGACTTTCAATTTGTCGTCGCCCTTGATCGTAATACGGGCAAAACAGTATGGCGTACTGAACGTTCCGTAGATTTTCAGGATCTTAATGCGGAGGGGAAAATCACCGGGGAAGGCGATTTTCGCAAAGCATTTGCGACGCCTGCGGTGACCGAATGGCAGGGGCATCCTGTGCTGCTGAGCAGCGGGGCGAAGTGTCACTACGCCTATGATCCGTTGACGGGCAAGGAGTTGTGGCGACTGGAAGAGCGCGCCCAGCACAGCGCGAGCTCGCTGCCTTTGGTGTGGGACGGCAAGGTCTTTTTTCAAAGCGGCTTTAAGGGCCAGATTCTGGCGGTGAAATTGGGCGGGGCGGGCGTCTTGGAGGAATCCCAGTTGGCGTGGCGTGTTAAAAAGGGAGTTCCAAGCAAGCCTTCGATGCTGTTGCGCGACGGGGCATTGTTCATGGTGGACGACTCGGGAATTGCCTCCTGCGTGGATGCTATTACGGGTGAAACGCGTTGGTCGCAGCGCATTGGCGGCAACTTCTCTGCGTCCCCCGTCTTGGCCGA
>CALQFT020000140.1 GCA_943329925.2 Opitutus sp. GAS368
ATTTTCGCCAAGAAAGTTAGACCTATTTTTTCCGAAATGACAACTCTGGCCGCTATCCACCCGCCACAATCCGAATAATTTCCACGCGATCGCTATCACAGAGCAAGCAACCATCCCACTCGGCACGACGCAGAGCCACTCCATTGTGTTCCACCAGCAACGCCGGGGCGGGCAATCCCAACTCCGCCACCAACTGCGCCACCGTTTGTGCAGTGGCCAATTCCCGCCTCTCACCATTTAAGACGATTTGCATAAAATTCCAGCCTTTGAGTGCGCTTCCTAAGCGGTCGATATCGCGGCATCCCAATCCTTCCAAACCGCCTCGAACCCCCTGCTCTGCAGGGCCGCCACCACCTCCGCTGGGGAACGTTCGTCTGCAATCGCGAACTGCTCGGTCGGTGCGTTGCCGAGCAACTCTGGGGCAGGCGCCACTACCCGCCCCCCTACGGTGTGATGGACCGCATCGCGCCCCTGCCCCGTGTAGCCGCCCGGTTCGGTGTGACTGCCCGCGCTCATCATGGTCACCCCCAGCGGCAACAACGCGTCCCTCAGGGCCGCCGGTTCGCGGGTACTCATCACCAACCCAACTTGGGGAAAACAGATTCGAAAAGCACACATCAGCTGCGTGAAATCACGGTCCCCCAAAGGATGCCTTGGTTCAAACTCCCCCGCGCAGGGGCGCATACGCGGTAAACTCACCGTAAATTGCGCCTTCCAACAGCGCTTCAACAAACTCTCTAAGTGCCGCGCGAGCGCCACCGCCTCCGCTCGCCACTCTGCCAAACCAAACAACGCCCCGAGCCCTATGCGCCGGAACCCCGCCTCGTATCCACGTTCCGCGCACGCCAACCGCCAAGCATAGTCCCGCTTGGGACCCGCGACGTGCAATTGCGAATAAAGCTCCGGGTCGTAGGTCTCTTGATAAACCAAAAGCGCTTCAGCCCCGGCTGCCACCAGGGGTTTGTAATCCTCTACGGCCAACGGTGCCACTTCGAGCGCCACTGAAGGTACCTCTGCGGCCACCGCCTTGATGCACCGCTCCAGATAGCCGTTGGACACAAACTTGGGATGTTCCCCCGCCACCAAAAGCAAACTACGAAAACCCTGAGCCTTTAAATGCCGGACCTCCTCCAAAATCTGCGCAATGTCTAAGGTCACTCTCAAAATGGCATTTTCACGCGAAAACCCGCAATAAGTGCATGAGTTAATACATTCGTTGGATAAATACAGCGGGGCGAACAGCCGCACCGCATTCCCAAAGTTGCGTCGAGTCAACAGCGCAGCCTCCTGCGCCATGGCCTCCAAGCGCGCATCAGCCACCGGCGCAAGCAGCGAAGTAAAGCGCCGCACTAGCGGCGAGGCAGTTGTGGGATCAGCGTTCCAAAAACTCATGAGACATCCAAAGCTCAAAAGCCTGCCCTACCCAGACAAGGTTGTCCACAGAGCCCGCATGCCGAAATTACAGATACCCAAAAGGCTTTTTGTTTATCAGTCAGACTTTCTGGTTTAAGAGCTGTTTTACTAGCTTACTAACGTGGGTAGCCCACAAAGTCGTTCCCGCTGGATGGGCAAATGGGTGTCCATTCCTCTCATGTGCGAATATACATCGGCAAACAAACGCCGCGCATCAACGCTACGCTCGCTAAAAGCTGGGGGTTGCGGCAGCGCGTGCTGTCTCCTCCCATGGTGGCATCACGCCGGTAATGATTGAGATTCTCCACTCCTGCCCAGTGGGATCGACTCAAGTTAATCCATCCCTCAGGACTGCGTTTGTTGTTGTGATTGATGGGATTGAGTCAGGCACATGGAATTTACCACTTTACCCCAGTCCCGCTCCGATTTAGAGTAAATGATTAACTCCTGAATGACGATTTATTCTCGCCACCTCGGACTCGGAATTTGCGCAGCGCTTTTGACAGCCGGCTTCGCCGGGAGCGTCAATGCCCAAGTGGCCTCGCCCTTTTCAGAAAAGGCCGAGTTCATCCGGTATGCGGAGCGCTTGCGAGAAAGCGTACTTCTCTCTTTGGAACCAGAAGTACGCATTCCTTCGCAGCCTTCATCCAGTCTTCCGTCGCGTGCGGCAACCGTCTCCAATCGCTACCCTTGGAAAAACAAGATCGTCACAACCATTTTTTGGGTCGGCGAAGCGGCAACCGTCAACAACCCGGTGCATAACCGCTCCTCCAGTTGGGACCTAAATTGGAAAGATTCTTTCGGGGGCTTTGACAATCCGGATCCTACCAAACGGCGTGGATTTTTCCCCTCAGGGTTTGTACCCCGTCTCAACCCATTTTACTGCGCCCTTCCCTATAACGATTTGCGGGTAGGCTCACACAAGCCGGAGGCAAAGCAGGTCATCCCCTGGTTTAAACAGGCCTTCGTACGTGCCGGTCAGAGCGTGTGCCGCGATCGGT
Organism: Opitutus sp. GAS368; assembly: GCA_943329925.2. Classification (GTDB taxonomy): domain Bacteria; phylum Verrucomicrobiota; class Verrucomicrobiia; order Chthoniobacterales; family Chthoniobacteraceae; genus Chth-196. Next base: position 2,415 of record CALQFT020000140.1, read on the forward strand.
GGATCGCCATACGCAACAATTCAGGCCAAGTCTGTTACGCGCAGTGGAGCGACTGCGGCCCCTTCCGCACCGACCACTGGGAATACGTCTTTGGCAAAGAGCGCCCTGCTCATAACCTCAACGGAGGAGCCGGCCTGGATGTATCGCCTGCTGTGCGCGACTACCTCAAGATAAACTCCATTGATGTGACCGACTGGAAATTTGTCGAAGCGAATGAAATTCCACGAGGCCCTTGGGCGGAGTACGGCGAAAATAACGATTTTGTGCAACAAACACGCCGCTCTAAAGACCGGATGGCAACTTTTTCCACCGATGCACCGCGGGTATTCGTCCGTTAAATAAGCGTGCAGGAGCTCGCGCAGTCCGCCCCGTTTGAGGAGAAATGCAGAGTGCGTGGATTTAGATTATCAGCCTTTTCTGTGCCGCCCTCGGTGAGCTAAGATTTTGAGATGCCCCTAGCCGCTTCGGACGCCCTTGACCTTCTCATTCAGGCGCATCAACACAACCGACTCGCCCACGCCTTTTTAGTTACGGGTGCCAAGGGTAGTGGAAAACGCCAACTCGCCCTCGGGCTCACCTCTCATCTGCTGGGTTGCACCCCCGAGACGGCCCTCACCCATCCCGACGTGCACTCCCTTGCGCCGGAATCCAAATCCAGAAAGCTGGTGATCGAACAATTCCGCGAATTAGAGAACGCGCTGCGCATGCATGCGCACCGGGGCGGCCATAAAGTTGCGATCGTTTTTGAAGCAGACCGAATGATGCCTCAAGCGGCAAATGCGTTTCTTAAAACCTTGGAGGAGCCGCCAAAAAATACGCACATTCTTTTATTGAGCGAGCATCCTGAACAGTTGTTGGAAACCATCCTCTCGCGCTGCGTAACGGTGCACCTGCGCTCCACTGGAAAGTTAGAACGCTCACAACAGGAGGCCGCAGTAGCCGAATTGCTGTGCCGCTTTTATGAAACACGAAAAGCAGACCTACAAGGCGGCCTGTGGCTTGCGCAACAGTTCCAACAGCTTCTCGGGAGCGCGAAGGCGACAATTCAAAGCGTAGCAGCGGCCGCGTTCAAGGCCGAGGAAAAGCAGTACAAGCAAACCGTTGACCCCAAGTGGCTCGAACAGCTTGAAGAAACCCACGACGCGCGAACAGAAGCTGCATACGTCGGGGAGCGCACCCGCATGCTCGAGCTGCTCGAGGCATTTTGGACCGATGTTCTTCTTCTCCAGCACGAGCAACCAGCGCGCCACCTCCCGGAATGTGCGCAGCACGCCGAGCGCCTTGCCAACGATTTAGACCACGACGATGCCCTTCGCAGGGTGCTGTCCATTACCGATATGCGCAGCCACCTCAGCATGGGCGGGGTCAACGAACCACTCGCACTCGAGCACGGCATTCTTAACGCATTTGGTCCCTCAGTGTTAAAGTAAACAGGAAACCTCAGAAAAGCGTTTCAAGCGCAGCGCTTCCTGCCAGCGGCGCCGACATAAGTCACCGCACCTTTCGCCGTTCCCGCCCACCAGCAAGGCCGGAACCTTACCCACAATCGTTTTCGTGGGTAGTCACCTTTTCCAAACCTAAGCCGCATCGCGCATCAGCATGCGGCAGTACGGCGCGGTTTTGACCAAAGATCACCAACGTGCGAGTCCTCTTAATTTCTCACACCTGCCAGTCACGCGCAGAAGGACAACGCAAGGCGGAGCAACTCGCGCGAATGGCGGACATCGACCTTATGGTCCTCGTCCCGAAACGTTTCAACCATTTCGGAGTCTGGAGGAATGCAGAAACTCCGACGGACAAAAACTTTCGCTTTGCAGCAAAGCGGGTGATTTGGCCCTGGCTTGGACCGGCACAAAATTACCTGCATTGGTATCCGCAGCTCGGCCGAATTCTTAGCAGTTTCCGCCCGGATGTAATCGATTTGTGGCAAGAACCTTGGGCATTAGTCAGCGCCCATACTTGCTGGCTGCGAAACCGCCTGCTGCCGCGTGCCAGAATCGTAATGGAATCAGAGCAGAACATTTGCAAACATTTCCCCGCCCCTTTTCGCTGGTTGGAATCCTACACTATTCGAAATGCCACCTGTGCGGTGGGACGCAGCAGTGGCGTTATTAATGTTCTCAGAAGCAAGGGCTTTGAAGGGCGGGCGGACATCGTAGGTAACGCGGTGGACGTTGAATTATTCCGCCCAATGAACCGCGAGGACTGCAAAAGTGCGCTCGGACTTTCGGGCTTCACCGTTGGCTACGTGGGCAGACTGGTCGAGCGTAAAGGACTCATCGACATGATCAATGCACTCCCCATGTGTCCTCCTGGAATAACCATGGTATTTGCCGGAGGCGGGGAATTTCTATCAGTTTTAGCGCAACGCGCTGAGGAGCTTGGCAGAAGCGCGCAAGTCCGCTTTCTTCCAGCGCGACGTATTGAGGACTTGCCGCAGGTGATGAACGCCCTTGACGCTATGATACTCCCCTCGTGGACGGTCGCCAGTTGGAAGGAACAATTCGGGCGGGTCATTATCGAAGCCCAGGCCTGTGAGACTCCCGTCATCGGCTCGGACTCTGGGGCCATACCGGAAATCCTTGGGGAGGGAGGGCTCGTTTTCCCCGAGCGAAATCCAGCGGCACTTGCGTTCGCCATAGCTCATATGAAAGCCAATCCAGCCCAAATGCGTGAAATGGGCAGAATAGGGCGCCAGCAGGTGGAGAGAAACTTTACATGGCGCAGAGTCGCAGAGCAGATGCGGGAAGTATATTCACGCTGCCTTGAATCAAGATCGGAAACCATTGTTACGCAATGAGTTCAAACACCTCACACATGATGCGTACCCACGATTCAACTCAGCGGATTCCAACAGTTCTCTTCCTCGATCACACTGCCAAGCTAGGGGGCGCCGAAATCGCTTTGCTCCATTTGCTCCAGCAGTTGAACAAACAAAAATTTGAACCTGTGGCTGTACTTGGTGAAGCCGGTGCGCTCGCAGAAAAACTAAGCGAATCAGGAATTGAAACATACGTTCTACCGCTTGATTCAGCCATCACCGACGCCCGCAAAGACGGTTTGGGCGCGCACAGCCTGCTTCAACTTGCTGCGATTGGAAAAACCCTCAAGTACTGCCAGCGACTATCACGGTTCATCAGATCAAGGCGCATTGATCTCATTCACACCAACTCGCTCAAAGCTGACCTAATCGGTGGAGTCTGTTCGTGGCTCACCGGAGTTCCAGTGGTGTGGCACGTTCACGACCGGATTAATGCGGATTACCTTCCGAAAACTGTCGCCCGACTTTTCCAACTGCTCTGTCGGATCATGCCGGACTTTGTAGTGGCAAACTCCATGGCGACGCTCAAAAGCATCCGACTACCAAGCAATTCCCGTAGCGCCGTGGTGTATGAAGGCGTCCTAGCGCGCGATGCGACCCAAAAAACAAATCAAGTCGATGGACTTGTCGGGCTAGTTGGACGCCTTACACGGTGGAAAGGACAACACATTTTTCTAGAAGCGGCAGCCCGCGTCAGGCGGCAGTTTCCAAAAACCAGATTCCAGATTATCGGCTCAGCCATGTTTGGCGAGGAGGCCTACGAGCAGGAAATCCGCGCTCTGGCGACATCCCTTAAGCTAGACGATTGTGTTGAATTTATGGGCTTTAGGAAGGACGTCCCGCGGCTCGTCGATCAACTCGATGTGCTGGTCCACGCCTCCACTACAGGGGAACCCTTTGGGCAAGTGATCACCGAAGGTATGCTTGCGGCCAAACCCGTTGTCGCCACCCGTGGCGGCGGAGTGCCAGAAATCGTCCAACACGGCTTGACCGGACTACTGGTGCCCATGGGGAACTCCGATGCGATGGCAGACGCCATCTGCTCACTCCTATCAAATCCTGAAAACGCCCAAAAGATGGGAAGGGCCGGCAGGGAAAGGGCATTGCAATATTTTACAGTAGAGAGAACAGCTCCACGTCTCGAGGATATCTTCGAACGCGTCCTGCTTGGGAGGCGCGGAGACGGCACGCAGGAAGTAGTAAGAGCGCACGAGGCGCTCCGGCATTGATCCTGGAAGTCTGCCCCTCAAGGGAAAAGGCGAACCCTCGGCCTTGCCCGGCCACAAAAAAACTTTCCGGTCTCATGCGGGCCCGAGAACACACCTGAGCGCACCAAATCTCTGGTGCGAGTTCAGCGCGAGAAGTTTGACACCACTGGCCGTGCGTGGAGGATGAAAGCAGCGCACACGCACGAGAATTTTAACCGGGAAACTCTATCCAGTGGAAATTAAACAAGCACTCATCACCGCAGCAGGGCCAAGTCAGCGACGCCTTCCCCTTCAAGCTTTAGTCGATCGCGATGGCGTGTCCAAGACAGCCCTCCAGATTCTGCTCGAAGAAGTGATCCAAGCCGGAATTGATCGCATCGTAGTAGTGGTGGCACCCGGTGATATCCCCGCCTTCACACTCGCCGCGGGGAGCCTCTCCTCACGACTAAGTTTTGTAGAACAAAGCGCCCCGCTAGGTTATGGGCATGCGGTTTGGAGTGCACGTCAAGCTCTTGCAAACGAGTCTTTTCTGCTGCTGGTTGGGGACCACCTTTACGTCAGTGGCGGGGCACAACGCTGCGCCCAACAACTCGCCGCAGTAGCCCAAACGCAGAACTGCTCGGTTTCCGCTGTGCAAGCAACTCACGAGAGCAAACTGCCACTTTACGGGACCGTTGGCGGACGGCTGCTTACAGGACGTCCAGGCCTTTACGAGGTCACCGAGGTTCTCGAGAAACCCACGCCTACCGAGGCCGAACAGCGACTCATCGTACCCGGTTTGCGAGCAGGAAATTACCTGTGCTTTTTTGGAATGCACGTACTCACCCCGATGATAATGGAATTGCTAGCAGAGGACGTTGTACATGCTGGCGAGCGAGGAGGTGTGCACCTCACGGGGGCTCTCGCCCGGTTGAAGCAGCGAGAGCGGTATCTGGCAGTTGAATTAGAAGGACGCCGCTACGACATGGGGTTAAAATACGGCCTGCTGAGCGCCCAGTTTGCGCTAGCTCTCGACGGGCAGGATCGCGATGAAGTACTGAGCGGCCTGGTGGAGATGCTCGCCCGCCGTGAAATGTAAGGCCAACTGGATACACCCTTATTCCAGACTAAGCGCCTAGCCCCCATGAATATCCCAGATCTCGTTAGCCTCATCACCTCGGAGGACGCCCAGCAACGCAACACCCCTCTGGAGGCCGCCTGCGCACACGCCTCACTCGCTGAACTCCTTGGCGCATGCGAGGCACTCGACTCTTTCCGAGCCCATAGCACAAACCTTTACCACAAAGCGCGTGCCCTCTTTTTTCTCTCGGCCATCCACAGATTTCACCTCCCAGAAAAAATCGCTCAGTCCTCGAAACTTGAGTCTGGAGTTGCCGGCCTGATCCCCTTTTACGGATACGAACAATTGCTCGGACGCCGCTTTGAGGAAGCTGTGGATTCATTCCGAAAAGAGCAGACACGCTCCGGCCCTAGCGACGGCATTTCCTCCGCCTTGGCAGCGGCCTACCAGCGCATTGCTTTCCAGACTCTCGCAGATCAAGTCCGCCGCTCTGTACGCTCCGTGCGAGGCAACCAATGGATGTTCCGCATGGGCCATCCCGAGGATCACCCCCTGCGATTGAGGCGCGAACTCCTCGAGCGCGGCTCCGACGGTGCATACCCCATTTTGCGTGAACAGACCCCAGTGCGAATGGATCTCACGCACTCTGCCTGGAGCGACATCTTCTTTCTGGGCATGGACTTCCCTGAGGGAGCAAGGGTGCTCAACATCTCGGTGGATCTGGGCGTGTGCGGTCGCAACGATACGCCCCAGCCGCCGGTGAGCGCTTGGCTGCGCGTATTGGACGAACCTGTGTTGCGCCTGACTTCTGTGGATCTGGGTGCCACGGCTGATCTCACCTCACTCGCTGAGGTGTTTGATTTTGCACGCGACTATCTCGGTTTATTAAAAGCGGCAGTGATTGCAGCGGGCGTAGTACCACCCGGAGTCGAAGGTTCGGGTCAGGAATTAGCGGCGCTTCTCGCGCGAATCGTGGGTCAAGGGCGAGGCCTTGAAATCGTATCGATGGTCAATGATATCCCCAAGGGATCCCGCCTCGCAGTTTCAACCAATCTTTTGGGCTGCCTTATCAGCGTTTGCATGCGGGCCACGGGACAGGCGGCGTCACTTACCGGCCCGCTAGCGGAAGGTGAACGGAGAATGGTGTTGGCCAGGGCACTATTGGGTGAATGGCTCGGGGGATCCGGCGGCGGCTGGCAGGACTCCGGCGGCGTTTGGCCCGGAATGAAGCTCATAGAGGGCGTGCAATCCAGCGAGGGGGATCCGGAATGGGGAGTGAGCCGAGGCCGCCTGATGCCACGCCACACGCTCCTAGAACACGACATCGTTTCCGCAGATACCCGCCGCAAGCTTCAGGAGTCGCTGGTGCTAGTCCATGGAGGAATGGCTCAAAACGTGGGGCCCATCTTGGAAATGGTCACTGAAAAATACCTACTTCGCTGCGCCGCCGAATGGAGCGGGCGCGCGGAAGCTCTTGGCATTTTGGACTCGGTCATTGAAGCGCTCAAAGCCGGAGATATCAAAGCACTCGGGGCGGTGACCACACGTAACTTCAGGGGTCCAATTCAAAGCATTATACCTTGGGCAACAAACTATTACACAGAGAAGATCATTGAACGTGCAGGAGATGCCTTCGGTGATGACTTCTGGGGATTCTGGATGCTTGGAGGAATGGCGGGCGGAGGCATGGGGTTCATCGTGGCTCCGGAACGCAAGCAAGAAGCACAGCGTCGTTTGCAGGAAATCATGTCGCAGACCAAGGCCGAGTTGCAGCACGCGCTGCCCTTCGCAATGGAGCCAGTGGTATTTAACTATGCAATCAACGAACGGGGCACATTTGCGGAGCTCATCCCGGGCGCCGACGCCCTGATGCCTCCGAGTTACTACGC